>NZ_JCAJZT010000002.1:0-505607 GCF_059510395.1 Shimazuella sp. NTD248 | reverse complement strand
TCAATTTGATCGTTTTTCTTTGCAATTGCAGCAGGATGAAGCCAATGGTGTCAAATTCTTAATCGATCAAAATCAATTAGAGATGATCATGAAAGATGGGTTACGCGTACGTTATCGCTGGAAACAAGATCAATTAGTACGGAGTGTAAAAGAATCTTCATCTGCCTCTTATCGTGGAAATACCATTTTGTTATATCAAGTAAAACGAGTTTATTATCAGAATTTACAAAATAGAGTGAAAATGACAGTTATCCTCTCAAATCAAAATGCTACGTTCACAGGATCTGCCTATATTTGGGGGCGTATAAATGAATGAAGAAAAGGGCTTTATTCTTCCTGTTGTCATGGTATTAATTGCTCTGATGTCTAGTTTGTTTTTATTTGCTTCTATGGAATGGAGCAAATGGAAAAAGCAAGACCTGCTAAGATTAAAAATGATCCAAGCTGGGTATGCTGCTGAAAGTGGAATAGCGGAAAGACAACAGGAACTACAAAATAGACCAGATGATTATCGTACAGAACAAAAGAAGTATGGGGAGTATACGGTAAATATTTCTGTCTGGGAATCAATACCTGAGAGTATCTTCATTCAAGCTGTCGCCAAAGGGAAAGACAACATTCAACAGACCAAAACAGTGGAGATAGATAAAAAAACGATGTATATCTTGTATTGGTTAGAATGACAATGTTCGTTATAATAGTTTTTACTATGAAAAAACATCTCATTCTTGTTGGATTTATGGGTACAGGAAAATCAACTATTGGACAGCAGATCGCAGCTTTGACCAAAATGGAGCATATTGATACAGATGATATGATTCAGCGAGATAGAGGCTGCACTATCCCAGAAATTTTTGCTAATTATGGAGAAATGACTTTTCGAAATGTAGAAACAGGTATTCTTGAACAATATGTACAAAATACACGTTCAAGTATTATTACAACAGGAGGTGGAATTGTATTACGTGCTGAAAACCGAATTACGATGCATAAGTATGGGTGGGTTTTTGCACTGGATGCTGATCCACAAGAGATTATTCGGCGTTTGAAAGAGGACACCACTCGTCCATTATTGCAAGGAGGATCTTTAGAAGAAAAGGTACACCAGTTGTATCAAACCAGAGGACCTTTGTATCAATTTGCAGATTTTCAAATCGATACGAACCATAAATCAATTAAACAGATTGCTCGGGAAATCATGGATATTTGGTTTAATCTCGCGAAAAGCGGTGATGCTAATTAACGAGGTGGGAATAATGTCTTTTAAAGATTGGATTACCTATGTTATTGAAAAAATGGTGTGGTTTATGGAAACACCAAAAAAAGATAGAAAAGCGATGAAGTATGCAAGAAGAGAACCATGGGCGTATCGCTGGTTTGGTATGATTCCCATGTCGATGAAGATAGCTGCGAAAAAAGTACGGAAAAGATAACATTTTTTTGTATTTAACGTTTGTGTTGGGATTAGAGGATAAATTAAATTATCCGTTAAAAAGGGGCATAAGCCCCTTTTTGGTTTGCCCGAATATGATATAATGTTAAACTGAACTTGTAGAAAACTTCCATCTGTTAATATTTCTGTTGTGAAGATGAAAGTATGTATTTTTTGTGTTGAGAAAATTACCCATCTGAGTGTAGCGGTTTGAGGGAAATATATCTTCCTATTAAGATTTAACTTCTTAAGGAGCGAGTGCTCATGATTCATCGTACGAAAACAAGACCAGTAAAAGTAGGAAATCTCCAAATAGGTGGCAATGATCAAGTTGTTATTCAAAGTATGGCCACGACAAAAACACATGATGTGAAAGCTACAGTAGCAGAAATCAATAGACTTACCGAAGCAGGTTGCCAAATAGTACGAGTAGCTGTTCCGGATATGCGGGCTGCTGAAGCTATTCCAGAGATTAAAAAGCGGATTACGGTTCCATTAGTAGCAGATATTCATTTTGATTACCGTTTAGCATTAAAAGCAATTGAGGGTGGAATTGATAAAATTCGTATCAATCCTGGAAATATTGGGCGACGTGAAAAAGTAGAAGCAGTTGTCAAAGCTGCTAAAGAGCGTGGAATTCCTATTCGTATTGGGGTTAATGCTGGTTCATTGGAAAAGAGGATTCTAGAAAAGTATGGTTATCCTACTGCTGATGGTATGGTAGAAAGTGCTTTGTACCATATTGGTATACTGGAAGAGCTCGATTTCCATGATATTATTGTTTCCCTCAAAGCATCTGATGTTCGTTTGGCTATTGAAGCCTATCAGAAAGCATCAGCTGCATTTGACTATCCATTGCACCTTGGTATTACAGAGTCTGGAACATTATTTTCTGGTACAGTCAAAAGTGCAGCAGGATTAGGGGCAATCCTTGCTCAAGGGATAGGTTCGACTTTGCGTATTTCACTTAGTGCGGACCCCGTTGAAGAAGTAAAAGTAGCTAGAGAACTGTTAAAAACATTTGGATTAGCTGCAAATGCTGCTACTTTAATTTCTTGTCCTACCTGTGGAAGAATTGAAATAGATTTAATTTCGATTGCCAATGAAATTGAAGATTATATCTCCACCATTAAAGCACCAATCAAAGTAAGTGTGCTAGGCTGTGCTGTAAATGGTCCCGGAGAAGCAAAAGAAGCAGATATTGGTATTGCGGGAGCAAGAGGCGAGGGATTACTCTTCCGTCACGGAGAAATTATCCGTAAAATCCCAGAAGCTCAAATGGTAGAAGAGTTGAAAAAGGAAATCGATAAATTAGCCGAAGAATATAAGCAGAAAGAAAATTCTACTAATATACGCTCTTCCTGAGAAAAAAAGGTAAGTACATCCATCGTACTTACCTTTTTTGTGGGATCAAAAGTCAATAGCCCTCCTAGATGGTTCTGTATGAAAAAGATAATTAAGTACCATACTAACAGAAACAATCTGTTGAAGGAGGACCAAAATTGTGGGTAAAGTTGCTCTTACATTAGTGATAATTGGCGCTCTGAATTGGTTACTTGTTGGCTTATTTCAATGGGATCTTGTATCTGCTATTTTTGGTGGAGATGCAATCCGCGAATCATCTTTACTTAGTCGAATCATTTACACCATTGTCGGGTTATCAGGTATTTATGCGATCAAATATCTGTTTGAAGATCGTTCACATGCAAGGGACGTAAGGGAATAATTTCAAACTCCAGTTCATATAGAGCTGGAGTTTTTTGTTGCATAAGATATATAAGATTTTTATGTAGCAAAGGAGAGATCATGTTGTACCCCATAATTGGAATTACAATTGATCAAGATGATCAAAAATTTTTTATCAATCATGATTACGTTCAATCCGTTATACAAGCTGGTGGAATCCCATTACTTATTCCATTTTTACGGGACCCAATCATGATACAAAAAATGGTCGAACAATGTTCAGGGTTACTTCTTACTGGTGGGAAAGATGTAGATCCGTTTTACTATGGTGAAGAACCTTCGCTAAATCTAGGTGTAATCATTCCTGAACGAGACGAAATCGAATTGAAAGTTTTTGAATTATTCATACAGCAAAATAAACCTATTTTAGCTATTTGCAGAGGATGCCAACTAATGAATATCGCCTTAGGAGGAGATCTTTACCAAGATATACCTTCACAAATAACCCCGGCACTAAACCATGACCAACATGCACCACGTGGTTATCCAACTCATTCGATTGACATTAAAAAAGAAAGCCTGCTTTTTGACATTATGGGGGAAAAGAAGATTCGAGTAAATTCCTATCATCATCAATCTGTTAAAAATGTATGTCCTCCATTAATCATCAGTGCTTTTGCTGCTGATGGTGTAGTAGAAGCTATTGAAAGTATCAGTCATCCTTTTTTGCTAGGTGTACAATGGCATCCTGAAGGGATGTCAATCTTGCAAGATAAGCATGCGATGAAACTATTTTCTTCTTTTATAAATGCATGTAATTTAGCAGAAAAATATCATTAAAAATTTACAGATTATATGGTTTAAAAGCGTGAAGAAAGTATCTCCTGTTAATTTTTGGATGGTTACCATCTGATCACCAAAGCGAATGATAAATTAGAAAATGCTGGGATGTCCCCAGCATTTTTATTTTTCATTCCGCACATATTTTGCATTAAATAAAAACAACCACATTAAGAGAACAAGAGATGGGATCAATAGGATCAAACCAGCAATAAATGCAAGGACTAAAGCCCATCCCATCGTAGAATTAGTTAAGCCGCCTTGCAATGTGATGTACGGATAAAGTAAATAAGGTAAGTGGGAGTAACCATAACCAAAAAAGGCGAATGCGAATTGCATCATGACAGCAATAAATGATAATCCAAGTGATTTACGCCTCCAGATAAAAAACACAGCCACCAAAAAACAAAGAAAGGAACAAATAAAAACAGGGCTGATGTCCCATGCTTTTGCAAAATGATTAGGATTATGCTGGGATAATCCCCAAAAGACAAGAACACTTGCAAGTATTGTAGGACCACTCCAAAAAAGCGCATATTTACGCAATTGTTCCATGGCAGGCAAATCTCCAGCTTTCTTTGCATAGTAAGTTAAAAAACTAGCACTGATATACAAGATACTTACAATTGCTAAGAAAACTACTGTCCATGAATAGGGGCTACGAAATAATGCACCAGATAAAAACTCGATTTTCTTTCCGTTCTCTACAATAAAACCACCTTCTGAGATTGTGAGACCTGTAGAGAGAGCCGCAGGAATAAACAATCCGGTCATTCCATATAGAAACAAGAAAAATTTACTATCTCTTCCGCCATAATTAGCAAACGCATAAAAGGAGCCTCGAATGGTGAGCAAAATTAACGCAATGCCACCAGGGATAAGTAAAGCAGTTCCATAATAATATGCTGTGTCAGGAAAAAAACCGACGATGCCAACAATGAAAAAAACGAGAAATACATTGGTAACTTCCCAAACAGGAGACAGATAACGATCAATAATTTTATTTACGACATGCTCTTTTTTCGTCAGATAACTGTAATAGGAGAAAAAACCAGCTCCAAAATCGATTGATGCAACAATGATATACCCATAGAGGAATGTCCACAGTACACTTATACCTATTAATTCAAGTGGCATTAGGAGATACCTCCTTCGAAAGCTTGTATCTCTGCTTCAGCAGGTTTTCCTTTAAATAATCGATACAGTACAATACAAGCAACAATTGCCAGTAAAAGATAAAGTCCAGTAAATAAGAAATACATCAATTTCACATTTGCTGCTGTAGTTGCTGCTTCACCGACTTTCATAATTCCTGTTATGATCCATGGAAGACGACCAGCCTCCGCAAATACCCAACCCAGTTCCATTGCGATGAAAGACAATGGAGCTGCAATAACGATTCCATATAAGACGATGGGATGAAATGGATTTCCCTTTTTCCATATCCAAAGGATTAAAAATACAGCAGTTATGAACAATAAGTAGAAACCAATACTTACTTTTGTATCAAATAAGTAATGAATATATAGAGGCGGCCACAAATTTTTCGGTATACTATCCAAACCAATCACTGTTCCGCTAGGGTTATTTGTTGCTAAAATACTCAATGCTTTTGGAATTTCAATCGCATATTTTACTTCATTTGTTTTTGGATCCAATGATCCAAATAAGACGAGAGGTGCACCTTTCTTGGTTTCAAAATGCCACTCCGCAGCTGCTAATTTTGCTGGTTGGTGTTCTGCTAGAAATTTTGCAGATATATCCCCCATTAAAATGGTGGTTATGGACAGGATGAATGTGGTGACCATTGTTAATTTCAATGCTTTTCTATAATAAATATGTTGTCTTCCACGTAATATGAAAAACGCTGCCAGCCCTGCTAGCAATAGGCCAGATATCAAATACGAGGAGGAGACAACATGCCCTACTTTTGAGGGTGTTGCAGGATTCAACATTGCGCCGATAGGGTCAATATCCACTACCTTCCCAGCCTCATCTAATTTAAAACCAGCAGGAGTGTTCATAAACGAATTTACTGTAGTTATAAATACTGCAGAGAGAGTAGATCCGATAATGACAGGGATAGAAGTTAACCAATGCCAATAAGGATTTTTAAAACGATCCCAAGTATACAGGTATATTCCCAAAAATATCGCTTCGAAGAAGAACGCGAATGTTTCCAAAAATAATGGCAGACTGATCACATTTCCAACTAACTGCATAAAAGTTGGCCAAAGCAAGGATAACAGTACTCCGATACATGTACCTGTTACTACTCCGACAGCAACCGTGATTACAAATCCACGTGTCCAGCGCTTTGCCATCATCGTGTAATGCATGTCTTTCTTACGAATACCTATAAATTCTGCTAAACTTACAAATATAGGAACTCCGACTCCAATGGCAGCCCAGATAATGTGAAAAGCAAGTGTCTCTTCAGTAAGCATTCGACTCCAAAAGGCAGAATCCATTTTTGAGTCCTCCTTCATCAATGTCTAAATTGTATACAATTATCTTACTCTCTGTGAACAACTTTGTACACTGTTTCACATACTTTTTATGATATATAAAGAAAAACGTCATTAATTGATCATAATTTGTTAAGTGATTCACAATGTCTTGATGCAAGTTTGTCTATCTGATAAAATAATTTTATGAATATCTTCGTTATCATTTATATCGTGGTTGCCAATATATTTGGATTTTCTCAAATGCTTTATGATAAAAAACAAGCAAAGCTGAGTCAACAAAGAATTCCTGAAAAGAGACTTTTTCTCGTTGCTGCGCTAGGAGGAGCGCTTGGTTCTTTTATTGGTATGCAAGTTGTTCGGCATAAGACAAAACATTGGAATTTTTTAATCTTTATTCCTTTCTTATTTGTATTGAATCTTGTAATTATTTACCCAATGGCGATTTTTGGAATAAATTATTGGATCACCTATGTAATTCATTTTCTAATTGCATAAATTTGTTTTGGTAAGTCCCGTCTTCTTTGTACAAACTATATACAGAAGGGGGGATTTTTTTGTTTACTTATTTATATGCTTGTATGCTTCTGCTTTTACCCCCGATTTTTCAAGATGGGTCTCCTAATCCAGTCATTCATGTAACATATGGGGAAAAACAGTGGTATTTGGATTTGCGTCAAGCTGGTTTTGACGGCATAGATCCAACGACGTTAGATCGTCAGGAGTTACATCGTTGGTTTGCTAAAATTGCGAAACAAATCAATCACAACCCCACGTCTGCACACTATGAAAATCGACAAATTGTACCAGAAAAATCGGGGGGAAAAGTCATCCTGTCCGAAATGGATAGTTGGATGGATTTAATTCACTTATATATAGGGAAAAAAATAAAAATTCCCGTTGAAATACAACGTCCAAAACTTACTACAAAAGAACTTCGTAAATTAAAACGAAAATTATTAGCATCATATACTACTTTTTATAATAATAGTATGGATAATCGATCTCATAATGTTGAACTTTCCGCTAAAGCTATTGATCATATTGTGGTGATGCCGGGAGAAATTTTTTCTTTCAATCAAACCGTTGGCAGGCGTACCTTAGCCAAAGGTTACCGGGAAGCCAAAATAATTGTAAAAGGCGAATATAGTGAAGGAATTGGAGGAGGGATATGCCAAACATCTTCCACCTTGTTCAACAGTGTAGATAAGGCAAAGCTCACGATAATTGAACGTAAAAGTCATAGCAGAAATGTTCCATATGTTCCCAAAAATAAAGATGCAACTGTTTCGTGGGGAGGACCTGATTTTAAGTTTAAGAATCTCCGAAATAACCCTATTCTCATTGTTTCTGAAGCGAAAAAAGGATATGTGACTGTACAAGTTTTTACCAGTAAATGAGAACTAAAAAAAAGAAAAAAAAAGGAACATTTTTCATTTAAATAGAATATCTCCAAAAGTCCTGTTATAATGGGCAACACACAATAGGTACACCTAACAAGGAGGTGCGAAGCTGTTACTGAAAACTTCAGACAGTCTAGACGATACGAATTAAGTGTGCCTTTTCTTAAAAATGAATTTTTAAGTTTTTCGGTAACAGTGATCAATGAAGAAATTCCTAATATTAGGAGTAATAGCAATAGTACTTTTATCAGGTTCTTTTGTCGCTTATGCTGCAATGGAGACAAAAGTGACGGTCAAATTTAGTGATGGAAAAACTACAGTTGTGAGCGAGGGTTTACATAATACACTTGAAGAGGCTTTAGCTGGTGCAGGACAAAATGTGCAACAGTTAAAAGCTAATTATCAACCCTCTATCCCGTGGAATAAATCATTAGATGGAGATACAACAGTAGATCTAAAATGTAAATGTAAAGTAAATCTTGAGTTAGGCGGCAAGAACCTAGGTACTTTCGTCACTTCTCAAACAACAGTTGGTTCCTTTTTAGAGGAGAGAAAGATTTTTTTATCTGCTTGGGATGAACCAAATGTTTCGATGAATGAAGCTATAACCCAGAATATGAGGATCGTTGTGGACAAAGTAGAGCAGCGAGTGAAAAAAGAAACAAAAACCATTAAATTCACAACCAAAGAAGTAAAAGATGACAAGTTGGAAAAAGGAAAGAAAGAAGTAACAACCAAAGGAAAACCAGGAAAAGAAGAATATCAAATCGTAGCTCTCTATAAAAACGGGAAGCTATTGATAAAAGATGGAAAACCTGTCCTTACCAAAACATTAATCAATAAAGTAGCTCCTGTCATGGAACTAGTAAAACTAGGAACGAAAGAACCAGAAAAACAAGATGAAGGTTCTATCTCTGCATCTGTTGAACTATCTGGTCAAGCAATGACCTTTGAATCAACTGCTTACACTTCATATGGAAGTAAAACAGCAACTGGTACCACCCCTCATAAAGGAACTGTTGCTGTTGATCCAGATGTAATCCCACTCGGCACCAAACTTTATATCGAAGGCTATGGATACGGTGTTGCAGAAGATACAGGTGGAAGAATCAAAGGACATATCATTGATCTTTATTTCTCAAGTGAAGCTGATTGTGTACAATGGGGCAGACGAAATGTAAAAGTCCATATTGTGAAGTAATGGAAAACCCTGCAATGAAATTTTATTGCAGGGTTTTTTGGTTTTTCATCGAACCTGATACATAACACAAATATTTTGTCTGTGGACTTTTTTTGAAATTTTCTTTGTCTTATATGCTTATTTCCGATATACTGGATTACAAGGAAATTTCCATCCGAGGTGTTAGTATGGTAGGTCGAAATCAACCCTGCACTTGCGGCAGTGGTAAAAAGTATAAAAAATGTTGTGAACGTGTGATCGTTTTTCACCAAGCTGAATTGACTAGAGAAAATCGAGAAAGAGGGCAGAAAGGGGAATTGCTCTCTGATCTAGATAAATGGTTTCATCGATATGCCAAAGTAGATGATCAAGATAAATGGGCTACCCGATTTAAAGAAATATTACAGTTACCTTTAGATCAACCTATTCCCAAAAGCTTTGCTTTCTCGTTTCATTATTATTTGCTATTTGATGCACCATGCATGAACGGAAGACGGCCAGTAGAACTTTGGGCATCCACTATTCGACATCATCGAATGGATGGAGAAAGAGTGATTCAAAGCCTATCAGAATTAACTTTTTCTTGTTTTGAAATGTTGGACTCTGATCAGGAGACGATGACATTTCGCTCGCTCCAGACGAATAAAGACTATGAGGTGATGAAACAAGATGCTATACCAAGAGACAAACTGGTGTTCGCCAGGCTCATACGGATAGGAAATCGCTATGAACTATTTGGCCCTTATACATCGTTTGTGCATGAGATGAGAGGGGAGATACTCGTGCAGCTAGAGAAATACAACCACCATGATGATGAACAACAAGAACTTACGATTCGAGAAACCAGCTGGAGAGTACTCGGTTGGTCGATTCAAAGAGCAAATGAATTAGAAACAATGGAGCAACAATTGACAAGTGCTCCAACAGAAATGCGTTTAGACAGTAATCAAGACTTCTTTTTATCTGCCATGGAACATCAAGCAGAGAGACCTGGACTACCAGTATCTGTCTTGAATCATTTAGAGCAGTTCTACGTTTCGGAAGTTACCAAACTACAAAAAGGTACGCAAGCTTGGTATTCACATTCGTTAGAAACGCTATTCCAATATCTCTCCCTTCGTTTTGGACAATCATTTGAATGGTCTCTTCTAAATGAAGATGTATTAGCGCGTTTTTTCAGTGTTTGGTATATGGACCATCATCAATCTACTCCAATATCAGCGCGTATATTTTTAAACACGTGTAAACACCTATTTCGTTGGCTAGAGTCTGCTGGTCATGCCAATGTGTTTCAAGCATTTAAAAAGGTATATGTACCATTCATTCGATTGATCCCAGAAACGATTGAAGCTCGTACTTGGATGATGGAAAACGGAGTTACGAAAAAAAATCAAGATGAAGCAGAACAACGAAATATGTTTTTGCTCCATGTTACCTCAGCTGGGCCTGTAATTTTAATTGGTGAGCAATGGAGACCGATTCAACTCCGAAGTTTCCCTCGTATGTGGACGGAAAAAAGATTTTGGATCAAAGGAACCATCCAATCGGATAACAATCAGTATGCGTTTACACAGGTTGAGAATATGTATCCTGTTGTTTCTATGGAAGAAAACGAGCATATCGAAGTTTTACTTCAAAAATAAAAAAAGCAATCTCTCCAATGCAGAAGGGGTTGCTTTTTATGTTTAATTTTTGGATATTCCACACATACTAAACCTACACTCAGCAAAAGGGGGCGTTTTTCGTGGATAAGCAAAATCGTGTCGAACAAACCAAGAAAAACGATAATGTAGAACAATTAATGGTTGAAGCAGCAAATGAATTAGGAGTATCAGCAGATACACGTAATATTCAAGAAAACCCCGAGAAATTTGCTTCCAGATTGAAACGATTAATCCGTGCAGTGAAGTAAGATGAAGTTGAGTGTAGGCACCCATGAAAGGGTGCCTTTTTTGGTATGATAGATGATGAGGTGATAGGATGAAAAGAGCAGATTTACATTCTCATACGATAATGTCAGACGGAACCCAAACCCCGACAGAAGTTGTGAAACTTGCTGCCGAACTGGGTTTAGAAGCAATAGCAATTACCGATCATGATACCGCAGGAGGATATCAAGAAGCGTTAATTGCTGGGCAAAAATTAGGAGTAGAAATTGTACCCGCAGTGGAAATGAGTACAGTATTGGATGGACAAGCAATCGATATCTTAGCATATTTTATTGACCCCTATCATCCTGCATTTCAGCGACTTTTGGATAGACAACAAAACATGAGAAAAGAGCGTAATCACTTAGTTTTAGAGAAGTTAGAACAATTAGGAATCTATATTACAATCGATGAAGTGGAGTCCAAACAAGAAATTAACTCTGAACAAAAAAATGTAGGTCGAGTGCATATTGGTCAAATACTTGTTGAAAGGGGACTGGTAAGAGATTTAAATGAAGCATTTGATAAATATTTAGGTACAGATGGTGTAGCGTTTGTTCGGCTAAATAATACATCCCCAGATGAAGCCATTCAAGCAATCAAAGAAGCAGGTGGAGTAGCAGTCATGGCCCATCCTGGGATATATCATCGCGATGATCTCATCCCAACCATTGTCGAAATGGGACTCACTGGTATAGAAGTGAATCACCCTGATCACACGGAAGAAGATAAAATTCGATATGAGGCATTGGCTGAACAATTTAATCTTATTCCGACTGCAGGTTCGGATTATCATGGTGTACGAAATGGTCAAATGCATCATGCCAATTTAGGCACATGCACCACACCTTATAGTACAGTAGAAAGACTCAGGGCAGCAGCGAATAAATAAGTTTGATACTCTCCTTCAGACACTGCTTTATTTTAATTTATTGGGTTTCCTTTCTAAAGTATTTCGTTTATGATTTGGAAACAGGGGGAGTATAAAAATGAGAAAAGTTTTAAACAAGGAAATCAAAATGGCTGTTATGCAAAAACTAAAAGATCGTGGTGTTTCGATAGCCGCCATCGCAGATATTGTGTATCAGATGCAGAAACCTTATGCTCCAAACCTACAGTTGGAAGCTTGTGTGGAAAGTGTCCTTGCGGTTTTGAAAAAACGTGAAATTCAACATGCTATTTTAGTGGGAATCGAATTGGACATTTTAGCTGAACGAGATATGCTGTCTGAACCATTGCTATCACTGGTTCGCTCTGATGAAGGATTATTTGGGTGTGATGAAACACTAGCTCTTGGCTCTGTTTTTGGGTATGGAAGTATTGCAGTTACTACTTTCGGACACCTAGATAAACATAAAATTGGCATTATAAAAGAACTGGACACGACAAAAAATGGTCCAGTAAATACCTTTATCGATGATTTAGTTGCAAGCATTGCAGCAGCAGCTTCAGGACGAATTGCACATAGACTGAGGGATGAAGAAGAAGGCGAAGAAGAAATGGAAGATATTGATGCTTATTTGTAGCAAACGATGTAGAGGTTCCATCTATCTAAATGGAACCTCTTTTTTTATACAGAAAAACCGAGTGTCTAAACTCGGTTAAATGGAGGAGGGAACAGCTAACAAGCATCTGCCTGTAATAATAAGGTATGGAGATGAATTTTTTTTGTATGTGCAGGAGTGGAGCATGGTGTCCATTTTATCCAAAATATAAATGATTAAGAATAACAAATGAAATAAATATTAATTTTTAAAGGTATATCCTTTTGCGATGAGGAATCATACATTCGGATGAGAAGCGTCCGTTAAGCATGAAACAGATAGTAATTAGGTACACTAGAAGTAAGAGGTGAACTATCCAAATGTCAACAAATTGGGTTTATTGGTTGAAATTATATGAGACAAAATTCCAAGCGAGATGTTTGGCTGCACGTATGGAAGAAGACTGGTGGCTTTATGGCTACGATAGTCCAGATCGTGTAGAAGTTTTTCGTTCTCGTAAAGGTCGGTTTGGAGTAAAATATATATGGAGAAAAAATTTATAAACTTATACTTGCATGTTAGATGTGCCCATAGTATAATAACAAATGTCGCCACTGACGCGGGGTGGAGCAGCTCGGTAGCTCGTTGGGCTCATAACCCAAAGGTCGCAGGTTCAAATCCTGCCCCCGCAACCAAATATGGGGCTGTGGTGTAGAGGCCTAACATGCCTGCCTGTCACGCAGGAGACCGCGGGTTCGAATCCCGTCAGCCCCGCCATTTCGTTTTACGTTTACCAATTATTGCAAATATTCCGGGCCTATAGCTCAGTTGGTAGAGCAGTCGGCTCATAACCGATCGGTCACAGGTTCGAGTCCTGTTGGGCCCACCATACAGTTGCATAAGGGCGGTTAGCTCAGGGGGAGAGCGCTTCCTTGACACGGAAGAGGTCGGAGGTTCGATTCCTCTACTGCCCACCAATCAAACTCCTTGGATAGGGAGTTTTTTTGTTTTATGTATACATGTTAGAAGGAGAAAACGAGCAGACTTTAACGAATTTCTAACCTTTATTACACTAAAGTGTTTTTTTGCTCTGTTTAGGTTTAAAAAGGTTTGCTCAAAACCGATCTACAGCGTCTTGTTGCATGTTGGGAAGTACGTGGCTATAAATATCCATCGTAATTCTTGTGTTTGAGTGGCCAAGTCGTTCTGATATTACCTTTGGGTGTTCTCCTTGTTGTAACATCAACGTGGCGTGTGTGTGAACATGTGGTTTTTAAACACAGAAGGTGTAGATGATTATTGGGCCTTACGATTGAGAGGGCTTAAGGAAACACCTGAAGGTATTTCTTACGAAGAATATAAGTCGAAAGAAATTACTTTCATTAAAATGGGATTAAATCCAACAACAGATCAAAGGGTTCTTGGAGCTTTTATTGGTAGGCAGTTGGAAGGAATAGTGGGTTGGACACGGGAGAAAGCAGTTAAAGTGCGTCCATAAATCATGGATATGGGGAGTTTATGTGGTTCCCGAACAAAGAAAAAAAGAATTGCTAAGTCACTCTTATTGAGAATGATACAATTTGTCACACAACAAAAAGATGTGGAGCAAAATCAACTGACTGTGAATAAAGGATCTGCTGCAAGTTTTCTTTATCAATCTATTGGGTTTCAAGTATTTGGAATAGAAAAGAATGCATTGAAAACAGAAGGAAGTTATATCGACGAAGAACATAGAGTGTATTTTATAAATTAGTATTTTGGGTTCTTACTACCATTCTGGTCAGAAGAGAGGAATGTTTTCACAGATGAGGTTACAAAAAGAATACTGGAATAGAGTAGCAAATGAAAAAGACTTCACGACAGCTTTTCAAAATGAAATGTTCTTAAAGTATGTATACTACTTGTGCAGGGTATGAAAAAGACAAAAACGCCTAGTAGGCGTTTTTTAGTCTTCTTCATCGAAAAAGTCTTCAACATTATTATCATCGTCACCAAAAAAACTACTGTTATCGTCATCGTCGTCATCATCATCATTGTCTAACATTTCGGATAGAACATATCCACCGATAGCTCCTGCAGCGAATCCACCAACCGCAGCTCCTATACCACTTCCACCACCTCTATGATGATCATCATAGAGGTGGTGCTCATCGTAGTGATGATGTTCATGATGACCGTGGTGGCTAGAATGGGAACCATGAGAATGAACAATTTCTTCTAACAAATCTTTAAAATACGATTCCAACCGATAGGTGTCGTGGAGTAAATGATGATCTAGAAATACATGATGTTTAATTTCTTTTTCATGTCCATAGGATAAAATGTCTACTTCTAGTCGTAGATCTAATCCGTCTGGTAGAATGGCAACCGTAAATTCCACTTCTTCGACTTGCCCTCTAAAATAGCTTGTTGGATAAAGCTCGAATTCTTGAACCTGTCCATTAAAGGATCGTGAATCTTGCTTCTCATGAAAACCAAGATTTTGAAGTGCAGAAAGCACATTCTGTAATTCGTGAGGAGGAACGATAGAAATAAAATCATGATCCGTATGATCTTTCCCACCGATGATATCCAATTCGGTTTCAAAAAAGTAAGAAACAGTATGCCCAGATATCGGTAGATTGCTTGGAAGACGAAAATCAAATGGAAAAGTTTTTTGTTCATGAGGAAGAATCAAGAAAGTGGTATGAAATGGAATTCGACTTACGGTATTACGATAATGATGTTCGTGATCATGTATTTCTAGCTCCAATTTCACGTCAATTTTATCAATCGATTGCTCCACTGTTCCCCCATAGACGTGTAGTTCTCCCTTTACTTCTTCACCCGGAGCAAAATGGTCTTGGTACAGGACAAGATCTACCTTAGCTCCACCTTGACCAAGACTAGCCATAAACTTTTTAAACAATCCAATCTCCTCCTGATTTTTTGATCTGTCTTAATGGTAGAGACATACCCTGTTAGAAAATTAGTTTTACTAAACCAATGATAAAAACTATGATCCCAATACCTGCTAAAAATAGTGAGAAAATCAACCATAAAAGATTTTCTCCCACCTCCGAGAAGTCCAGCTTTAAAATATCTAAAAACTGACTTCCTAATTTGAAGATTCCTAAGATAACCGCTACAACAATTAATCCAATCCCTAACCAAATCATGACATTCAGCTCCTCTAGATGTGATTGATTTTTTTGGTTTAAAGAGAGATAAAGTTTTGAAATTGAGAGAATAGGTCAGAAACATGCTGATCCTGTTGATACTTTGCTTTTACTCTTTCCAGTAAATAAGATGGGATCTTTTTCTTTCGTATCAATGGATAGAAGCGATGATACCCTTCGACAAGATGCTCCCAGCGATGATCATTTCCCGATTTTGCGTATTCCGAGACATCCACAATTCTAGCGTGATTATCCTGAAGGATAACGTTTTTTAAGTGAATATCTCTTGGATTTAATCCTTGTAGACGGATATATTCTCTTGCTTCTTCTACCTCGTCTATAATCTGGATAGGGATATCTATTCCTCTTTCCAGACATTGATACAAAGTTGGACCCCTTTCGTAAGATAATTTTAAATAATGGGGTCCTTGTTCATAACAAGTTGCAAAGAAACGTTTATTTTTCAATTGCTGATAGATATGAAATTCTTGGTTGCATTTCCACTTGGCTCTTTCTGTATAGACTTTGTAAACAAAAGAAGGATCTGTCTGATGTTGGACTACAATCGCATCTGTTCCAATTCCAATCAGTTGAAAAGAAGAGGGGATCTGTTGAATTTTGATTTTTGAGTCGTTTCCTAACTGGATTTGTATTTCGTTTAGCTGCTTGATAATATTGGATTGTTCAGAAGGGTCAGGGTCCATTTATTTGTTTCAGTTCCTTTCTATTTCAGGAATGGTCAAGTATTCCCAAGCCTGACCGAGTATCCATTCGTCATTGTTTTAGTTCCAACAATCTTGTACCTGACTGCGATGACGACCGCTAGCTTTTGCATCTTCTTCAGTTTTAAAATAGATTCGATTTTGATCTTTGATGGTATCTACTACTTGTTTACAACTAGCAGGATGATACACATCACTGTTTGAACTTGCTACAAATCCATTTTTGTTAATCGTGATTTTTATTTTGTCGGATTTTACAGCATCTGGATGAAATCCATCGGACTGCACATAGTTATCTAAGGACCAGATTCCGATTTTCTTTTGTTTTGCCTTTGTTTCTGTTTGTCTATAGGTGTCTAAGTATTTGTGGTTTTTTGGATCTTGATAGACACGAACCAATCCATTTTCTAATAGAGTTTGTTCTACGCTTTTTCCATCAACATAAGCATAAGCTAAAAATCGTTTATATGGATCTCGAGAAGAGGTGTCTTTTTCTAATGTCAATGTTTTGGATGACTGAATCAAATGGGTAAGAAAGGTGGTTGTTTCATCTGCAAAAGGTTGTTTTCCATCTTTCGGATCATTCATTTCTGGGGCATCCACTAATAACAGACGAACGGTTTCGGTTTTCTTCTTCATTTTCACTTTGATGGTATCTCCATCAATAACGGTAACATCAGATGTAGGAATCTCTACTTTTTTATTATCTGCCGCATCTTGATTTCCGCAAGCAGTTAGAAGAAGAGAAGCAAGAAAAACGGCAGCAATCGGGATAAAGAGGGGTTTTGATTTCAATTTGTTCACCTTTCCAAAAAATAAAATGTGTCTAGCTTTTGATCATACTAATCACTAGTATACGAGTTCGGTAAAAAATATCAATAGATTTTCTCTATTCATACAAAACGTTATATTTCGTAACAGAAAAGCAATCTATTTGTAATCCTTTCGTAGTCATCCTTTTCTTTATTAAGCAAGAAATGGATGTGAAATTTCTGAAAGAAAGTTTTGGTAACTTTTTATATTTATCATTGTAAAATGATCTTTTCAAAGTAACAGCGCCTATGTACGATACGAGGTAATCCTTTTCCTATGGGAATATGTAATAATTAATAAAGTACGAATCTCGGTATGAAGAAGAAACCAAAAAAGAAAGGTATGATCATGAGGATTAATTATCAAGGTCTAATAAATGAATTTACGGAATGGTTGCTTTTTCGAAATAAGAAGTCTCGGACGATTAATGAATATCTTCATGTCGTCAATTCCTTTTTGCTTTGGATACAAGAAGAGTACGATGATTTAGCAACCCCAAGCCAAATTACCATTGTGCATATTATTAAGTGGTTGGCATATTTAGGAAGCTTTAATCTAGCCCCTACTACGATCCATAAGAAATTAGCGGCACTGAAAACATATTGGAATTTTATCGAGCTGGAAGGATACTCCAAAACGAATCCGATGAAAGCCATTGGTTTACCACGTTCTTTATCTTCGTCCAAATCAGTCCTATCTTTATCTGACGAAGAAGAACAATGTTTGATAAAGGAAGTGGAGAAGGAAAAAAATGAATGGAAAAGAATGAGAAATATCTGCATGGTATATGTGATACTGTGTCTCGGGTTACGAGTATCAGAAGTCATTCAATTAAAAAGAAATGATTTTTTAGCCAAGCAGCAGATTTTAAAAGTAGAAGATGAGGATAGAAATGTAAGGGATCTTTCGCTTACTCCTTTTCTAACCAACTTATTATCCGATTGGATAACTTTTTCTAACCCTTCTTCCTTTCTTTTTCCCTCTGGTGTGGAGGGCAGGCAGATGACTCGACAAGCACTGCATTATATTGTGAAAAAGTATCTTCAATCCTCTGGAAATGACCAACATAGTGCCCAATCTTTACGAAATACATTTATCAAACGATGTTTAAACAATGGTATGGATCTTTCCAGCATATCGAAATTACTTGGCCTTAAAACAACTGAAAGTCTTCAGAAGTATCGATAAAGGAAATGATGAACAACTGGAAAGTTCTTTGTGTTTGATACAATAAAAATGGCTGATGTATCAAAATGATCATCAGCCATCTTTGTATATGTATAGAGAAAGTAGAAGATATCAAATAAGGAAACCAATAGTTCTAGTCCATTGTTGAGACTATTTAGTGGCACATTTGTACCTTAATCTTCAAATTCTATTTCAACTTCTCCATCTTCATTAATCTCAATTTCGATTTCATTACCATCTTCATCGGTGATTTCAATTTCGATTTCGCCATCTTCATTTATTTCAATTTCTACTTCTTCTGCATCATCGATCTCGATTTCGAGATCTCCAATTTCAATCTCTACATCTCCATCAGATTCGATTTCGACCTCTACATCATCACCAATTTCGATTTCTATCTCATCATCATCAAAAAACATATCATATTTCTCCTTTATTCGATAGTACCATTTCAGTATATATTACTTTTATTCAAAATGAACTAATAACTTATGAATAATTAGATAATCATTTGCGATGATATAATTGACTTTCGAACAGAAGCCTTATCTGAATGAAAGTATAGCATAATATAAATAATTCTCACAGAAGGAAAAGGAGAATAGCCTTGTTCTTTCTCTCGTTTGGGGTGTTGTGGTTTCCTCAGTGGAGAAGTATGTAGCGATTGCGGTGATTGTAGTTGTGATAATGATTAAGTTTCTGCGTCAAATTAGTGAAATTATCCCTTTTGAGAAAAGATACAGAGAATATCTGTTCTTTTTTTCAAAGGGATAATTTTTGTGTGAGGAAAATTCGAAAAAAATAGCATAATGTGGATTTAGGCTTTAAGATTATGGATAAATAGACTGATGCAATGAAAATTAATTTTACTTGGGAAAAGGAGTTACCCTATGACGTGGTATGGTATTCTCATCATCCTATTTGGATTTTGTTTTGGAATCATCCAAATAGGAGATTCTTTTTTTCGTATATTTCGGTTCGATTTCTCTGTGGTTCGTAAAAATGTATTTTGGTTTGTTGTTACCGAATTTATTATTTTTCTAGGGTGTATTTTTATGGTGATAAGTGCAAGCTACTCCTTTTATTAGTATAAAAAAATGACCCAAACACCTATTCAGTAGTAAGGGTCATCAAAAAATTAATGAGCTATAGTGATTTCGCTTGCCTCTGCACTTTTAACGAGAATACGTTCAATGCTTTGTTTTCTCATCTTTTCTACGGAAAATAATACCGATTCAAACTGAAGTTGCTCGTCAAGAGCTGGAACTTTTCCAAACTGGGAGAATAGCCAACCACCGATGGTATCATTATCGTCATCCATGATTTGAAGATGAAAGTATTTATTCACGTCTTCAATTAATAAGCGAGCATCAATCGACACTCCATTATCTGTGTCTTGGAAGAAAGGTTTTTCTTGGTCATATTCGTCCTGTATTTCTCCAAAGATTTCTTCGATAATATCTTCTGTTGTAATGAGCCCCGATATTCCACCATACTCGTCTACGACAATAGCCATATGCCCCTATAAACTCATCTAGCAAAAAAACGTTGGAAGATCGAATCTGGAAAACAAAACAGGTACTTATGACCCATGGATTAGGTAATATGAAATTAATAGCAGATTATACGATAATATCTGCGAATAAAGAGGAAAAATTCGCTTATTTTGATGGACTTATAAAATCAATTACACATAAACAAATCACTTCTCAAATTCAAGCTAGTACTAGTGCAAAATAAACCAAAACGAAATAGCACTTCAAGACACCGATGAACAGTGCTGACTGGCCACTCTATCTAGAGATTCATATTTGTACTTTTCAAATTGAATTTAGTGAAAGAATTTGACCACAAATTGACCACGCACTTATGAGAACTAAGGTAAATTAGAAGGGATCAAGTAGCAAATGGAATTTTGAAAACCTGCAATTTTATTGGATTTCCTGCACGGAATAACTAGATTAACTTGCTGCGTTACTAGACATGGAAGAGGTCAGAGGTTCGATTCCTCTACTGTCCACCAATCAAACTCCTTGGATATAGGGAGTTTTTTTGTTATATACGGATGGCTATTTTCTAGGAACATTTTTTTAAATGGATTCACAGTTTCTTCTTGTATAAAAGGGAATTCTGTTTCTTATTATGCCATTCTGCATAATTTTATTCGTTTACTTGGTTGTTCCTATATTTTAACTTTGATATTTTTTTAATACAGAAGAAAAGTTAAAAATTGTTCACATTTTAACTAAAGAGGAGAGATGTTTATGAAAGCGTTTTCGTGATCTGTATTCTCCTGAAAAAAGGAATTATTTATTCGTAAGGATGTGTATCAAAATTATCATTGGGAGGGTTTATGATGTCTCAAAACGTTCGTAAAGTAACCCCTTTACAATTGGAAAATGAATCATACTCTAGGAAATCCCCTGTTTCCAGAGCTCAGCTAATCTATGCATCTATTGTTGCCTTTTTTGCTTGGGTATTCTCTGTATATGACTTTATTTTATTTGGGACGCTACTACCAGTTATAGCGGAACAATTTCATTGGAGCACAGTGGAAAGTTCGCAAATTGCAACATGGGTATCGGTGGGAACGTTTCTGATTGCCTTAACGGTAGGGCCAATTACAGATTACTTTGGTCGTCGTAATGCTTTAGTAATTACCACAGCTGGAGCAGCCTTGAGTTCTGGATTAACTGCTCTTACAATTGGTCCTTTGTATCTCATTCTAGTTCGTGCGTTATCTGGTTTTGGTTACTCGGAACAAGCAGTTAATACAACCTATTTATCTGAAATTTCTGGAGAGAAAAGAAGAGGTATTCTTTACAGTTTTATCCAAGGTGGATGGCCAGTTGGAGCTCTGCTTGCTGCATTTGCAAGTTCTATCTTGTTACCGTATGTTGGTTGGAAAGGTGTATTTTTTGTAGGTGCCATTCCAGCTATTATCATTATTTTGTTACGATTAAAGTTAAAGGAATCTCCTAAGTTTGAAGAAATTAAGCACGTTCGAAAACTCTTAAAAGAAGGAAAAGTGGAGGAAGCAAATCAAATTGGTGAGAGAAGCGGTATTGATACACAAAAAATGAACAAATCAACAATTGCACAACTTTTCGCACCAGATATAAGACGTCATACTATCTTTCTTGGGCTCGCATTTTTATTAAATTGGTTTGCCATTCAAATATTTAGTGTTTTATCGACCACTGTTCTTACGGCAGGTAAAGGTATCTCATTTAATAACTCTTTATTTTTACTCATTCTTTCTAATGCTCTTGCTTACGTCGGATATATCATTCATGGTTATCTCGGAGATCGATTTGGAAGAAGAGGTGTTATTATTTTCGCTTGGTTTATGTCAGGTCTTTCTTATACCTATATGCTTTTTGTAGCATCAGGATATTGGTCCGTATTGATATCTTATAGTATCGGCTTATTTTTCTTAATAGGATCCTACTCTGCTTTGTTTACCTATATGGGCGAATCTTTTCCTACAAGAATTCGTGGCACTGGCACCGCAATCATCAATGCTACAGGACCTATTGGAGGAATATTGGGTTCATTCATATTTACATTATTTGTAAGTTCGAATAGTATAATAATTGCTGCTTTTGTGGCAGGAGTATTACCTTTATTACTCTCAGGATTATTGATGTTTGGTGCGCGATCGATTTCACCTTCACGATCTCTAGAAAATATATCTAAGTAAACATCTGCTAAGTTAAATTAGAATTTTAGGTAGAGTAAAACTTACTAGTTTGAATATGCAAATTAATGGAGAAAGTGAGGTTTTTATTATCATTGAAGATCGACCCTGTAGATTTAAATCAAAAGCAATTGTATAAATTATTAGCTGGATCAGTTGTTCCTAGGCCAATAGCCTGGGTATCAACACTCAGTAGCAATCATGTATTGAATTTAGCACCTTTCAGCTTTTTTCAGGTATTGTGTACTCATCCTCCAATGATAGGTATTTCAATCGGGCCTGGAGAAGGGGAAAGAGAAGGTACAACAAAGGATACTTTAAAAAATATAGTAGACTTAGAAGAATTCGTAGTAAATATCGTAACTTATTCTTTGGCGCAAAAGATGCATGCAAGTTCAGGAGAGTATGAACCGAATGTAGATGAATTCAAGATTTCAGGTGTGAATTCAGAAAAAAGTGAGATGGTAGTCCCTCCGAGAGTGAAGGAATCTCCAATTAATTTAGAGTGCAAATTAGTAAAACTCATTCATTTAGGATTTGAAACTCTTGTAATTGGACAAGTAGTATTTTTCCATATAAGAGATGATCTATATTTTGATGGAAAGATCGATTTGAAAAAACTACAAGTTATAGGTCGTCTTGCAGGAAATTATAGTTACGTGGACAAATTCTTTCGTTTAAAATGAAGTTCCCAAGTACACGACTTTATAGCATTACGAATGAGAAAACCCATCGTTTAAAAATCGTGGGATGAAAGCGAGAATTGGACGAGGAGAAGGGATTTCCCTTCTCCAGTCCAACCTCTGAAAAAAGTAAATTTACAAACTAGCGTTCTTATAGTTATATATATAGTCTCAGAAGGCGAAAAACCAAGTTTCTCGCGGCAAAGAAGAAATCAACATACATAAACCGTGGGGCACACGGGGTCAGCTTGGTAATGAAATAGGAGGCTATCGACCCAAGAATCCAACGGCTTTAACCATGTAGAGTTGTCAACAAATCGAGTTATCCTGTAAAGGAATTAGAGATAATATGGTTATTGCTATCTATATCAAAACAACCGACTACCTGTATGATCTGAACGAGTTTAGTAAATAGATGGTTGATGAAGGAGATGTTACAAAGATACCGCAATGATTCGTTCTTTTTTAGGCCACTTACAAAAAGATAGGATAAATTTATTTGAACAGAGGGAGTGAATGGCGACTTAGTATTGTTTTCCTAGTAAATAGAAAATAACTTGAGATGCCATATCGGAACATAGAATTCAACCAGTTATGTTTTTCTTTTTACTCTAACTAAAACAATGTTTTCAATACTTCCCTTGTAAAGGGCACAATCTCACTAATACGATTGTCTCGAATTTTGACAACCCACGAAGGATCAGCCAACAGAGCACGACCAACTGCAACTAGGTCAAATTCTCCTTGTTCTAGTCTCGTAATTAGATTCTGGATATCGGTGTTGTTTGTCTCTTTTCCTTGGAATACTGAACTGATAAGGTCTTGATCTAGACCTACTGAGCCAACTGTAATGGTTGGTTTTCCTGTTAGCTTTTTGACCCAACCTGCTAGATTGAGAGAGGATCCCTCAAACTCAGGTTCCCAAAATCGACGAGTAGAGCAATGAAAGAAATCGACACCTGCTTTTACTAAAGGTGTTAAAAAATCTTCTAACTGGCCAGGAGTTTCTACTAATTTTGCTGTATAATCTCCTTGCTTCCATTGGGACAAACGAAACGAAATAGGAAAATCGGTTCCTACTGCACGTCGACAAGCCTCAATCACCTCTACTGCAAAACGGGTACGACGAACGAGGTTACCCCCATAATCATCTGTACGGTGATTCGTCTTTTCCCAAAAGAATTGATCAATTAAATAACCATGTCCTCCATGTATTTCAATTCCATCAAACCCTAGCCGCTTTGCATTGGAAGCAGCTTGTGCATAAGCTTCAATCACTGTATGAATCTCTGATTTTGTCATCGGTTCCGTTACTTTTACACCAGATACGGCAAGCCCTGAAGGTCCAATAGGCTGCACGTGTGGATTCGGATGGTCTCCTGCATTACGTTGCATTCCAACATGCCATAGTTGCAATATGATTCGACCATCTACCTTGTGAACCTCATCAACTACCTTTGCCCATCCGTTAAGTGCGCCTTCATCATGGATATTAGGAACATTAGGGTCATTTCCGGCAGCTGGATGATTGATAAAAGTTCCTTCTGTCACAATTAATCCAACACCATTTTCTGCTCGACGTCGATAATAGTCTGCTACATTCTGTCCTGGTATCCCTCCTGGAGAAAAACTACGAGTCATTGGAGCCATTACGATTCGATTTGATAGCGTTACATTACCGAATCTAAAAGGTTGAAACAACGACTCAACAGTAGTCGACGATTGAATTTCTTTATTATTTTCCACAATAATGATCCTCCTAAAAATGGGAATATTATGTCCTTCTAATCAAAAGTAAAGAAAATGATTTAATTTTTTGCTTCCAAAAACGGTTTATATTTCTCCAGATAAGCAAAAAGAAGATAGGTATTTAGGCAAATGATAACCAATGCAGGTAAAATGGAAACAATATCCAAAAATAAATGAAAGAAAAACATATTCACGGAAATGGGCATAAACAAAACTAAAGCAAGTGGAACAAAACGATTTATCAGCAAGCATGTTCCTACTAACAATTTCATTAGAACTACGAAAATCATGATATAACCGGTTTTTATTAGCGCATCCATAAAATCAGCAGCTGGTCCAGCATAATGTGGGGCAGGCATGAGATTTAGCAGTCCAGAAAAACCAAATCCTAATAACATCAACCCAAATAAAACACGAATAACTGTTGTAGATTTCCCCTTCATCCTATTCACTCCTTGTGTATTAACTAATGTTGGATTTTCTATGAAATAAAATCTGGCGAAATACTTCTGCTAGAATCTCCGCTTTATTTTCTATCTCTTCATTTGTGCGCCAAGCGACAAAACCATCAGGTCTTATTAGTACAGCACCTCCACTAGGTATCCCGTATGCCTTTTGCCAATTGTTGTCTTTATCCACTAAATCTTCATCCCTACTTATTTGGTATGCTTGTATTGGAATTTCTAAACGTAAGGAAACATCTGATGCTGCATGTAACCATTCTTTCCCTTTATCTCCTGAAAACAATACGAAGTTTTTTCCTAGTAAATCAATTGTTGAGATGCGTTTTCCTTGATAGCTGCACCAAACATGTGGAGCTCTTTTGCCAGGTATACCATCTAATCGTAGTTCATCTAATCGAATCTCTATATTTTCTTCCGTGACAATTGCATCTGATTGGTATAAATAACCGATAGCAGGGATAAGAGAATGCACGCGACCCTTTCCATTTGTAAGATTGAGAACAGATTGATTTGTAGCAAATTGAGCTACAGGTTTGCGTTCCTGTTCATAAGTGGTCAACAAATCAGTATTTGCTTCATCACGTAAAACAGCAGCTAATTTCCAAGCTAAGTTATGAGCATCTTGTATTCCTGTATTTGCACCATATGCTCCTTTTGGTGGCATGACATGAGCTGCGTCTCCTGCTAAGAAAACACGTTCAACTTGATAATGATTCGCAATTCGTGAGGCAGCTTCCCATGGAAGAATGCTTAGTATGGTAACATCTAAATTTGGTAAACCGATTGCCTTACGTATGAGATCAATGCAGCGATCCTGTGGAAAATCATCTGGTGATTCTCCTTTATCAGGATGGTAGGCAATATGAAAACACCATCGATCCTTGTTATTAACAGATAGCAATCCGCCTGGTGATTCAGGATTCGTAATATTACATACAATAAATTCATTACCTCCTACCAATTTCCGCAGATCCGCTTGAAAATAAATATTGATGTAATGCCCAAAAGAGCCTCCCTCTGTAAACTCAATCCCTAAAGCTTGACGCACTTGACTTTTGGCTCCATCAGCGGCAATCATGTATTTGGCATAAACGGTTTCTTCTTGTCCCGTTTTCCGATCTCTTATCACCGCTTGAACACCAGTTTTTGTTTGTTCAAAAGAAATGAGCTCAGTATAAAACCGAATATCTCCACCTAGTTGTTGTGCTTTCTTAAGCAAAACAGGTTCTGACTGATCTTGAGAACATGCGCAACCTTTAATAGGACTGATGTTTTTTACTTGTTCTCCAATTAATTCTTCTAATTCATGTCCATTAGGAGCTATTCGTTTGACCTCGTTTAAATCTGTCTCCGCTAGCACCTTCACTTCAATAGCACCATTGCTTTTTTCTAGTACCTTCCCAGCTGCTCGAATCTCTTTTTCAATTCCAAGTTCTCGGAAAATCTCCATGGTACGGATGTTCATACCATTTGCGCGGGGATGAATAGAGGTACCAGCATGTCGTTCTATAAGAATATAAGGAATGTTTTGGTTTGCTAGACAAAGTGCTGCAGATAAACCTACCAAACCACCACCCACAATCAAAACAGGGGTTTGTTTTTTAGACATCTTAGCTGAACTCCTTTCCAATATTTGTGCTTTTCAAAGATAAGCAGAAAGCGTAGAATACATTTTAGGAGTATAGTTACAGTGTGTATACTCACTAAATGATTATAAAGTGAGTATACACACTAAATAACAAGACGTCAAGGAGGATTTTATGGATACAAAAGTTCCTTTTCCAATAGAACCACCAACACCCGAGTTTCTGTTAGAAATATTGTTCAAAACTACCCATTCTATTCACTCTCAATTTGAGGCTCATCTGTCTGCACAAGATGTGCCTACCTATTTGACTGGACCGAGGATGCGATTTTTGATATGTATTGAAGAAGCAGGAAAAATCAGAATGAGTGATTTAGCAACAAAATTAGGAATCAAAAAGCGTACCGTAACTCAATTTGTTGATGCCTTAGAAAAAGAAAATATTATCGTACGTATACCTGATCCTAATGACCGTCGTGCCACACTGATACAGATTACAGATACTGCTGCACCGCTTATAAAAAGAACTGGGGTTGCAATGCTCGAAGCAGCAACAAAGGTATTGGCTTCCTTTCCTTTAGAAAGTCGTAGACATTTGCTTTATCTTTTGTATCAACTCGCGGATGTTAAGGAATCGAACGATGATATGAACTGATTTCTTAAAGGAAAAACTGTTAAGATGTAAAGTATTGAAAACTCGTCACGTTCTCTAATAGAATATGACGAGTTTTGCTAGATAATATTACTTGCATTATTATTTGGTTTTTAACATCCCCTCTTATAGAGAGTAAAGATCATAGAAGTATAGAGTGTTATCTATCCAGCAAAAGACAGAAATCAAATCAAAAAGTATCTTTCTTAACAGACTGTGTTAGAGCAGGAATATACCCGTTTTCGGAGTTGTACTCCATATACCGAGCCTTGTATCGAGTCCTTCTTTTCTCATTTCAAAACTGAAACGTTGTACTTTTTTCAGTGTCAAATAGAAGATGAACTCCATCAAGCAATGGAAGAATACATGGTTCTACAATCATGAATGGTTCCAGAAAAAGTTAAACCAGTGTGCTCCGGTTGAATTCCGAAACGCACTGGCGGCCTAGCGCATTTTTTATAACGGTCTACTTGACGGGATTAAGTTCAACTGTCCAACAATTGGGGTGCAGTTCACGGTTGTTTCTTTATATTGATTGATTTGTCTTAAAAAGGACTAGTATCTTTAATCAGTCTGATATGGAGGATTAAAGATAAAATAGTTGTGTATTATATTCTAGGCAATCACTTTGAGTTCCACCTTTTGTGGTGTTGAGCCTAATATATGTTGAAACGATTGTAAAGAATGTAATATTGCCTCTGGATTAACTGAGCGCATAATAAAAACTAGATTAGAAAAATGATTATCTTGTGGCCAATGATCAAGATGAATTGGCGGATGAATGATATGTTGAACACCGTTTAGCATCACTGGACCAATTTCACCGATATCAAGGAAACCTTTCACTCTCCAAATATCTTTTCCATGTCTGTGAAGTAGCATACTGAGCCAAAGACCAAATGCTTGCCAATCTAGAGGTTGATCGAAGGCAATAGAAAGAGAGCGAATTGGATTCATATGGGTATTTTCAAATGACAGTGATTTTGATTGTAAAGAAGTGACTTCGGGTTTAGCATGTGTACTTTCAGATGAGGGCAGAAGTAGATTTTTTGGATCGGTTTGTCCAAAAACAACTTCTATTAACTCGGCTGTTGGATTAAGGATAACAATTTTTTCTTTTAATTCTCGAATCTGATTAGATTCAGCAATATCGGTTTTTGTGAATAATATTTTGTCAGCAGAAACAATTTGCTTAACAAACTCACCATTATTATTCATCTGAAGCGCTCCATTTACCGAATCTACAGTAGTTAATACCTGACTGATGTAAAAATGATGTTGAAGTACTGAATGAGTAAGAACAGTAACCAAAATCGGAGCAGGATCAGCTAATCCAGTCGTTTCAATGATTATATTTTCTACCTTGGCAATTTCATTGCTCTCCATTCTGTTTAACAAAAGTGAGAGTGCTTCTACTAGATCTTGGCGTGTTGAGCAGCATATACATCCACCCTTTAATAAAAGGGTGGTTTCTTCTTTACGTTCCAATAAGTGATGGTCCAATCCTATTTTCCCAAATTCATTAACAATAACGGCAGTATTTGGGTACTTTTTTAGAACATTGCGTAATAAAGTTGTCTTTCCGCTACCTAAAAAACCAGAGATGATCGTAATGGGGATTTTCCCTTTATGGTTTAACATATTATTGTCACCCCTGTTCTTAACTTAAATTTGTAGTGTAAAGTTGTTCCAAAAAAACAGGATCAAGTGGATCGAGTTGTCGTTTGAGCATTTGATCGACAGCAGGCCACAGTTGACTCATATCATGTATGATATCAGAGTTACCTTTTTTATCACGAAGTATAAATTTACTTCCATTCCATTCTTCCAATTTTAAACCAGTAGATTTTATTATACAATTGGCTAGTTTTGTTCGACGAATTCTTTCTTGTTGACGAATTCTTCTTATTGATTCATTTTCAGCGATGATAGTAGAGTTAGCTTGTTCCATTACGCGGGAACGATCAGTCCAATGTACTTGGTTAATAAATTCACTACATAGAACACACATGTAATTAAATACCTCCTCTTAAAAATAAAGAAAAACGAGGAATTTTTCTGTTTTCCTCGATTAGATTATTTTACCTATTATTTACGTGGATTTCTTTGTGCAAAATCATTTGCAATTTCATCAAATGTAACCCAACGAACCCCTTCATGTGTGTTGATATACTCGATTAGGCGTTCATGCATTAGTAGAACTTGGGGACGACCGCTAACATCTGGGTGGATTGTCATGGTGAAAACAGCATAATCATTCTCACGGTACACCCAATCGAATTGATCCCGCCACATCTGTTCAATGTCTCTCGGATTAACAAAACCATGGCTATTAGGAGACTTTTTAATAAACATCATAGGAGGTAAATCATCTAAATACCAATTGGCTGGAATTTCAATTAAATCTGTCTCTTTCCCACGAACCAACGGTTTCATCCAGTTTTCTGCCGGCTGTGAATAATCAATGCGTGTCCAACTATCTCCGACTCTTACATAGTATGGGTGGAAATCGTTATGCATCAAGCTATGATCGTATTTGATACCATTTTTAAGCAAGAGTTTGTTTGTGAGATTTGAGAATTCCCACCAAGGAGCAACATAGCCAGTAGGTCTTTTTCCAGAAATCTTTTCGACTAACTCTATGCATTTTAACAATACTGCTTCTTCTTGTTGTTCGGTCATAGCAATCGGGTTTTCATGTGAATAACCATGGATACCGATCTCATGACCAGATTCAACTACTTTGCGTGTTTGATCAGGAAAGGTTTCGATGGAGTGACCGGGTATAAACCAAGTTGTTTTTAACTTGTATTTCTTAAATAAATTCAATAGGCGAAGAGTGCCTACTTCCCCTGCGAACATTCCACGGGAAATATCGTCAGGAGAATCTTCACCACCATATGATCCAAGCCAACCAGCTACAGCATCAACATCTACACCATACGCTACCAAAATTTCTTTCTTTTTCGCCATTATTTATACACTCCTTTAATTGTTAAATTAGAAAGTGTAATCATATAACATGTTCTAAAGAGGTTTTTTATGGAATGAAACCTTCAATTTTTAAAAAGTGAGCATGATGGTTACCTAGATTACCAATATGCATGGTCAACTAGGTACTTATTATCCTCCTGAAAAGTTATTGTAAGCGCTTAACAAAATTGTACTGATTCATATACGTTGAAACAATTAATTAAAACAAATATTTTATGCATTCTTGCATAGATGAAAAGCATGATTAATGACTTGCTTTTCCACATTTACGGATATAGCCGATGATGAGAAGTAAGAGTGGGAGGGAAAACAAAGCGATCGGAAAAACATAGGTTAGATATAAGTTTCGAGGATATGAAATAGAAGCCTCTACAATATTTTTTGGAACGTAGGCAAGTAAAATAACAACAGGACTAATAAACCACATTAATTTTCTCCAATTTTTTACATTTAACCATTGTGCAGTACCATAACAGGTGACAAAAAAATAGATACTTAATTTAATAATAACACTGGCAAACCATACGATTATCACGATAGCATCTAAATTTTCTACAAACTGAAATACGGAAATAGTTTTTGTCATTTCAAAAAATGGGTACCACATCTTTGCGGAAACATTAGGTCCTAAGGTTAACAAGATCATGACAGTCGAAAGGGTTATAAATATACTAGCAATCGCCACACCCCAAACACCACTTGGGATTTTTTTTTCAGATTGTCTGGTAAATGCGAGAATCATTGTTAAGATGACACTTTCTCCTAAAAAAGATGCTGGGTGAAATGATCCCTTTATGATTTGTAGCAATCCTGAATCATAGTAAATAGGTGATATATTTGGCAAACTAACATTATTTATACTAAGCAAAATAACAATGGATACCATTAATGCGACAATCGGACCAAGCACTTCACTGCAAAGACCGATGGAAGTAATGCCTCCTAAATATGATACATATACGATTAGTAATAACATGATTGCCATGACGGGGAACATAGGAGTTTTAGGGAGAATGAGAGTTTGGATTAATTCAGCACTTTGGTTTAAAATTATCGCGATTACTGTGTACCATTGGATAAAATAAACCAGTACAAAAATTTTCCCTATCCATTTTCCAAGAATAATTTCACTATATTCAACAAGTGTTTTTCTAGGATAGAGGTGACTTAGTTTGGTAGCAATATATGCAATAGTCATGCCTAATAACCCAGCCACTATCGTTGAAATCCAAGCATCTTGCTTGGCTAAAGCAATGGCAGGTGTCAATGTAAGAAGCATTGTCATACCAAAATTCATACAAAACATCATCCAAAATATTTGTACATTTGATATTTTCAATGATATCTACCTTCCTCATATATCATTTGTTAATTTCCGGTTCTTTTAGATATTCAGCGGCGGTAGATCTGCCAGTGCAAACAAGATTGAATTTGATGTGCACATTTACAGGTATATCTGTATAAATATTTAACCATTTACTTTTTGTTTTCTTCCAAATGGCAGGGTGTTTCGTATGTATAGCTTCTCCAAGTCCTATCGGATCTACACGCAATTCATGTTGTAATCGGAAAACGAGCGATTCCACTCTTCTTTTAATATCTTGAGAAAACATTTGTTGGACAAGTTCTAAATTTTTTTTATCTCCCAAGTCAAGTTTCGTCATATTCTCTGTGAGGATAGCAATGATTTCCATTGAAATATTTATCTGTTTTACTTGCTCCTTATCGACAACGGGATCTATGCTCGAGTGTACTTTCACAATCTCACTGCTGACAATTTCATTTTTTTGCTTGGAGATAGGAGTTGAAATACCACTATTTATCGTTTTATCTTTAAGAAGGTTATAAATAGCAGCTTCTTTGTTTGACAGATAGCCTACAAGCTTTCCATTTTGATATACTGCTGCGTCTTGTACCTTAAAACTTTTTTCTTTCGTTTCTTGTTTATTCACTAACTGAATCGCACCTGTAACGACGGATTGGTTTGTGGAGGACGACAAACTGTTTAAAAGTTCGACTAAATTGCTCTCTTGTCCTGACCCGAATCTTTCTAAATCCCGGATTCCTTCCGCAGGTATTTGTTCAAATAAATAGGGTGTATCTAGTATTTCTTTTGCAGTAGCATTGCGAGTGGTCAAAATATATGTTTGGAGTCGTGAATCCCGTGGTCTCGACAACGTATCCATCACATTGTGAATTCCATGCTTTGCAAAATTTTCTCCAACAAGTATCACTCGGCGATGTCCCAAAAAAATGCGTTTAGATAACTTTCTCTGCAATTTTTGACGGATATCGTAGAAATTTTTTCCTCTTTCGGTGTATACAAGTGTTTGTGATTTTTTATCGTCTTGTTTCTTTTGATAATTAGCTATTTGTATGGTGGCTTCGATTTGGTCATCTTTTGTTAGATCAAACCCACTTGCCATTACAAGTGCAATATCATTGATTTCGATACGGTCCCAACATCCAGTTAGAAAAAGACACGTCATTATACAAATCAATAAGTTTAAACATTTTTGCATAGTTAACATCCTTGTTTAAGAATCTTATATTATTGCCGTTCTTCCCGAAATGATGAGTAGTGCTCGTTTAATTTTTGTTCAAGGTACTTTCTTCTTTTCCAAGGTAATCGAATAAGTACATCTTTTATTCCTTCCCAATCAAAAGGAGCAATGGGGGTAAAATAAGGTATACCAAAAGATTTTAAGCTAACAAGATGAATTAATAATGCAATCAGACCTGCGCCAACACCAAAAAGTCCAAAAGTACTAGCCATGGCCATTAAAATAAATCGAAACAATCGAATGGCTCCAGTCAATTCTGTTTTTGGGATAACAAAGGAAGCTATTCCTGTCATCGATACAATAATAATCATAGGAGATGAGACAATTCCTGCCTCAACAGCTGCTTGTCCTAGTACAAGTGCTCCTACAATACTGACTGCTTGACCTATGGGGCGAGGTAATCGAATCCCTGCTTCTCTTAGAGCTTCAAATACGATTTCCATCAATAATGCTTCGATGATAGTTGGGAATGGTACATGTTCTCTTGAACTAATGATGGTTTGCATTAAACTGGTTGGTATCATTTCTTGATGAAAGGTAGTAACAGCGATATAAAAAGCAGGTAAGATCAATGCTAAACCGAAAAATAAAAAACGTAACCAGCGTACCAAAATGGTGATGTAAAAACCTTGATAGTAGTCTTCAGCAGTTTGGAGCGAACTCCAAAATGTTACAGGAACAATAATTGAAAAAGGGGTACCGTCGATCAGAATAGCGACTCTCCCTTCAAGTAGTGATGCTACAACTGTATCGGGTCTTTCACTTATTTGTGTTAACGGAAAAGGGGAATAGGGTGCATCGCGAATCATCTCATCGATATAACTCGATTCCAAAACACTGTTAATATCCATTTTTTTAATTCGTTTGGTCAGTTCTTTTAAAACTTTTTGGTTAACGATTCCCTCTAAATAGATCATCGCTATACTCGTTTTTGATATGGAACCAATTGTAAACGATTGAATTTTGAGCAGCGGGGTATGTAATTTTCGTCTAATTAAAGAGGTATTGACTCTGATATTTTCAATAAAGCCTTCACGAGGTCCTCGAATGAGTGCTTCTGTATTTGGTTCTGTAACGGATCGTTCTTGCCATTGTTTCATGCTTATCGATATTGCTTCATTTAATTGATCCAGTAATATCACCAGTTCTCCGTTGAGAATGGATTGAAGTACCTCTTGTATTTTCTGGATTTTTTTGATTTCTGAGGATGTTTCTAGCTGATCGATAATATCATGAATCGATTTAAGTGGTTTACTATCATTTATCTCTTTGCTCTTGTCTTGTTTTAGTAACACCATATCGAGATGTTTGGTATCTGTCATGCCGTCGATATAGATAATCAATGAAGGATACATATTCATTAAATTTAATTTTCTTATCACGATATCTGAACTGTTAGATAATATACTTTTAATTTGTGTTTCATTTTTTGTTAGTGAATGACTAAGGTTTTCAGACAGGTTTGGATGAGGAATCGAAATCTGTTCTGAATTTTTTTTGAAGAAAATCATTGTTTCACCTATCGATCTAGTAAAGTTCTTAGAACAATATCTTTGACTAAGTGTCTCCTCGTTGCAAAAAAATTATGTAACTGAGGTTGGATGTATAAGGAGAGTTCTTTATTAGTAACCTAAAATAATTAAATTAGTATATTTGAAGGAAGAACAAGAATGGTATGGAAGGTAATTGGTTTTCTGATTATTGTTGGATTATCAACATTAGTGATGTTTTTTTCTGTTAGATAGGTTTTTAGATACGAATAGCATTAGAACAAAGCGAAGGTATATCTTGTAATTGAAAAAGATAGGCTTTCTTTTGATTGTGATTAGTACAACTCCCTTTCATTTGAACATAGGTGTCAAACAATCCCGCTAAACCTTAGAAATAAGCGTGATGAACTTATGCAAATTTGCATAAGTTCGTGAAGGGACTGTATTGTTTGCTTGAATGGATCCGTGATATTTTTATCTCAATTAAGATAAATAATCATATTCCTAAAGGAGCTAAATAACTCATGAATAATGCATCTAAAACAAAATTATTTTCAAACATAAAATTGAAAAATGTATCTTTGAAAAATCGGATTGCTTTAGCACCGATGACGCGTACCAGTGCAACAAAAGATGGTCAAGCTACAGAGCGAATGGCACAATATTATACAAAATTTGCTCGTGGTGATTTTGCATTACTGATTACAGAAGGAATTTATCCAGATGAAGCATTTAGTCAAGGATATCCAAATCAACCGGGACTTACGAATGAAAGACATGTACAAGCATGGAAAAAAGTAACTGAATCAGTTCATAAAGAAGGCGGCTGTATTTTTGCACAAATTATGCATGCTGGAGCAATTTCACAGGGAAGTTATTATACAGAAGAAACTGTAGGCCCTTCAGCAATCATGCCAAAAGGAAAACCACTAGCTGCACATGGTGGCAAAAGTAAGTGGACCTTACCGCGTGAAATAACAAAACAAGAGATTAATGATGTCATCTTATCGTTTGGTAAATCTGTGCAACTGGCAATGGAAGCTGGATTTGATGGAGTAGAAATTCACGCAGCAAATGGTTATTTGTTAGATCAATTTTTAACAGATTATACAAACCAACGCACGGATGAATATGGTGGATCTGTTCATAATCGTGTTCGTCTTTTAGTGGAAGTGATCCAAGAAATGCGCCGCCAAGCTAATTCGAAATTTGTGATTGGAATTCGGATCGCACAATCAAAAGTGAATGATTTTCATCATAAATGGGCTGGCGAAGAAAAAGATGCAGCTGTAATTTTCTCAAGTCTAGGAGAAGCAGGTGTAGACTACATTCATATTACAACAGAATTGGATGCTACCAAACCTGCATTTGGAGAAACAGGTCTAACCTTTGCGGCTTTGGCCAAAAAATATGGCAAAGTTCCTGTTATCGCTAATGGAGACTTAGGTGATCCGAAAAAAGCAGAGGAAATCCTTAACAATGGAGATACAGATCTCATTGCACTTGGTAGACCTGCTCTAACCAATGGAGATTGGCCGATTCGTGTACGGGAAGGAAAAGTTCTTCAATCATTTGATGGAAATGCATTAGAAAATCTCTTTAAACCAGTCGCGACTATCAAAGATGAAGAATTAAGTAAAATATAAAAATCTTTATGTAATACAAAAAGTGTGCAAAAAATAAATGCACGCTTTTTGTGTCTTTCCTTTTTACCCTTGACAATTATCTAATTCTAGGCAGGGATGTGAACGGAATGAATAAAAATTTGTTTTCTACTATTTCTTTGGACGATATTCCTCTGGGTATTGTTTTTTTGGATAAATATTTTTCGATTTTAGATATGAATAAGTATGCTTGTGAAGCTCTTTTATGTACAAAAGAACAAGTTTTACATCGTATGTGGTTCAATAAGTTTCCTTCGATCATTCCGAATGATATCCATCAAATGGAACAAAAAATATTCCCATTTAAATATAGAAATATAAATTATCATTTACAAATACATCCTATGTATAGTAAAGAAGAACAAACGGCTTTTGTATTTATTATCAAAAAAACAATGGAAGTTGAAGAGTTAATGCAAGAAGTCGAGTACTATCGAGATCTTAGTGCTGATCTACAAGCGATTTTTGATATTTCATATGATGTGATCTATGTTTCTGATGCAAATGGTATTACATTACGAGTAAGTTCTGCTTGTGAAAATCTCTGGGGTCTTAAAAAAAGAGATTTAATAGGGAAAAGTATCTATGAATTAGAGAAGAAAGAAGTTTTTAAACCATCTATTACGAGATTAGTACTAGAAAAAAAAGAAAAGGTGTCATTAATCCAAACAACTAAAGCTGGACGTAAACTGATGGTAGTAGGTACACCGATCAAGGATGACCAAGGAAATATTGTTCGTATTGTAAATGCTTCTCGTGATATTACCAGAGTAAGCCAACTTCAGATGGAGCTGGAATCACTTAAGAAATTATCCGATGGATATAAACAAGAATTGATGGAATTACGAAAAAAAGATGAGGTTGAAACCAATATCATTTATCGGAGTAGTCACATGAAGAAGATCATCAATCTAGCTCAAAAAATCTCCAAAACAGATACGACCGTTTTACTCACTGGTGAATCGGGTGTGGGAAAAGAAATTCTAGCTTCCTTTATTCATAAATGGAGTCTACGGCATAGTAAACCATTTGTTACTTTTCACTGTTCTTCTATCTCGGAAAAATTACTTGAAACAGAATTATTTGGCGAGGAACAGGAAGATCAACCTGAGAAAACAAGGTTAGGTCTCTTTGAGATGGCTCATGAAGGTACATTATATCTAGATGAAATCAGTAGTTTGTCTCTTTCATTACAAGCAAAATTATTACGTGTCTTAGAAACAATGGAGGTTGTTCGGGTAAAAGGAAGAAGACATACAAAAGTGAATGTAAGAATTATTGCTTCTAGCAATCGAGATCTTCAAGAAGAAATCGCTGCAGGTAGGTTTCGTGCAGATCTTTATTACCGGTTACATGTGGTTGAAATGAACATCCCTCCATTACGCCAACGAAAAGATGATATTCTCGTATTAGCTATTCATTTTTTGCAAAAAGCAAACAAAAAACATAAATTGAATAAGAAATTGACTGATACTTCTATTGAAAAATTACAAGCTTATCATTGGCCAGGAAATATAAGAGAGTTACAAAATACGATTGAAAGTGTGCTTTTAACCTCTGATGATGAACTAATTAGTTCCTATGATTTGCCAAAAAAAATTACAAGTATTTCTATGCCATACAAAGAAGTTCAAGTAAATAATATTATGCCATTAAAAGAGGCTGTAGAAATGGTAGAAAAAGATTTATTAGCAATGGCACTACAAAAATATGGTTCTACCACCCGAATAGCTAACATCCTTGGTGTAAATCAATCAACTATTAGCCGTAAACTTCGTCAATATCAACTAAATGCAAATATATTTCCAGAAAAATAGGTTGTATGACAAAAAAGGAGTTGAGAGATTCTGCTCCTCAAGAATCTCTTCTTGTTCAATTTGATAGGTCTCCGAGTGTCCAACTTAGGTTTAAATTTCTTGAACGATCGTGGCTTTAATATCTGTAATCACCCAGCCACACAATGGTGTTTGATCTTGAGGGCATGCAGAGACTCCTACGATCACATCAGTCAATGCCTGAAAGATGACATAATCTCCAGCATGGGATTTTGGTTCTTGTGCTTCACCAAAAGTACCATCTGGCCTCAACGGAGAATTTTGGAACAAATTGAGTGGATCGGGAATTTTTTCATATTCTACTCCATACTCCTTAAAAGCTTCAGCAAAGTTTGTTCTGCAATTTCTATGATTTTCAATTCCGAAATCCAATAGATATCGCATTGGATCACAGCAAGGAAACATGGTATCATGCACCCCCACTACATCTTCTACTAATTCAAACATTGGATTTCTCAAGTTGCTGTATAGGATGTCTCCTTTCTTTATGGAAACTCTACCGTTCATCGTTCGAGTATGAGCTGTGGATAAATACTCTTCTTTCTTGTCTTTATTCAATGCAATGAAATCAGCCACTTGTTTTCCTTTTACGTCTGTTACCACAATAAATTCGTTTTTGTATACGCTAAATGAGCGCCCTTCTCCGCCTGGTATTAAGATTTCTCTTTTCGTCATGAGAATACCCCTTATTTAGTTATCTATATTTTTATCAATTAAAATTACCCATTTAAATCACACTTATTATAACGATGATTTCCACTTAAACAAAAGAATTGAGCTGTATTCTCCTATGCGAATCAGCATAGCTTTTTTGAATCATAAACTTTTTTCTAAGCTATAAATAGATAAAATCAAAATAAGGGTAGAAACAGGTAAATTGGAGGCCTTAACATGTTTCACGATGATAGAAATATAAATGTAGCAGCAGTTCAAATGAATACCATTTTAGGTAATCGACAACTGAACTATGCAAAAGCAAGTAAATTGATCGAGGAAGCAGCAGAGAAAAAAGCAAAGATCATCGTGCTTCCCGAACTATTTGATACGGGATATCGTGTGGAAGAACAAGATGCAGAGTTAGCTCAGCCTATTCCTGGACCTGTCACTGATTGGATGGAATCGGTTGCAAAAAAATATCAAGTAGTACTTGTTGCGGCGATTTTAGAAAAAGAAATAGAAACCGATTTCATCTACGATACTGCAGTTATAGTAGGTCCTGAGGGATTCATCGGTTCTTACCGTAAATCTTTATTATGGGATCAGGAGAAATATCGATTTAAAACGGGGAATCAAATTCCGATATTTTCCATTGAATCACTTCATATCGGATTGCAAATTTGCTATGAAGTTGGGTTTCCAGAAGGAGCACGAATTCTTAGCATGAAAGGTGCTAATTTATTACTTTATCCATCAGCATTTGGTAAAGAAAGACTATATGCTTGGAAACAGGCGACTCGCGCCAGATCTCTTGAAAATGGTGTCTTTTTAATTGCGGCAAATCGAAGTGGGACAGAGAAGGGAGAAACTACTTTTGCTGGTCATTCACGAATTATTGATCCCAAAGGACAGGTATTGGCTGAAGCCTCTCAAGATGATGAGGTGATTATTTCTACTATCGATTTAAAACAAGTTCAAGAACAAAGAAGAAAAATTCCATATATACGAGATTTGGATCATAGCTTATTTCACAAAGAATATAGAAAAATTTTAGATGAAGATTGAACTGTATTTTACTGACAATTTATTAGAATGTATGGATTGATAATGATGCAACACCCGCAGAAATATTTAAAACAAATGATTGGCCTTTCAACAAAAACTCGGTTCAACCGTGGAGCTCATGGGGTTAGCTCGCTAATGAAGTTATAAGACTATCACTCCAAGAATTCCACGGCTTCAGCCGTGTGTGGTGTGTCAATTAGACAGTACCCACGACTTTCAAGCATTGTGAAAATGCAGCGAATGATTTATTGTAGTATTTCTCTGATCGACGGACGAACCGAGTCGTTGCATATCGATACTTTTCAGGAATGATGTGGGTATGAATACCTTCTTTTTCTTTAAGCGTTGATTCTGGCAATAATGTATATCCAATCCCTGCTCTCACACAATTTAGCATAGTTTCGGTTGTACTTACTTCAATTATATTTGCTTTTTCTCCCCGATCTCTTTCAACCCATTCTTCAATCATAGCTCGAAACGGACATCCTTTAGGAAATACAACCCAAGTGGTAGCAGGAGCAGTTGTAAATTCGCATGGTTTGTTCTTGTCATCACTTTTTACGAGAACGACTTTATCCTCTATTAACAATTCTACTTCTAACTTCGAACTTTCTAGTTCACCTGTAAAAAATGCACCATCTAGTTGTTGATCTACTAATCGTTCGTAATTTTGTAGTGAGGTTCCTGTTACCAATGATAAAGTAACAGATGGATACTGTTGTTGAAAATTAGAAAGGGCTTGGATAAACAGTTGAGAAGAACTAACTGTTTCCACGACTCCAATTTTAAGCTCACCAGTTGGATAGTTCGGTTCTTTAACTGCCATCACGGCTTCTTGAGAAAGTTGAAGGATTTCAGATGCATATTGATTTAACAAGCGACCTTTTTCGTTAGGAAATACACCTTTTGGATGTCGTTGAAACAAAGGGGTTCCTAATTCTGTTTCCAATTTGCGGACACGAGCCGTAATATTCGATTGAACATAACCCAATTTTTTTGCCGCTTTAGAGATACTACCTTCAGCGATAATAGCCCTGATCACTCGCAAATCTGCTAACTCCATGTCAATCTATCTCCTCTAGGTATCATTAATTTTGATATATATATTAATATAGATCATTTTACTATATAACATTTGAGAGATAAAATGCTACTGACAACGGAGAAACAAAACTACACAAGGAGGAAGATCATCGAAAAAATATCCTTGCTTATGTTTGATAAGAAGTACCAATCATTTGGGGGTGATACTATGTCACTAAAAATCCGAATTTATTCTGATTATGTATGTCCGTTTTGTATGTTAATAGAAAAACCTCTTGAAGAAGCAATACAAGGCAAAGATGTCGAAGTGGAGTGGATGCCTTTCGAGTTACGTCCATATCCTGACGAGACATTAAAACCAGAAGGTGATTATTTACAAAACATTTGGATGCAGGCGGTTTATCCAATGGCTAAAAAGATGGGAATCCCCATTGTATTACCTAAAGTTTCTCCTCAACCATATACACATTTAGCCTTTGAAGGATATCAATTTGCTAAGGAACATAACAAATCAAACCAATACAACCATCGAATGTTTCGTGCATTTTTTCAAGAAGAAAAAGATATTGGAGATATTGATGTATTGACTAAGTTAGCAGAAGAAATTGGGCTGGATGGGCAAGAATATAGAAAGGCATTAGAAACAAGAAAATACAAAAAAGTGCATCAACAAATACTTGATCATGCTTATACGGAGGCTGATATTCGGTCTGTTCCCACTCTCGTAATAGGCAGAACGGTTGTAAAAGGCGTTCGTTCGAAGGACACATTTGAAAAAGTAATGAATGATGAATTACACAAACAAAAAACAGAACGTAACTTGGAAGGATTATATTGTGGAATTGATGATTGTAAGTAAAGCGCTCGACGATAAGGATAGACATATAAACTATTTTATAAACACATAAACGTATATGCCCGATTCTAATATAGGAAATTTCGATACATTATATTTTTATAACGGAGAGGATGAAAGATCATGTCTTTTAAACAAGTACACACGCAACCAGATCCATACACACCATTTCTTATTTCACAGGGGATCAAAGCTAACGGATTGGTTTTCGTATCTGGTCAAGCTGCGATCGGCGATGATGGAAATTTAGTTGGCATTGGAGATTTCGATAAACAAGCAGATCAAGCATTTCAGAATTTGGATCGTGCATTAAAGGCTGCTGGATCAGGTGTTGACCGAGTGATTAAAGTAACCATTTATCTCACTTCCATGTCTCATTTTGAAAAAATCGTAGAACTTCGACGCAAATGGTGGTCACAACCCTATCCAGCAGACACCCTCGTTGAGGTATCTTCTCTTTATTCGCCTGATGCAATGATTGAGATCGATGCTATTGCACATGCGGATGAAGATTAATAACCATAATTCTAATTCTACCAATACTACTACTAAACGTATCATGTTCATGTAAACTCAGGTGAACTTTGAAATACTAGAACCAACTCAAGTAGTAGCAGAACAAGTAGGAATTTTGTTGGATGGAATTTAAATGATCTCTCAGGAAGAGAAAAAAGGCACTGAATCGCTAGATTTACAGGGATTCGGTGCCTTTAAAAAAATCTGCAACTTTTAAGCCTTGTTCTATGTCAAGACTTCACTTCTCCAGATCTTTATTAATAATTGCTTTCTTCAATGGTAGAATCGTCCTCGGAACTCAAATCTATCATTCGAATTTCGCTGCCCAACTCTAATTGCTTAAATAAGCAGCCATCGAAAAGCTAGTGTCTAGGTAATCCACAATCACTTTGTATATATTTTTAGCATATTAATAACATTAACGAGTTTACGCTGTTTATCTTAGTGGGCGGTCGCCAAGATATCAAATGTGCGCCAATAAATCCTTGTCATTATGGAACGCCATCAGCCGGTGTTCGATTAGGCTAGATAGAATTGGTATTAGGAAGGATGCGAAAATGACAAATTATCACACCTTAACACAAGCAGAAGCGGTCGAGTATGTACACGGCATCGAGGATGTATTCCCGGATGGTGTGCAGCTGAAGTCTCGAGCCATCGGCGACGGCAATCTTAACCATGTGTTTCATATATCGGACCCTGTATCTGAGCGATCCTTGATTCTGAAGCAGGCGCTGCCTTACGTCAAGGTGATTGGCGAATCGGTTCCCTTGACACTGGACAGAGTACGCCTCGAATGTGAAGCATTACGCATTCACGGAGAGCTTTGTCCTGATATGACACCAAAGGTATATGCGTATGATTTGAATTTAGCGCTGATGGTCATGGAGGACTTGGGCGACCACACTGTCATGCGCCACGGACTGATGGAGCTGGGGCGTTATCCGTTGTTTGCCTCGCATATCGGATTATTTTTGGCGCGGACGTTGTTCTTCACCTCGGATCTGGCCATGGACCAACTGGAGAAGAAACTGCGGGTGAAATCGTTCATCAATCCGGAGCTTTGTAATATAACCGAAGATCTCATCTTATACGCTCCTTATACAAAGTCTCGGGTGAATATCGTGGAACCTTCTATTCGTGATGCCGTTGAGCAAATTTGGTCGGATGAGGAGCTGCATCTGGAGGTCATGCTGCTGAGGGAGAAATTTCTGACGAAAGCACAGGCTTTGCTGCATGGTGATTTGCATACAGATAATATCTTTATCAGACCGGATTCTACAAAGGTCATTGATCCCGAATTTGCTTACTACGGTCCGATGGGCTTTGATATCGGGACTGTTATCGCCAATCTTCTGTTGAACTATTCAGGCCAAGAGGGTTGGAGCCGGGATGTGCTAGAGCGCACCGATTACCGTGATTACCTGTTGGATACCATACAAAACTTATGGACACAATTTGAGTTTCAGTTTCGCGAGTTTTGGAACGAGCATGTTGCTGACCGGATGGCGAAGACCCGAGGATATCAAGATTTGTATATGGCAGGACTGCTGCAGGACACTATCGGATTTGCTGGGGTGATAATGTTGTGTCGTGTCTATGGTTTTATCCATGTTGCGGACATCGACCACATCGAAGATGCGGATGCCCGCCAACGAGCACAGCGGATTGCATTGGAGATCGGTGTGGCGTTGATCAAACGGAATCGCTCCGCCCGCTCTATTGAGGAAGTGTTGGATATCGCTTTAAATGTTGTAAACTAATCCAGTCTTTGAATGACTTATGCATGATTGAAGTGACCCTTGAAATGCCTACTTAATGGTGGAGGATTAAGAAAACAGCTGAATCCGCCCTTAAGTATTTTTATTTCAACTCAACTGACAGGTCTAAAATTATATGCTGTACAAAGACTTAAACAAGACGTTAAGATATATATATTATGTAAAACAATACCTTGAAATAAAGCTAGTGTGTGATTGAAATTCCTTGAACATGTCTAAAATCTAAAAAGTAAAAGAGGAACCGAAGATGAAGGCAAAAGAGAATAATCCATTTTTAACAGTACAAAAACAGATTGAAACAGCAGCACAGAAATTGGAACTTGAACGACATGTGATAGAAATCTTAAAGCACCCCAAACGTGTACTAAAAGTTGCATTTCCTGTAAAAATGGATGATGGATCAATTCGTGTCTTTGAAGGATTCCGCTCGCAACATAATGATGCTATGGGCCCAACCAAAGGAGGGATTCGTTTTCATCCAGATGTGAATGAAGATGAAGTGAAAGCATTGTCTATGTGGATGACATTTAAATCCAGTGTTGTTGGCTTACCGCTCGGCGGTGGAAAGGGCGGAGTGATTGTTGATCCTCGGTCATTGAGTCAAGATGAACTAGAGCGGATCAGCCGGGGTTTTTTTGAAGCAATTATCCAAATTATTGGTCCAGATAAAGATATTCCAGCTCCAGATGTATATACGAATTCACAGATTATGGGTTGGATGATGGATACGTTCAGTCGGTTTAATGGTTCGTTCTCCCCAGGAGTGATTACAGGAAAACCTTTGAGCATCGGAGGTTCAAAAGGACGAGGAGAAGCGACTGCACAGGGTGTTGTATTTACAGTGATCGAAGCGATGAAGCAGTTGAAAAAGCCATTAGAAAATGCAACAGTAGCTATTCAGGGTTTCGGTAATGCAGGGCGGAATGTGGCTAAGTTGTTAACCGAATTGGGAAGTAAGGTTGTTGCTGTTAGTGATTCAAGAGGGGCTATTTATGATGCAAAAGGGTTGAACCTTCAACGATTGATGAAGGTGAAAGAGCAAGGAAATATTCGAGATTATGGTGCTGATTATCAAATCAACCCAGAGGAACTGTTTGAACTGGATGTGGATATCCTTGTTCCTGCTGCTTTAGAAAATGTAATTACATTAGATAATGCTCATCGAATTCAGGCTAGAATTGTGGCAGAAGCAGCAAATGGACCGACAATACCGGATGCTGATAAAGTCTTATTTGAGAAAGGGGTGCTAGTCATACCAGATATTCTTGCAAATGCTGGGGGTGTGACAGTTTCCTATTTTGAAGGAGTACAAAATGCAATGAATTATTATTGGAGTGAAGAAGAAGTAAACAGAAAATTAAAAGTGATTATGGTTGATTCCTATCACCAAGTAAGTCAACTTGCAAAAAGGTATCAAACCGATTTACGTACTGCTGCCTACATAAAGTCAATTAAGAAAGTAGTGGAAGCAATGCAGGCGAGAGGTTGGATTTAAAAGGGTATGAAAGAACTGATAAATATGGTAGTACTTTTTTCATTGATTCCCACTTAACAAACACCAATTTGCAAGTTGAATAGTGCATCCTTTGTCAGACTTCAAATAAGATTAACGGTCATAATTTGTACAAGAAGACTCCCAACTCTAGGAAAGTTGGACTGAATGAAAAGACGACTACTCATTCAAAATGAATAAGAGTCGTTTTTTTGTTTCGTTAATACCGATCAATGTAGGAAACGATGGATCTCTCCCAACACCTTGCGATGCTCCTGTGAAAAGACCCCGTGACCGGAATGGGAAAATAGAATCAGCTCGGAATCTGGAATACGACGGTTCAGGATTTTAGCATGCTTTGGGCTGAAGACCCAATCATCCTTACCGTGAATAATAAGCGTTGATGCCGAAATTCTTCCAATCCGATGGTACGAATCGAAACTCTTGCTTGCCTCACGATGAATTTCCATGCTTCTAGGGCTTGAAGGAGCGATCTGCATTCGTTCCACGAACGAAGCGATTAAGTCCGAATTCTTTTGGATATAGGCTTTGGAGTAAAGCATACTTAGCGTGTCTTGCGGGGAAAATCCAGCGTTCTTTCGCATCATCCACTTCATCATCCGAAAAGAAGGCGGCACCCGTTTTACCCCGCAGGTCGTGGAACATAGGATTAATTTCGACACACGGCTGGGTTCTTCGATTGCAAGCTCTTGTGCAATCATTCCCCCCATAGATTGGCCTAAAATATGTGCCTTTTCGATATCGAGCGCGTTCATTAGCCCGATGACATCCTTTGCCATATCCGAGATGCTGTACGCTTCTGTTGGATCGTCGCTACGACCTGTACCCCGATAATCGAGTATGATGAATCTGTTCCTTTCGCCTAATGCGGTCTTGATTGCCGGGCTCCACCAGTCCATGTTGCTGTTTTTTCCTGAAAGTCCGATCAAAGGAAATCCTTCCCCAATCGATTCATAACAAATGTTAATGCCGTTGACGAATGCTTTTTCCAAAATTACTCACTCTCCAGTTTCGTAATCTCTGGTCGAGAATGAACGATATTCAAGATCAATATATTCTACGAAAGGAAATAGAGTGAGGATGAAAAGGGAAAGACTCTCAGTCAGATGACGGCTTGAGCCTTTCCGTTTAGAATTCCTTTTTTATTTCTCTTCTGCCGATTGTTGTGTCGATGTTGATTCCCCGGACACTTCCGAGTTTTGTTCCTGCGAGGATTTTTCCTTTATTCGTTCCAGTCCTATTGTCATTACTTCTTTGCCGGTTCCTATGATACCGGTCTTCAATGCATTGATGAACGTTTCGAATTGTAAACTGGATAGTTGTTTTTCATCACTCGTCACATTCACAAGTTCTTTGCCGAGGTTAACAGCGCCGCTTTTCAATGCAGCAGAGGAGAGCTGGATGATCTCTTTCTTTACTTCCTTGAAGACCCCTTTTATAATTTCTGACATGTGCTTCACCTCCTTTCCGATCCTGGGATTTACCCAGGTAAGGGGATGATTCTTGCTCTAGTTTCGTATTTTCTTCTTGTGATGCTTACAGGGAGCTTCTTGTTTCTTCGCCTCAGCTGAGGGTTGTCCGGGTAATCGAGGCCGTTCTAACAGCTGATTCGCTTCATGAACGGCGGTTACATTGCCTTTCTAATAGCGGAGATAATCCTGTGGAGTACTCTCTTTGAATTTCTATGTGTTTCTCTGCCTTCTCTTTTTTATGATTTTTTCTTCAGTTCCTCAATTGATCAAAATGCTGTAAGACAGAATTTGCTTTGTCAGGTTTTCCTGCATTTTGGTAAGCTGAACTTAAGTTCCGCAGGACTTCTTGTGCTTGCTCTGGAGTAAGGTAATTGGAATTTACTTTATAGTGGTCAAGCAGAAAGGTGAAGTCTTCGATTGCTGTTTCCGAGCAATGGAAAAAGGACTCCGGTAGCCTCAGACAAATGTTTCCACGCAACAACCGAATTTCTTTATGGTTTGAGTCTAAAGAAACGGCCAGATTCAATAGATCTAGTCCCTCTTGCGCTTTATCCGCTTTTTCCAGAATTTTAACAGCATCCCGTCCTAATAGAACAATCGTACTGCCATAATAGGCTTTAATTAGCGCATTCTCAGGCTCGGCTTCACAAAGCTTTGAGAGTATCTCGTTTGCTTTTATCACTGCTTTTTTGTCTCCGTCCACACCTTTATTATGGAGTGTTTTGGCTTCCTCGAATTGTTCTATTTTGACGCTTTGATCTGTCATTCCTATCGACCTCCGATATTGAAAATCTTGGTACTTCTGCAAACCGTAAAAGCAACACAAATAAATCTCTTCTGGCATAATTTATTTGTTGCGATATGTGCTGTTCCCATATGGAGGTTGGATTATTAAATGATCAGCGAGTCTGAGCCGTGTTCTCTTTCCATTCAAATAAGGAACTTGTTCCTATTCCTTCTCTATTTGCTGTTTTGCCAAGCTAAGGAGCTCGCTCCCGGCGGCACGAACGGCCCTTTTTATCAAAATTGATGTGGTGCTCTCGGCGATCGGTTTATGCTCAACAGCTGGTTTTCCTTCCAAAGACTTAAGCTTTAGCTGGAGGAGATGCCGAAAATCAGGGTCCTGTGTTTCATTCTTCAGCCTTTTCCAGCACATAACCGCAGCTTGATTTCGACCGATTCGGCAATATATCTCACCAAGTTCGTAGATAATCTTCAAGTAAATTTCCGTCTCAAGGAAGCCTGTTTCATTCAATTCCCGATCGATGAGAAATGTGTAATCTTCAATTACCGTTTCGGCTACGTGGAAATGCTTTTCAGGCAATCTAAATGCGGTTCTGCCTCTCAGCAGTCGAATCCTGTCATCCTGAGGGGCGGCATTTACTGCTCCGTCAAGAAGCTTAAGTCCAGTTTTCGACCACTTCAATTTATGCAATACTGATGTCGCATCCCGAGCCAATAGTAACTTGGTGACGCCATAGTATGCATCTACAAGCGGGTGGTCAGGATAGTTGGGGCGCACTCGTTCCAACAATTGTTGCATATCTTGAAGGGCCTTTTTATTCCCTTTCTGGGCGGCCTTGTGTAGGGTGATAATCTGTTTAAGTAAAATCTCGATATTTTTCTCACTTGGATTCACCAATTGTTCATTCATCTGTTTATTCATCTGAGTTAATTGTTGCAATATTTCATTTGCTTCTTTCAATTTTCCAGCATTTTGGTAAGCAGTACTTAGATCCTCCATAATTTCCTTGACTTGCTTATCAGTGAGGTAACTGGGATCTTCTTTATGACGATCCAGCAGGAAGGAGAAGTCTTCGATCGCCGTCTGTGAGGAATAGAAGAAATCTTCTGGCAGTCGCAGACATACTTTCGCACGTAACAACCGAATCTCCTTTTGATTTGGATCCATGGAAATCGCTTGATTCAAAGAATTTAGTCCTTCTTGCGCTTTATCCGCTTTTTCCAAAGGCTGGTCAGCATCTCGTCCTAATAGTGCAAGAGCAGTACCGTAATAGGCTTCAAAAAGAGCGTTGTCAGGCTCGATTTTGCGAAGTTTTAAGAAAATTTCACAGGCGGTTTTCACCGCATTTTTATCTCCGTCTAGGCCTTGTGTAAGCACCCTTTTTCCTTTTTCGAATTGCTCTATATGAGTGTAGTTTTTTTCCATTTCAATTCCTCCTTCCAAATGTCATTCTCGAGCAACTGCCAGTGGAAAGCTTCTCCAAATCGTTATTTTTAAAGTCAAGTAAAAAAAGTCCACCCTGATCTGAGCCACTGGCTGGACCGCTTATCAGGAGACGTGTATGGAGATATTGGAAATCTTGATCATTTTCCAATCTGAGTAACAACACGGATTACCCCTTCCTTAAAATAAACGATATATGCTAGTTACGATATGTATGGTTTATATAAACGGTTTGGATGGAATGCTCTTTTTTTACATTATGTGTGTTTGTCTGAATCAAGTCTGACTTTCCTTGCATTTCATAAAGAATAAATGGAAGGAGGGCAGAATGTGAGTGATATAGAGCTAAATAAAGAAGAGAAAAAAGCAGAAAAAGCAAAAAAAATAGAAGAGAAACAAGCTAAAGATAAACGGAAACAAGAAAAGAAAAAGGAAAAAGCAAAGAAAGAGGAAAAAGCAAAAAAAATAGAAGAAAAGCAAGCCAAAGAAAAGCGGAAACAAGAAAAGAGAGAGGCAAAAAAGAAGGAAGAAAAAAATTAATATAGATGGATTGAAACTATTCAAAGAAACAATTAGAGAGTAATAACAGATGTTACAACTGCTGTTGATAGATGAGGGAATGGTTACGCCTTTTCGCGTGGATCATGCCCTCACTCATTCTTTACTTCGGGGAGATTCTAAGTGTACTAAGTATACATGGAATGGAGGATTAAGATGAAGTTTCAAACTCATAAGATGACAGTCTCCATTGACAATCATTCATCCCATCTAGAACAATTTAATGAATTTTATAAGCAATTGTATGATGAAGGAAAAACCATCGAAAAACTTCCTCATCAAAATATAGAAGATTATCAGTTAAAAGCTGTTAACGCCACTCTTGCTCATGTGTGGAACCGAAATGAATACTATCGTTCAACGTTGAAAATGGCAGGCTTCACAGAACCTAAAATCGATAGTTTAGAACAATTAGCTACTGTTCCGATGCTGAAGAAAGATGTCATTAGAGGTGATAGACAAAAGATATTATGTGTCGATCCGAGAGAAATAGGTCAGGTACACCTCACCAGCGGCACATCGGGTAAGCCAATATATACCTCTTATACATTAGCTGATCAATATGTATACGATCTGTTACCGAAATATTTGGAGCTTTTTAAGGAATCGGAGGATGATGTCGCAGCAATTGCGCTGCCTTATGAATTTGCGTTGCCTGGTCTTGGCTTCCAGCGATTATTTCAATTTGCATTTGGTACGGGAGTTCTTTCGCTTGGAAAAGGTGGTTATATGGCTCCTATCGATAAGTCGTTGGAGTTAATGAAGGAATATCAAGCTACGGTACTAACTACAACCCCGTCTTACGCAGCCCTCCTAGCAGCAGAAAGTGAGAAGTTCGGTATAAAAATTGGTGAAGATATTTGCTTAAAGAAAATTTGGCTTACCGGCGAAGGATGCTCCTCCACCTTCCGCGAGAGGTTGGAAAAGTCGTGGGGATGCGAAGTCTCGTTTTTTTACGGCTCAACCGAGTGCGGGGTTGTTGGTGTAGAATGCAGTAAGCATAGAGGGTACCATGTCATGGAAGGACATGTGAAAGTCGAAATCATTGATCCGGTTTCGGAGAAAGTGCTTCCGTACGGTCGAACGGGAGAAATCGTTGTGACCACACTGCTTCGTGAAGGAATGCCGATGGTACGTTACAGAACTGGAGATCTTGGTAACTTGCAGAAATCCAAATGCGATTGCGGAATCACGATGGACGTTTTGCAGCTAAGAGGCCGAATGGAGCAGATGCTGCGCTTGGGTACCGAAGACTATTCTCCATTCTTAATCGAGCACTTTCTCATGGAGATTCCCGAAGTAGGTTTATGGTATCACCTTAAGTTGAATCAAGGATTGCTCACAATAGAAGCTGAGAAGTACCAGACGAAGCTAAGTGACGAGCAATTGGCGGCAAAAATTCAAAAGCATATGGCTGATCGGATTGGGATACATTGCGAAGTCGTAATCAGAGACGATATTCCTCGTACGTTCGGCAAAGCGATCAGAGTATTCAATTAGCTATACAAAAACGAGAGAGGAGGTGCGCATTAATGAATGACATCGATAAAGAGAGAGCGCGAAAATTTCAGGAGATGTATGTGCGTATTCTAAAATCCCCTCTGTATAAGACGAAATTATTGGAACATGCTTTAAACGGCATTGAATTGAGTAACATCCAGGAGCTTCCGTTAACTACAAAAGAAGATTTGCGGAAAGCTGGTATCTTTGGTCACCTTGCCGTCGATATGAAGGAAATCGCTCAATACCACGAATCGACCGGAACGACTGGGGAACCTTCAGCTGCTTGGTTTACGCAAACAGATTTGATGAATGGTGGAAGACAATTGAAGGAATGCGGCGTGCATTTGACGTCTGAAGATCTGGTGCTGATCCGCTTTCCTTACGCAATGGCACTGCCTGCATTTTTAATGCAGCATGCAGCCTGGCTTACTGGAGCCGGAGTTGTTCCTGCAAGCGGACGTACTATTGTTACTCCTTACCTTAGGGTGTTAAGTCTGATGAAACACCTTTCTGTCACGGTGTTAGCTGGACTCCCGCGTGAGATGGAATTGCTGGCCGAAGCGGCTCGTCTCGGCGGTTCTGAGCCGAGCAAGGACTTTCCAACTCTGCGCGCTATATGCGTCGCTGGTGAATTAATGAGCGACAAGAGAAGGGAACATATAGAAAAGCTGTGGAACGTGCCTGTGTTTAATATGTATGGTTCGACGGAAACTTCCAATATCGCTACAATGTGTGAGTATGGCACAATGCATATTGCAGAATTAGATATTTTTATAGAAGTACTAAATGAGGATGGTTCGAGCTCCCTTGCTTCCGGAAAAAGAGGGTTTGCGGCGATCACGACGCTTTCCCATCAAGGTTCTCCTCTGTTGAGATACTTTAATGGGGATATTATCTCTGTAGAACCCTGTTTATGTGATTGTGGTCGAACTGGAGCGAACTTGGTTCATTACGGCAGAAGCAAGGATCGAATACGTTTTGGAAACATCGTCTTAGACGCAATGGATATTCAGGAAGCCGTATATTCATTGTTTCCTGCTCCGGATGCTTGGAAGGTGCTAGAGCAGGCAGAGGGATTGCACTTTTTACTAGATTCGCATGATTCTAGAAAATGGTCAGAGGAATACGTCCGTTCTCAATTATCTTCTCGACTTCAAGTGCCAGTTTCCGTTGAAATCACTACATTGGTTGATCGTGTTGAGCTCATGAATAACGTTCCATCGATAAAGCCTGTATATATCAAAAAGCGAAGTAACGACACATAGAAATAGATCCATAGAATTCGATAACATAACGATAATTGGTTAGGAAGATTCCTATTATACGGAAAGAAAGGATTGTTAATCATGAGCGATAAATTGCAGCAAGAGAAATCACAGCTTCTCGTAAGCCGTCAACATAAAAACGAAGATACGATTATTAATATTAAGCAGTCGGTGATTGGTGGTTCTTCCCATACGCTGATCGCAGGTCCCTGCTCAGTCGAATCGAGAGATCAGCTTGTAACGGTTGCTTCCGCTCTAAAGGAAGCCGGCTTAACGATTTTACGCGGTGGGGCGTTCAAACCGAGAACATCTCCTTACGATTTTCAAGGGCTCGGTGAAGAGGGATTGAAAATTATGAAGGAAGTTGCGGATGAATTTGGATTGATAACCAACAGCGAAGTTATGAGTCCCATTCAAATCGATACAGCTGCCCGTTATATCGACATTTTTCAAATAGGCGCTCGTAACATGCAGAACTTCGACCTGCTGAAAGCCGTCGGTCAAACGAAGAAACCTATTCTACTGAAACGTGGTCTTTCCGCTACTTTGAAAGAGTTTATGTTAGCAGCAGAATATATACTACACCAAGGAAATGATCAAGTCATGTTAATGGAACGTGGTATACGTACTTTCGAGACAATGACTCGCAATACGCTTGATATTTCCGCTGTTCCAATTTTAAAGCAGGAGACCCATCTTCCAGTTCTAGTGGATGTCACCCATTCTACTGGGCGGAAAGATATTTTGCTGCCTTGTGCAAAGGCGGCGTTAGCAGCTGGCTCTGACGGGCTTATGGTTGAGGTGCACCCGAATCCCTCAGCTGCTCTCTCCGACGCCAATCAGCAAGTCAACATAGATGAGTTTCATACGTTCTGGAAAGGGCTTTGCGATTCCGGTCTGTACCATTGACCATTTTTTAATAACTGTCGAAAAGCGCGCACAATTGTCTGACGGAGGTGAGAGTATGGTAGACTCACAATTTGAGCAAAAGGTATCGGATGTTTTACAAGGATTGATATTCGACCTTTTGTTAGTAACGGATGGAAGGACAACGGATTTGCTAGAAATGCTGTCAAACGAGAAAGTTTTTGCACATGTGATACGGCAAGAACAAATTGGTGAAGAGGATGCAAACCTGATGGGTGAATCCTCGGGAGGCCCGTCCTATATTCGAGAATCGGTATTGATCTGCGAGAAAAGTCGATTCGTCGTGTCACACAACATTGCGCTTGTATATTCTAAGCATGTACCTCCTGTTTTGTTCGAGAAAATTGCGCATCGACAAGAGGGAATAGGAAAAGCGATCAGCTCACTCGGATTGCGCACATTACGAGAGGTGACCGACTCCGGATTCATTAACGAAGAGGAAACGGTTGATCTTTTTCAACGACCGATTAAGATTCACTTTCCTAATATGCAAAATAAGGTGCCTTACAAAAAATACTTCATTTATTTCGGATGTAAACCTGGGATTCAGATGCTAGAATATTTCCATCCGAGCATCATCGGACACCATTTGCAGCAATGGATGATGAAAGAACAAACAAATAAGAATACGGTTCTGAAAAAAGAATAACGGATCAATTCCTAGCTCTACAGAATGAACGTATTTCTTAGAGTTTTCCAATGCTTTTGAGGATGCAAGCCTCAACAGTGAATGATCTGCTGAGAGGCAGTCTTATTTTTTTGCTTTCATTTGTTCGACGAAATCGATTCCGGAGTCGAGTATTTGTTTACCAGCATGTTGTACGCCCATCTTTATGGCTTCGAATAATTGTACTAAAACGATTTCGATGGGTTGATCACGATTTTCTACAGCTTCTATGATTTTTTGCTTAGCTATGTCTGCTCCATTTTTGACCGATGTCGTGTAGGTAGCAGTACAGGATCTGAATGCCTGATTGATTTCGTGAAAAATTTTTGAAGACTCTTTATTTTCTCCAGCCAATTGCTTCACCTCCTTATGATACTGCATTTAGCTATTCTCGACTCTTTCCTCGTTTTGAAACTGATTCGCTTCAGCCTCTACTCGTTGGATTTGGTTTTCAACGCGGTCACAACCATCGTCATCTTGTATCAGAACGGAATCAATCGTTCCTGTTAGTTTCTTGCCGTTCCGAGATGTAAGCAATGCAACGATAACGCCCACCACTAGTACGAAAACAAGTACGCCACATAAACTCATACCCAGAATGAATAATATTTTATCCGCAACATCCATGTTCCTTGTTTCCATCTACTTTCACTCCTCTTATGAATAATTCAGTATATGAGCAAATATCTCAGATCATATAGGTACTGGACTATTATTAGATGAATTCCACTTCAGTCCAATCTAGATTCATTAACCCACATAAACATATAAGGAGTCATAAACATATAAAAGGAGGTTTCCGATCAATGGATGATATCCAGAAGAAAACGGATTCTGATCCGGTCACAGATGAAGAAGCACTTTTAACAGCTTCGAAACAGGAAAGCGATTTGGAGTGGAAACGGTTTATCCAAAAAGAGTTGGGGAAAACGGATTCTAATCCGATCGCAGATGAAGAAGTACTTTCGGCAGTTTCGAAACCGGAGAGCGATTCGGAGTGGAAGTTGTTTGTTCAAAAGGAGTTAGATAAATTAGAGAATCAAGAAAAGGGTGGAGAAAAAGAAGACTCAGAGAAATCATCGGTTGAGAAGGAGTCTACTCTCAGTACCCTTATCGAGAATATGCCTGTAGAAAAATTGGTCAATTCGGCATTACGAATTATTACTAAAAAAATAGAACCGAAAAAAACAGAGCCGGAAAAAGCAGAACAGGAAAAAACAGAGCCGAAAAAAACAAAACGGAAAAAAACAGAACAGGAAAAAACAGAATCGAAAAAAACAGAATCGAAAAAAACAGAGCCGGAAAAAACAGAGCTGAAAAAAACAAAACAGAAAAAAACAGAACAGGAAAAAACAGAGCCGAAAAAAACAAAACGGAAAAAAACAGAACAGGAAAAAACAGAATCGAAAAAAACAAAACGGGAAAAAACAGAACTGAAAAAAATAGAGCCTGAAAAAACAGAGTCGAAAAAAACAAAAGGGGAAAAAACAGAACTGAAAAAAACAGAATTGGAAAAAACGGAGCCGAAAAAAACAAAACGAAAAAAAGCAGAGCTGGAAAAAACAGAATCGAAAAAAATAAAACCGAAAAAAACACAACCTAAAAAACAGAACCGAAAAAAATAGAGTAAAAAAATTGCTGGTAAGGAAGAAAGGTTTCAATTATATACATGTATCGATAGCAGCTTCTGGAGAAAAAAGGTGATGCCTACAAAAGTTTTTTATATCGTTTATTCGATGAGTTCGCAAATGACTTCACCTCGCCATCTTAGAGGTGGGAGTCCTCTTGTGCGAATTTGAGAGAATATTACTAGCTATAATGAAATGTTGAAGCTTGAAGACTGACAGTTACTTTGCGGACGTAATGCTTGGAGAAACTGTTTACAGTACACAAGGTTTTGACCTATACATATTACGGGGATGAATGACATGGGGGAGTAGATCACCTTGACATGGAAGAGGTTGGAGGTTCAATTCCTCTACTGCCGACCAAAGGAGCTCCTTAGACTGCATGAAAGAGGATGAAGAAACGAGGTTATCGATTACATCTGAAATGGAACCAGACAATAAACCGTAAATAAAAAGGGATGAAAACGATTAATTTCATCCCTTCGTCTATTAGTTTTGAAGTTCAGCCAGACGGGTTTTTACTTTTACTCTTTTTTCAAGATAATCCTTCTCTTTATTTCGTTCCTCTTCTATTACATGTGCAGGTGCTTTACCAATAAATCCTTGATTGGATAATTTCTTTTGCACACGATTTACTTCAGAATCTAGTATTTTTAATTCTTTCTCTAAGCGGTTCAATTCTTGTTGGATATCAATCAATCCTGCTAGTGGCAAGAGTATTTCAGCTCCTGTCACCACTCCACTGATGGTTTTCTCTTGGATGGAAATGTTCGAATCAATGGTCAAACTATCAGCATTACATTGTTTACGAATCCATTGTTCTCCATCTTGCAAATGATGTAGTGTCTTTTCATTATCTGGTTTTATAAAGATGTTTATTTTTTTACCCATAGGTGCATTCACTTCAGCGCGTATATTTCGAACGCTTCGAATGACTTCCTTATAGAGTTTCATTTGTTCTACTGCTTTAGGGTACTGGTATTGATTTTGTGAAATTGGCCAATCAGCGGTTACAATGCTTTTTCCCTCATGAGGAAGATTCTGCCATATTTCTTCTGTTACAAAAGGCATAAATGGATGTAACAGTTTTAAAATGTTGTCTAATGTGTAACAAAGAACGGAACGAGTAGTTAATTTAGCCTTTTCCTCATCTCCATAGAGAGAGAGTTTAGCAAATTCGATGTACCAATCGCAGAATTCATCCCAGACAAACTCGTACAAGGTTTTACCTGCTTCATTGTAGTGATAACTATCAAGTTGTTTCGTGACTTCAGAAATTGTTTCTTGCAGTCTGGTGAGAATCCATTTATCTGCTGTGTTCAATTCACCAGATAAATCAATATCTTCAGCATCAAAGTCATCCAAATTCATGAGTACAAAACGAGAAGCATTCCAAATTTTATTGATGAAATTCCGTGCTGATTCAACCCTTTCCCAACGAAAACGGAGATCTTGACCTGGTGTTGAACCGGTAGAGATCATAAAACGCATTGCATCAGTACCATATTGATCAATGACATCCAATGGATCAATTCCATTGCCGAGGGATTTAGACATTTTAATTCCGTCAGCGTCACGAACCAAACCATGAATTAAAATATCTTGGAAAGGTTTTTTATCTGTAAATTCTAAAGCTGTAAATATCATACGTGCTACCCAAAAATAGATAATATCGTGTCCTGTAATAAGTACACTGTTTGGGAAATAACGCTTCAAGTCATTTGTTTCTTCCGGCCAGCCCATAGTGGAGAAAGGCCACAATGCGGAACTAAACCAAGTATCGAGTACATCTTCGTCTTGAGAGATATTGGAGCTGCTACAGTGTGAACAATTGGTTGGATTATCAAGAGTTACTGTTATTTCCTTACAGTTTTCACAGTGCCAAGCTGGAATTCGATGTCCCCACCATAACTGTCGAGAGATACACCAGTCGCGAATGTTTTCAATCCAGTCTAAGTAGAGTTTCTCAAAGCGTTCTGGAACAAATTGAACCTTGTCCTCGCTTTTTTGAAGGGCTACTGCTCTTTCAGCAAGTGGTTTCATTTTTACAAACCATTGTGTTGATAGGTATGGCTCAACAACTGCACCACTGCGTTCACTATGTCCAACGGAATGAATATGTTCTTCTATTTCTACTAATACTCCTGACTCTTGAAGATCAGCTATAACTTGTTTGCGTGCTTCAAAACGATCCAATCCTTGATACTTACCAGCATTTTCATTCATTTTTCCTGATTCGTCCATCACTACGATCTGTTGTAGATGATGACGTAGACCCATTTCAAAATCATTAGGATCATGAGCAGGAGTTACTTTTACTGCACCAGTTCCAAACTCTTTATCCACATATTCATCAGCAATAATTGGGATTTCTCGGTTTGTTAATGGAAGTTTAACGGTTTTACCAATTAAACCTTGGTATCTTTCATCATTTGGATGTACAGCAATAGCAGTATCACCAAGCATAGTTTCTGGACGTGTGGTAGCTACTTGAATAAAACCAGTACCATCTGTTAGAGGATAACGTAAATGATGAAGTGCACCTTTTACTTCTTTATGGATAACCTCAATGTCAGAAAGTGCTGTTCGTGCTGCGGGGTCCCAGTTAATGATGTACTTTCCACGATATATCAAGCCTTTGTTAAATAAATCAACAAATACTTTTCGAACAGCTTGGGATAGTCCTTCATCCATCGTGAAACGTTCTCTGGAGTAATCCATTGAAAAGCCCATCTTTTTCCATTGTTCATGAATGATAGATGCAAAATGATGTTTCCACTCCCAAACTTTTTCGAGAAATTTTTCTCTGCCTAAATCATGACGAGAAATACCTTCTTCTCTCAGTTTTTCTTCTACTTTTGCTTGCGTTGCAATTCCAGCATGATCCATGCCAGGAAGCCATAAAGTATCAAAGCCTTGCATACGCTTCATGCGAATCAAGATATCTTGCAGAGTAAAATCTAGAGCATGACCCATATGTAACATACCTGTTACATTAGGTGGGGGCAAAACAATACTAAATGTCTCTTTGTTTTTATCCTCCGAAGCTTTGAAGAGTTCATGATCTAACCAAAATTGATACCTATCTTTCTCAACGGATTTTGGATCATACTTTGTTAGCATTGTGATTTCTTTTGTTGAACTTCCCAATGTGAAATCCTCCTTAAAAACACTCATAAAATATAAAAATCCCTTTCATCTCAAAGGACGAAGGGATTAATTCGCGGTACCACCTTTGTTAACAAAAGTACAATAAATACAATAGTACTCTTGTTCACTCGCACCTGTAACGTAGGTTTACGGCTCCAACTACTGATCAAAATTTTTGACTTTGGCGGAAGCACTCTGGAGTGACATTCAATAGTAAATCCCGAAGAATTTCACAGCTGCCACAAAGGCAAATTCTTCTCTCTGAAGGGTTATCCTATTTACTCTTCTCCGTCAATGGTTTTACATATGGTAAATATATTCTACTCAACATAATAGTAGAAAGCAACCTAAATATCATCCTCATTTTGTTTCATTTAGGATGAAGCCATACATTTTTCAAACTTGTTGTATAGATGGAAGTATTAGAAAAAGCATTGATCTGTCTTACTCCATTGAAAAATGGCGACAGTCGATGCTTTTTTGTGTTTAGTTTTGAGTGCCAAAATGTTGATTTGTCCAGTTAAGAGCATAGGTGAACCAATCTTGATTGTTTTTCATGAAATTAATATCATGTCCTGCATTTTTCAGAACATAAGCATCAACGGAAGGAACATTCGGTCCCAAGTATGGTTTTTCTATATTTGTCACTGCTTTAGGTGTAGAACAGTCAGCATCTGATCCACAAAAGAGATAATCCTTTTCGCCCATCACCAAAAGTACAGGTACGCGGATGTCTTGGATTGTATTTAGCGAAAGGAGAAGGCTCGTAATTTCTGTAATGGTAAGGGTTTGTTTTAGTTTCTCATCCTGAGCAATAACAGCAGAATCGACATCTCCTGGCTTCATGAATGATTGATAACGGGTATTTGGACGAGTGGTCAGATATCCAAGATCTTGTCCCAAAAGACCAAATCTAGGATCAAGTGAAGCAGGATAAAGGTTTAGTGTGAGTTCAACTTTCTCGAGTGTATTACTCTGAAAGCCCCTTACCGGGTCTGTTAGAATGACTCCATCAACATCTTGATAGCGGGTGGCTTCTTCCATTGAAACATGGGAACCGTAGGAGTGTCCGACTTCAATTACTTTGCTATAAGCGATAGAGCCATTGGGACCAGCCACTTTTCCTCCTCGAAGGGCTTGTACCAGCTGATGGGCTACCCATGCATCCGAAGCCATATCAATACTTGTACTGAGTGGATGCGAACTTTTTCCTGATCCAATTCGATCAACATTTAAAGTTGCATATCCTGAATTGATCGCTGCATCTACATAGGAATATTGACCATCAAATCCTGGAAAATCCCAGTAATTATGATCGTAAGTGATTCCATGCAGGAGAAGTTGGATAGTAGAAGGAGTCTTCCCTTTAGGTAAGCAAAGTTCTCCATAAACCAACTGATTAACAGGGCCGCTAGGAGTAAGAGAAACAGGAATATTACTAGCATAGCACTGCTTTTCAGGAATGGGTTCCGCAAATATAGTCTGACTTTCAAAGAGAGGAACAAAAATAGACAGCGTGATTACGAACAATATAATAGATACTTGCTTAAAACGTCTGTAGATCAATTTATCGTCCTCCTTTTTGGTGTGCTTTCTCTGAAAGATGTAGATAGAGAACGTAACAAGTTTTAAACAGTATACTCCATAATAAGAATGAAATAATAGTTACATTTTAGCAAATTATTATAATTTAAATATAACTATTATTTTATATTAAAACAATGATCATGATCTATTAAGAAGTAGCCGTTGCCTGATGGGTTTGTACAACTGGTAAATCGATATGAATATCTTTTGGTTAACAGTTCGATGATTCGATCAAAGAAACGTGGATACAATTCTCGATTTGCAATCGCATTTTTACCATTTGCAGCACAGAAAGAAGCCCCAAACCTTCACCTTCTTCAAATCGAGAGACCTGTATGTCAATGGACGCTTTATTTAAACTGGAAAGAGGATCATTATTTTTCTCAAGCAGCACTTCAGTTTCGTGATTTTGTAATTCAATTTTTTGGTGAAGTAAAGCAAATCGACTGGTGTTGACAAAGGTAAAGAAAAAAGTTAAGATTTCATTTAAATCAAATATTGTCTGCAAAGATTGGAAATAGTAGAAGGAAGTATTAGTTTTTAGAGAGCCAATGGTTGGTGGAAATTGGCATCTAATCTCCTTTGAACTCATCCATGAGCTACTCCCTGAACAACTCATTAGTAAGGGATGTCGGTTTTCTGCCGTTAACAAGATAGATAGTGTTGGCTATCGAAAACGAGTGGATTAATCATGTTTGGGTTAATCAATTAGAGTGGTACCGCGAGCAAAGTCTCGTCTCTATTTTATATAGAGGCGGGGCTTTTTTAATATAAAAAAGATGAGGAGAGATTAAGATGACGAGAAAGATATGGGTGTTCGATACGACTTTGCGTGATGGAGAGCAAGTTCCTGGAGCAAAGCTAAATCTTTATGAAAAGGTTGAGGTAGCCCAGCAGTTGAGAAAACTGCAAGTGGATATCATTGAAGCTGGTTTTCCTGCATCCTCAACTGGTGACTTTCAAGCGGTAAAAGCAGTAGCAGAGAAAGTAGGAAATACGGATGACTTGATGATCACCGCATTGGCAAGAGCAGTGAAATCGGATATAGATGCAGTGTATCACAGTGTGAAATATGCAGTGAATCCCTTGATACATATCGTTTTAGGGACATCTGATATCCATGTGGAGAAAAAGTTTGGTAAATCCAAAGATCAAATTCTCGATATTGGAATAGAAGCGGTCAAATATGCAAAAACATTGCTACCTGATGTTCAGTATTCTACAGAGGACGCATCCCGTTCTGATTTTGAATATTTGTGGTCCACTATTGAAGCAGTAGTTAAAGCTGGAGCCACCATTATCAATGTTCCGGATACAGTAGGATATGCAGTTCCAGAAGAATTTGGAGAACTGATCTTTAAATTAAACGATCGGTTGAAAAATGTAAACGATAAAGTATTACTGAGTGTACATTGCCACAATGATTTAGGGATGGCGACTGCGAACACATTAGCTGCGATAAAAAATGGAGCAGATAAAGTGGAGTGTACAATCAATGGAATTGGAGAGCGTGCAGGAAATGCTGCTTTAGAAGAAGTAGTGATGGCACTTCATACTCGCTCAACCGTTTACGGTGCCTATACCGATATCAACAAAAAAGAAATCATAAATGCATCCAGATTGGTTAGCAGTTTTATGGGCTTGGATGTACAAGTCAACAAAGCGATTACAGGTGGAAATGCCTTCGCTCATTCTTCTGGTATTCATCAAGATGGATTGTTAAAATCGAGAGATGCTTATGAGATTATCCGTCCAGTCGAGATCGGATTGGAAGATATGGAGCTGGTTTTGACTGCACGTTCCGGTCGACACGCAGTCAAAAATGCTTTATGCAAACTAGGGTTTCAATCATTAACAGAACAGCAATTTGAAGGGATTTTTGCAGCTTTTCTAGCGCTGGCAGATGCGAAAAAAGAAGTATACGATCATGATCTATATGTATTAGTGGAAAACTATTATCGAGAACACGAGAAAAATCAAGATATGATGTACAGTGATCAGTTTTATGAATTAGTTGATCTGCAAGTCATTAGTAATACAACTTTTCCGTCTGCGAGTATTCATTTGAAAAAAGGTGATGAGACAATAAAGGGAAGCAGTGTTGGAGATGGTCCGATCGATGCACTTTATTCAGCTATCACGGATGGGTGTGGCTTTGATGTAAAATTAATGGAATATCATATTAGTAGTGTATCCAGAGGGAAAGAAGCTTTAGGGAAAGTAAAGATTCAAGTGGAATATAAAGGGAATACCTATACAGCAAAAGCAACAGATACGGATATTATGAAGGCAAGCGCACTAGCTTATATCAACGCAATAAATAGTATTGTAGTAGAACACTTGATTTTAGTAAATTAGGAAACTGTGAGGTTCCATAGTATGAATGAAAGAGTACAGACAGTAGAACAAATTCTTCAAGATATTGGACATTCCCATGAAATCGTCACATTACCGGATGATGCTCATACGGCTCTTGCAGCAGCGGAGGCGATTGGATGTGAAGTGGCACAGATCGCTAAATCGATTATCTTTCAGTTAGAGGTTTCAAAAACTGCGTTGCTAGTAGTAGCCAGCGGGATAAATCGGATTGATGAATCAAAAGTAGAGGACATAGTAGGAGAAAAACTTGCAAAAGCAAATGCCAACTTTGTCAGAAAACAAACAGGCTTTGTCATCGGTGGAGTAGCACCCATTGGGCACAGTAATCCGATACAGATTTTGATCGATGAAGATTTACTGCAATACGAAATCATATGGGCAGCAGCAGGACATCCGAAGACGGTGTTTCAGATGACACCGGATGAATTGGTGCAGATGACAGGTGGAAAAGTTGCAAACGTGAAAGAATAAATATAAAGAAGGAGTTGAACATTGATTCAACTTCTTTTTGTTTAATAAGAAATTTTTCAATGTGAAATATATAGTATAATCAGATAGTCAAATCCACCACAAAGTTAGGCCTTAGGTGCACTCTCTTGGAGATTGTATCTGGGTCGGAGCTCGTTTATCCGTGTATTTATCAGGAGAATGAAGAACAGATAAAATTTCGATTCAATGATATAGAAAGGCTATAAGGATTTCAAAGGAGGAAGAAAGTGAAGGATCGATTACGTTCCTATTTGGGGATATGGTGGAGAAAACCTATCCTACAAACCAATGGAGAGGAACGAAAAGCAACTTGGTTGGAATTGTTCTATGATCTAGTGTTTGTAGAGATTTTTGCAGGTATTTCTTCGAATTTAGAACATCATTTAAGCCTATATGCGATAGCAAAATTTTTACTGATCTTTACTTCAGTCTGGCTAATTTGGCATAGTTCAACCATCTATAACGAACGCTATGAGATGGATGATGTCCGGCATCGTTTTTTTACTTTCCTGAAAATAATTTGTTTAGCTGGTATGGCTTATTCTACAAAAAATATAGAGACAGATTCAGTTAATATTTTTGTTATCTTTTTTATCATGGCACGATTGATACAGATTTATCTTTGGTTATCTGCTGGATATTACCATCATTTAATGAAAAATTTATCACAAAAGTATACGATTGGTTTTAGTATTGGACTTATTTTCTGGATAATTTCTATATTTGTTGATGGACCGTTACGCTATATTTGTTGGATAACTGGGATATTTGTGGATCTATTCACTCCCATATTCACCTTAAAAGATCAAGAAAAACTTCCCCCCCTCAGTCAATCTCATCTTCCAGAACGTACAGGTTTACTTACCATGTTAGCGATTGGAGAAATGGTGGCCGGGGTAATCCACGGTGCTTCAACTGTTGCAAACATATCTAGTTCTGTAATTTGGAGCAGCTTAATTGGTTTAATCCTATCATTTGGAGTATGGTGGGTGTATTATGATCAAATAATGTATCGATCCTTTCGCGGTAGGTGGTATACGATGATATGGATATATCTTCATTTACCGCTCTGCATGTCCATCGCTCTGCTTGGAACCGGAATTTTAAATGTGATTGTGGGAATGAACAATAATAGTTATATGGAACATTGGTTTCTCTGTATTAACGCCGGAATTCTTTTGATATGTATAGGTTATATTGGTATTGTTAGTAGTTTTGTAGGTATAAAAAATAACATTGATTTTAGTAATCAGTATCGGAAGATTGCTATATCTAGTATGATCTCAGGAGTTTTAGCGATTGCATGTGGATTATTATTTGATGGGCAGTCTAACTTTATTATTTTAATAATTCTAACCCTTATTATCTTATACCAAGTAGTATGTGGTTTATTCTTTTGGAGACATCAGAAATAATTTGCAGCACCTCTCCTTAATCGAGAGGTGCTTTCGCTTATGAACCTACCACACTGTCTTTATCCTTTGGAATCCATCCACGACAATAAAATCGCAGAAAAGCGAAGATACAAAGAATGAGCCAGTATCCCATTTCGATAAAGAACAAGCTCCGATAGTTCCATTGGTTGTTGATTGCAAACCACACACCTGCGCAGTAGCAAATGGAACTGATGAAATCAGTCAACATCAGCCACTCGTTGTACGTGACCCCGATGAGGGACTGCGTCACACACTTATAAATGCCCCAAATGCTATCCATGATGACCAGCATCATAAGCATCCAGTAACTCATATGTGTGATGTGTGAGTCATGGGTAAAGAGTTGGATAATCCACTTGCCTGTCAAAAGTTCCAGTGTCAGCAGGAGCCCGTATACACCAACCATCACCTTGATCGCCCAATTGCAATAGCGCAGGGAATTTTTATAGTTTTTCATCCCATATTGCTCTCCTACCAAAGGGATCAGTGCACTGGAAAATCCAGTGACCCAGGCGACATTGATAGTGTTTTTAATTTGCCATGCGATGCGATAGGCAGCAAAGGCATCTTCACTTCCAAGCTTCAACATAGCATAGTTGAAGGTATTGGTGACGGACCACCCAGCCAAAAGGGCTGCTGCGTTAGGTAGTGATTGCTTGATTATTTTTTTCTGTAGTGTCCAGTTGACTTCAACCGTAAAGTCAACCTGTGAAAACACCTTTTTTTGCAGCTTATTTCGCCACATATAAACTGCTCCGATTGTGGTGGAGAGAACAGTTGCGACGGCTGCTCCTTTAACACCTTGGTGTAGATAGAAGATACAGAAGTAATCGAGTGGCAGATGAATGAGATTCATTCGCCAGCCAGTTTGAAAAACAGACCTGCTATCTTTAACACCTCTAAGGATAGCTCCCATCGTTTGCATCAGCCATGTTACGATGGAGCAACCTCCGACAATACGGAGATAGGTTGACGCTTCTGCTGAGGTCTGTGTATCTACACTGAAGAAGGAAACCATCTCATGTGCAAAGCAGATGATTAAAATGCCGCCAAGCAGACCGAGAACTGCAGTTAGGATCAAACCTTGTACAGCGACAAGTCTGATCTGGTCATCCTGATTCGCCAATGGTTCGTCTTTTTCTAGAAGATTTTCACCACCTTTGCTTTGTGCTACAAAAGCAGAGGTGGAGTTGGATACTGAAAACGCTACGGTGGCAATCGTTGCTAGGATCGTGGTACTGATTCCCACTGCGCTTACAGCAACTAGATTGATTTTTGCGACGAATACAGCATCGACGAGATTGAGGCTCAGTTGAAAGACTTGTGTGAGAATGTTGGGCCACGCCTCTTTCCATAGGTTTTTTACATATGGAAGTGACACTTGAACTCCTAGATGTCGAGAAACAATATCTTTCTAATAGGATTATACTAGATGGAACCAATTATTTGTTAACTTATAACTTTTTAGAATTGAATATTAAAGAAATGAAGAAATTACATGTGAAGTCGAACGTAATGAAATACAGCAAGTTTAGCAACAAAGATTAGATAAAAAGCCATTCATCGTTAATCAGATGAATGGCTTTTTTTAGAAGTCTGTGAAAAGAAATATGTCTAATAGAGTAAATCAACCTTAAATTACTCTATCAAAGAAAGTAAAAAGATGTGTGTATTTAAAAGTATCAAGATGAATAAGGTGTTTGAAGAAAAAAGAAAGCAGTTGATTTATTCTATGTGATAGAGTACTATTGTTGGTAATTACTCTATGAGGAAAAGTAATTTGAGTATAGAAATATTCAATTCATGGAGCAATAAATCTTAGACGAAATGATCATTCAATTAGGAGGATTTATAAATGACAGAACACAATAAAGATAACTGGCGACAGATGATCGCCCCATATGAGAAATCCAATATGAAACGTAGTATTTGGCAATTAAGTAATACATTTATTCCTTTTGTACTACTTTGGTATGCAACTTATTGGAGTTTATCTGTTTCTTATTGGCTGACTTTGCCCTTGGCAACCATAACTGGAGCTATTTTAGTTCGAATCTTTATTATTTTTCATGATTGTTGTCATGGGTCTTTCTTTGCTAGCAGAAGAGTGAACCGTATCGTAGGAACGATTACTGGTATACTCACGTTTTGTCCATATGATCAATGGAAATACAGTCATTCCCGTCATCATGCTACTAGCGGAAACTTAGATAAGCATGGAGAAGGGGATATTTGGACACTTACCGTAGAAGAGTATTTAGCACTGCCGAAATTGAAACGACTAGCATATCGACTCTATCGAAATCCCATTATCATGTTTGGTCTTGGCCCTATTTATATCTTTCTTATCGAATATCGATTTAATCGAAAAGGTGCAAAACAGAAAGAGAAAAATAATACGTATCTAACAAATGTTGCGATCGTTGGAACCATAACTTTGTTTTGTTGGTTGATTGGCTGGAAAGCGTTCTTACTCGTGCAAGGACCTATCTTTTTTATTTCTGGTTTAATAGGTGTTTGGCTGTTTTATGTTCAACACCAATTTGAAGGTGCTTACTTTGAAAAAGAAGAAAATTGGAATCATGTAGATGCTGCTTTGCAAGGAAGTTCTTTTTATAAATTGCCTCGTATATTACAGTGGTTCACTGGTAATATTGGTTTTCATCACATTCATCATTTAAGCAGTCGTGTTCCTAATTATTATCTGGATAAAGCACATAAAGATAATGAATTATTTCAAGAGGTTGAACCGGTTACTTTTTTCTCTAGCTTCAAATCATTGCGATTTAAAATTTGGGACGAGAATCGGAAAAAATTAATGAGTTTTAGCTATATCAAAAAGTTCCTCCACAGCAAAAAAATAAGCTAACAAATTATGTCTTTTTATTCTGCGATTCCTCACTATAATAGAAGAATAGGCTCACATGTGGATTGATCATGCATTGGAGGGAAAAAACATTCGAAGTGATATTATTCGTGGACACTTGGACTCCATTATTTTACGGTTGATATTGGAGAAGGATCGATATGGTTATGAGATATCCAAGGAAATTAGCGAACGCACCAATGATCGATTTCACATAAAAGAAGCAACACTATATGCAGTTTTCCAACGGTTAAACCGTAAAGAACTTATCGAATCTTACTATGGCAGTATTACACATGGTAGCAAGCGAAAATATTATCGCATCACTCCGCTGGGGAAAGCCTATTTGCATGAAATAGTGAAGGAATGGCAGGAGACAAAAGATATTATTGATCTGTTTATGGAGGGAATGTGAGTGAAGACATTAAAACAACATGTGGAGAGACTTTTTAAGGATGTTCCGGAAAGTGATGAGAAAACGACAATTATACATGAGATTGTAGAAAATCTAGAAGAAAAAGTACAAGATTTAATGGCTGACGGGAAAGCAGAAGAAGATGCCATTAATAAAGTTATTGTTGAATTCGGTGATGTGCAAGAGATTAAACAAGAACTCATGCAAAAAACTCTTTCTCCCAAAAAGAATATGTCTAAAGTAAATTTAGGTTTTTCCATATGGGGAAGCCTGTTGATCATAGCTTTGTTTGTTTTTGCTAACTTTTACTACACTCCTCGTGAAATTTGGTTTGTCTATCCGACATTTGTCGTTTTATGGTGGCCCTTGTCCATGTTGTTCATTTGGATGCGATCCAAATAGGAGGGAAGACTCTCCACCATTTTGTTTCCCTCTTCTTTTTCACCTGTTTAAAAAAATTCAAGAAATAGTATACATATGGTAAAAACAAATATACATAAAAGAAAAACTGCCGTTGGTATTAACGACAGTTTTTTTATGCAATTTCACTTCGAGGGCCAAATAGCTTCTAATAAAATTCCATTTGTTTTGTCGATAAAGATCATATCTTTTAAGGACTCAATTTCATATATATCTGTCATTTCTATCTCAAATTTCAGTAATCGTTCGCGTAAGATAAGTGCACTTTCTTCATCAGGTAAGGAGAAAGCGATATGTTGCAATACACCGTCGACAAAAGAATTGGTTTGAAGAGATTCAGGTAGCAGTGTACCTCTTGGGAAGGAAATGATCTTAGCATGTGGATTTTCAAAGAAATGCAAACCTAATCCGTCACAAATACCAGGCTTAATAAATCCATGTCTTCCCCTTCCACCTTTAGCAGGGTAAATTTTCCCGATTTCCATTCCTAGTATATCTTGATAAAAGTGAATTGTTGTATCGAGATCAGGGGTTACAATGGCAATATGATGGAATCCTCCCCAAGGGGTTTTTGATCCATGATCCATATCTATACATCCTTTCACTTAGCTGTTAAATTTTCATAAGCTTGTCGCAACACTTTTACAGTTATTGCAATCTCTTCTTGAGGAATGTTATTTGACAATTTTTGATATACCAGTGATTTTGGATCCGGAAGGGAAGCCCATCTAATTTGCCCGGTTTTTGTCATCATTATTTGTTTGACTCGTCGATCCTTTGGATCTTCTTCTCTGAGAACCCAACCTTTACGAATCAGTGCATCAATCACACCAGTTAACGTGCCGGATTCTACATTCATCTGTTCTCGTAACTTTTTTATAGAAATTTTCTTTTCTGCATCTAAAATATGAAGCACTTGCCATTGGCTGTGTCCTAAGTCAAAAGGTTTTAATGATTCACTTATGTTATGGATCAAAACATGATTAAGTCGTCTTACCCAATGGCCCAGTTGTTGTTCGGATAAATCACTCAAGTGATCACCCTCCAAAAAAAGAGTCTGTACTCATTATATAGGCGCCGACATAACCACACAATGGAACAGCTGCTTCATTTTCTGTGTTTATCCATTATCCTTATTCATATACCCAAAAACACACCAATAATTGGTGTGCGTTTTAATAACTTACCAGTGCTGCAAGTAGTAAACCAGAAACAATACTCATGCGCGAAGAGAATATTCCAATAGCGACATTTCCTTTTGGTATTTCTTCAATAACATGAAAAGGAGTGAGCCACGCAAAAAGATAAAAGATGATGACTTGAAAAATGATTCCGATCAATCCCCAGATGAGTAGATCCAAAATACTTCCCGAGCTGATGACAACAGAGGCCACAACAATAGCAAGACCGATAATTTTCCCACTTAAATCATGAGCAGCAGCTTTGGCAGCAGCTATTTTTTGCGGGTCATTTGTAGCAGCTCCATCTTGGATGAGGCGATATTCGCGATAAGGAGTTGTATAAATGAAGACAAGAATCCCTATAATTAGAATCGGTAATGCGACAACGAGATACAGCAAAAAGTTTAAAATCGAATCCAACTGATCGTTCAATAAAATACCTCCAATTGTTGTTTCAAATTTATATTTACTTTTAAAGTACAATAGAAGTAATCAAAACAAAAGGTTATTTGCTTATTTTATTCGTATTTATATCTTTTTTCTTTGATAGGCAAGAAAAAAGATATAGTGAAATGTAACGTTTTTATGAAAGAAATTGTCAATGAATAGACATTTTTCACAAAAGAATATAAATTAGAAGGAAAAGGTAAAAATTCATGACAAAGGGGATAGGCATGTTTCGTGTATATCGTTTTCAAAATTATTCCTGGGCACGCTTACGTAAAGACGTAACTGCTGGAATCGTAGTTGGAATTGTAGCTTTGCCATTAGCGATGGCGATTGCAATCGCTTCTGGTGTTCGACCGGAGTATGGGTTATATACTACCATTATTGCAGGATTTCTGATTTCTTTATTTGGTGGTTCCTTTTTCCAAATAGGAGGACCTACAGCTACCTTCGTACCAGTTTTACTAGGTTTAACAATGGTATATGGGTATGAAAATCTCCTTCTGGCTGGACTATTATCAGGTATTTTACTGGTTTTGATGGGAATATTTAGATTAGGTGCAGTCATTCATTATATTCCAAAGCCTGTGACAATTGGGTTCACTGCTGGTATTGCTGTCATCATTTTCTCCAGCCAAATTCATACTTTTTTGGGGATGGAGAATATCAAAGATGGTCATATCCTGTATAAATTCAAGCAAATATTTGTTCAGCTGCATACTATTAGTTTTGCTAGTGTTGGAACAGCTCTGATATGTTTGCTGGTTATTTTTTTGGTTCAAAAGTTTTTGCCACAAATCCCTGCGCCTCTGGTAGGGTTAGTTGTTTCGAGTTTCATTGCCACATGGTTTTATCCTTCGCATGTTCAAACCATAGGAAGTACTTTTGGTGGAGTTCCTTCTACCCTGCCTGCTATTCATCTTCCTGAGATTACATGGAGTAAAATCGAGTTGCTATTTTTTCCTGCTGTTTCTATTGCTTTACTTGGAGCGATTGAATCTCTTCTGTCGGCTGTAGTATCTGATGGAATGACTAGTAAGAAACACCACAGTAATCGAGAATTAATTGGGCAAGGCGTTGCTAATATTGTGACACCTTTTTTCGGTGGGATTCCTGCTGCGGGAGCAATAGCTCGAACAGCAACCAATATTCGCAATGGAGCGACATCGCCTGTCTCTGGAATTGTTCATAGCATATTTGTTTTGCTTGTTCTGCTTTTTCTTTCCCCTTTAACGATGCATGTTCCACTCGCTAGTATGGCACCCATTTTAATGCTCGTTGCTTGGAATATGAGTGAACGAAAAGAATTTAAATTTGTATTGCGGTCAAAGACAAGTGATTCTATTGTGCTATGTGCAACATTCCTATGTATTGTACTGACTGATATTGCAATTGGCGTAATGGTTGGACTTGGGTTGTCCATTTTGTTCTTTGTTTTCCGAATGAGTAAAGAATTTGTAGTGAGAAAAGCAAACGTGGAACTACAAGAAAATGAAATAACACATGTATACACGTTAAAAGGACCTATTTTTTTTGGAACTGCAAAACGGTTGGCAGGTCTTTTGGCAAAAGATTTACCAAAAGATTATCTTATTCTCTCAATGGAGCATGTTCCGTATATGGATATCACGGCTGAAGCAGTATTGAGTTCGATTATTCGAAAGTGTAAGCAACATCAGGTGCAATTTATCCTCGCTGGTTTACAGACTCAGCCACTCGAATTGCTGCAAACGACAAGGTTATATCAAAGCTTAGATGAAAAATACGTGTTTAAAAATATAGAAGAAGCAAAAGATTTTGCAAAACAGCTCGAAATACAGTCTATTAATATCCAAGCGTATGAAAAGTAACAAAACGCATAAAAAAGAACTTGTCTGGTGTTACGAGACAAGTTCTTTAATTTTTATTTGCAAATGTACGAAAAACGTACTAGTATAGATGTACGACTTTAAAAGAAGGATATATATTTAGTCATTAATATCCAATTTAATTATACCATTTGCATCAGCTGATGTCAAACATTCTTTTACTAAGAACGTAAGGGGAATTAGGATGAGTATCTCAAAGGAAGATTGGAAAAAAGAGCAGCAGCGAGTGGAGCAAGTAACGAGCAAAATTGATACATCTTTGAGTAAATTCACAACAGAGACAGATAAGTTAAAGTCAGATATCGTCAAAATCCGCAAAGGTTTTTGGGATGATGTGACAGTTAATATGGAGGATTCAATAGAAGCAATAGAAACAGCGGCCAGCATCCGCCAACAAGCAGAAGTTTTATCTGAAAAAGAGCGAACTCACCGTCATACTGATCAACGTGTCGTTTTACTAGAAAAACTAAAAAATTCTCCCTACTTTGGACGTGTTGATTTTCAAGAGGATGGAGAAACAGAAGTAGAATCTGTTTATCTAGGATTAGGTTCTTTTTACGATGAAGATACAAGTGAGTTTCTTATTTATGATTGGCGTGCTCCTATCTCTAGTTTATATTATGATGCTTCTCCAGGAACAGCATCATTTGAGACACCAAGTGGATCGATTACAGGGGAAATGAAAATAAAACGGCAATTTTTGATTCGTCGTGGTGTGATCAAAAGTTTGTTTGATACCAGTGTTACCATTGGCGATGAGATGTTAAAAGAAGTTTTGGGACAGCAAGCTGATCCAAATCTTAAAAATATCGTTTCTACTATTCAAAAAGAACAAAATCAAATCATACGTGATGATAAAAGTCATTTATTGGTGGTTCAAGGTGCAGCTGGGAGTGGAAAAACATCCTCTGCTATGCAGAGAATGGCTTATCTTTTGTATCGGTTTCGAGAAACATTGAAAGCTGATCAAATCATGTTATTCTCACCAAATGCGATGTTTAATAGTTATGTGTCTACTGTACTTCCAGAGCTAGGTGAAGAAAACATGCTACAGTCTACATTCCAAAACTTTTTGGATCGTCGCTTAGGAAAGCAGTTTCGAGTAGAAGATCCATTCCATCAGTTGGAATATGCTTTGAATCCTAAAAATAATAACGATTACTTGGCGAGAATGGAAGGGATACGTTTTAAGTCCTCCCTTTTATTTCTAAATATGATGAATGATTATTTGACAAGCTTAAAACAATCCGGCTTTTTGTTTCGTGATATTCATTTTCGAGGGGAAGTAGCCATTTCTAAAGATGTAATCAGAAAGCAGTTTTACGATATGGATTCTAATATGTCCATTATTAATCGATTAGAGATCATTCAAAAGAAATTACAACAACAATTAAAGGAAGTGGAAGAAGCACAAAAAGATAAAGAGTGGGTGGAGAAAGAAATTGATCTTTTAGAAGAAGAAGTATATACGAAGGTACATCAACAACTACAAAAACAAAAGCGCTTTGCAGACAATACGTTTGACGATCATACAAGGGAATATGACATGCTTGCTTCCATTGTGATCAAACGTGCGTTTCGTGCTGTTTATCGTTTTGTCAATCGACTTTCATTTGTGAATGTCAAAGGGATATACAAGCAATTTTTTGATCCGAAAAAGACAGATAGCGATTTACCAAAGAACTGGAAACTTATTTGTAAACAGACAAAACAGCAGATCGATCAATCTATCTTGCCTTATGAAGACGCAACTCCTTATTTATTTGTGAAAGAATCCATTGAAGGATTTGAAACGAATCGTTCTATTCGTCATGTATTTATCGATGAAGCTCAAGACTATTCTCCATTTCAATTTGCATTTATCAAACATTTATTTCCCAAAAGCAAATGGACTGTTTTGGGGGATATTAACCAAACGATTCATGCTCATCAACTGGAGGATGGATTAACCCCATTGCTTGCTTGGTTTGAAACAGATCGATCCAAAAAAATTATATTTCATCGAAGCTATCGATCTACAAAGCCAATTATCTTATTTACGAGAGAATTACTTCCAAATGGAGAGAAGATAGAACCATTTGAACGTCCAGGCTTGTTTCCCATTCTTACCAAAGTGAATAATAAGGAAGAACTGAGGGAGAAATTGATTCAGCAAGTAAAAAAATCCCAAGAGAACCATACTTCTATTGCTATCATCTGTAAAACAAAGAGAGAAAGCGTAGAAGCGTATGAACTATTAAAAGAGAAAATGGATGTAATACTCATTAAAAATGGGAACAGCTCTTTTAAACAAGGAGTCGTTATCATTCCATCCTATCTGGCTAAAGGAATTGAATTTGACGTTGTTTTGGTTTATAACGCTTCAGATCAAGTTTACTATCGAGAAGAAGAGCGAAGATTGTTTTATACAGTATGTACAAGAGCGATGCATGAATTATATTTATTTTCATTGGGAGAAGCATCAAGGTTGATGAATAGAGTAAACAAAAATCTGTATGAAATACAGTAGTAACGGGAATCTATACTTTCAAATAGATAAAAATTCCCTTGTCTGCTTCAAATGCCATCATTATTCAGAGCAATTGTTTGTGGGGTAAAAAGAGGGAAGTCAGTGCTGAGGTCGGCGCAGTAACCCCTGTATAAAACTCATTTTAAAAATGGCAACAATCAGTTTGCCATTTTACTTTTTTGTATGAATGGAAAATAGAGTGAAAGCGCTTTAATATAAAACTGTAAGCATTTCACATTAGAAAGGAGTAGAGAAAAATGGTAAATTCCGTTGATAATACATCCAACTTGAAAGTGAGAATTCAAAAATTTGGTAGCTATTTGAGTGGGATGGTGATGCCTAATATTGGTGCATTTATTGCTTGGGGTATCATTACTGCTTTATTTATTCCAACCGGCTGGCTTCCGAACGAAGCATTAGCCAAATTAGTCAGTCCAATGATTACGTACTTGTTGCCTTTATTAATCGGTTTTACTGGTGGTCGATTGGTATATGATACTCGCGGTGGTGTAGTGGGAGCAACAGCTACTATGGGTGTCATTGTCGGAACAGATATCCCTATGTTTCTAGGCGCAATGTTGATGGGTCCTCTTGGAGGATATCTCATTAAAAAATTTGACAAGCTAATCGAAGGAAAAGTTAAATCTGGTTTTGAAATGCTAGTGAATAATTTTTCTGCTGGTATATTAGGAAGTGCATTAACTCTACTTGCATTTAAGGGTGTCGGTCCTATTGTGGAAGGACTAAGCAAAATTTTAGCATCTGGTGTGCAATTTGCTGTTAATCATCATATCCTTCCCCTAGCAAATATCATTATTGAACCTGCAAAGATTTTATTTTTGAATAACGCAATAAACCATGGAATCTTGAGTCCACTTGGAGTAGAACAAGCTGCTCAAACAGGGAAATCGATTCTATTCATGTTGGAATCCAATCCTGGCCCTGGTTTAGGAATCTTACTTGCTTATGTATTATTTGGAAGAGGAACCGCAAAACAAACGGCTCCGGGAGCAGCAATTATTCATTTTTTTGGTGGAATTCATGAAATCTACTTCCCATATATTTTAATGAAACCAATGCTGCTTATAGCAGTAATTGCCGGTGGTGTAAGTGGTACCTTTACATTTACGCTTTTCCATGCAGGGCTTGTCGCTGCGCCATCACCTGGCAGTATTTTTGCATATCTTGCAATGACACCAAAAGGTGGATACTTTGGAGTACTTGCTGGAGTACTGGTAGCTGCTGTAGTAACATTTCTAGTTGCTTCCCTTATTTTAAGGACAAGCAAAGCAGCAGATGAAGATTTAACTTCGGCAACTGAGAAAATGGAACACATGAAAGGGAAGAAAAGTTCTATTTCGTCTGTATTAACCAAAAATCAACCAGAAACTGTTACTCCAGATAAAGTAGACAAAATTGTGTTCGCGTGTGATGCAGGAATGGGTTCCAGTGCAATGGGGGCTTCGATATTGCGGAAAAAAATACAAAAAGAAGGTTTGGATATATTCGTCACCAACACTGCAATTAATAACCTTCCTTCCGATGCAGATATAGTTGTTACTCATAAAGACTTAACAGATCGAGCAATTGCTAAATTGCCAAATGCTACTCATATTTCAGTAGAAAACTTCTTGAATAGTCCAAAGTACGATGAGCTAGTAAATTCATTAAAAAAATAAAAGTTAAAAAAAGAAGCCCAGTGCTTCTTTTTATTTTTGTCAACAATTGCTTGGACGAAATTGTGTTTATCTTTGCTTCTAACAACAAGGAAGGAGCATTAGAATGAAAATAGATTGTATATCATTTCGATTTTGTCAACAACATAAGATTATAAATCATGAAACTATAAATCGGAGTGAGAGATTTGTATATATCAGCAAGAGAACGACAGCTGCTTGAAATTTTGTTATCCAATAAAGAGGAAATAACCGTTCGAAATCTCGCTGATCAAATCAAGGTTAGTGAAAGGACGATTCATCGGGATTTAAAGAATGTAGCTGATATCTTACGGGAATATAATCTTACATTAGAAAAAAAATCAGGTGTTGGCATCAATATAACAGGAGATACGACCAAAGTTCGTGAATTGGAACTATTTCTGTTCAGTCTTTTTCATACGGAATATACTCCTGATGAACGAAAAACTATTATCTTGTGTGAGCTGCTAGAAGCCAATGGTCCAGTGAAGCTTTTAGGTCTTGCAAACGACCTAAATGTGACGATTGCCACAGTGAGTGCAGACTTGACCAAATTGGAGGGAAAATTACAGACCTTTGGGTTATCACTCATAAGAAGAAGAGGGTATGGAGTAGAGATCACAGGGGAAGAAGAAGCAAAAAGGAGAGCAATGAGCTATCTCATCTCCGAATATCTCGATGAGTCCGAAATTTTATCTTTGACTCGTGGAAATATCCAAAAAAAATCCACATCACAAATCAATATGATTTCAGAAAGACTGATGGGTCTAGTAGAAAAGAAAAAGCTAATCATGGTAGAAAAAATAGTGGAGTCCATTGTACAAGAATTACCTTTTACTATGGCAGACAGTGCCTTTATTGGATTGGTTGTACATTTGGCACTCGCATTGGAGCGGATTCAAAAAGGTGAAGCTATTGCTATTGATCCATCTTATTTAAAAATACAACAGGCCACAAAAGAATATGCATTTGCGAAAAAAATAGGAGTTGAATTGGAACATTTTTTTCAAATGAACATACCAGAAGCAGAGATCGCTTACATTACGATGCATTTAAAGGGTGCAAAAGTAAGGCATGACCAGGAATATTTAATCGAGGATTCGAGCATGGAGGTTGCCATTAAAGCAAAGAATCTCATTGATTTTATTGGAAAACATACAAGAGTTGACTTATCAAAAAACCACTCTTTATTTGAAGGTTTGGTACTACATTTAAAACCGGCATTATTTCGGATGAAGCAAAAAATGAGAATTAGCAACCCTTTACTGGATAAAATCAAGCGAGATTATGTTGAACTCTTTTCTCTAGTGAAACAAGCAATGGGTACGGTATTTGATGATTTACTCGTTCCGGATGAGGAAATAGGCTATATTGTTATGCATTTTGGTGCTGCCATGATGGGAAATAAGTATGATGTGTATCTTAAGACACTAGTCATTTGTTCAAGTGGAATTGGGACTTCAAAACTATTAGCAACTAAATTACAAAAAGAGTTTCCTGAGTTGAAACAAATCGACAATATTTCTGCAATGGAATATAAGAAGATGAAAAAAGATCACGACTACCAGTTAGTCATTTCAACGATCCCCCTTCCAGATATTGATTTGGAACATATTGTTGTTTCTCCCTTTTTAACAAATGAAGAGATCCATCGAATTCGTTCCTATATCAACCAATATAAAATGGTACATGGTTCAGAAAGGGCATTTTCTGTTTCTTTTCGTGGGGAATTACCTATTAAAAATAGATCCTCATTTATAAAGGAAATGAAAAATATGAAAGAATATGCAAATACAATCGCGGTCATTCTGGAAGGTTTCGAATTAATTAATCTAAATTCACACCAATCAATAGAAAAGATTTTATATCAAGCCTGCAAGAGACTTTTTGAACTGCGGAAAATCGAACATCCTGATAGGATCGTAAGAGAAATACTGGAAAGACAGAGAGCAGGAGCATTGGGTATTCCAGGGACAGCAATGGGTTTATTCCATACACGATCATCTCATATTTTAGAACCTAATCTCTCGATTTATAGGTTACATGAGCCAATTGAGGTGGAGGGGATGGATATGGATATCGTGAAGATGGAATCACTTATTTTGCTCTTATCCCCTTTAGAATTGTCTGAACAAGGATTGGAAGTGTTGAGTCATATTAGCTCGATGTTAATTGAAAACGATGAAAACATCTCTATTTTTCAATCCAATGAAGCAAAAAAAGTGACCAATCTTCTGATCACAAGATTTGACCTTTTTTTAGATGAAAAAAGAAAGCAACCTAGGAGTGAATAAGATGTCAAGATCAATTTTATCAACAGAAAACATTTTATTAAATCAACATGTTGTAACAAAGGAAGAAGCTATTCGATTAACAGGGAGTATCCTCGTGGAAAAACAATATGTGGATGCAGACTATATTGAGAAAATGTTGGAAAGAGAAAAATTGACCTCTACCTACATGGGGAATTTTGTGGCAATACCTCATGGTACAGAGGACTCGAAGCAATTTGTAAAAGAATCGGGAATATCTTTTGTTCAAGTTCCTCAAGGTGTAGATTTTGGTGCAGGAAACATGGTAAAACTGCTTATTGGTATTGCAGGGAAAAATGATGAACACATAGAGATCTTATCGCAAATTGCTATCGTTTGTTCCGAAGAAGAAAATATTGAGAAACTAGTTGCAGCAAAAACTCCAGAAGAAATAATGTCCATTTTTGAAGAGGTGAACTAACATGCTGGCAGTCCATTTTGGTGCAGGAAATATCGGTAGAGGATTTATTGGCAATTTATTATATCATTCCGGATACGAAACGTGTTTTATTGATGTGAATGAGGAAATGGTAAATACAATAAATAAGAAAAAACAATACCGTGTTGTGCTTGCAGAGCCCTCTCAAAAAGAAGTTATGATTAAAAAGGTTAGAGCGATCAATAGTGAACGTAACCCAGAGAAAGTAATAGAGGCTATTGCGAAAGCAGATCTTGTAACAACTGCCATTGGCCCCACCATACTCCCTTTAATCGCCAATTTAATTGCGGATGGATTGTGCAAACGGATGGAACAATCAGAAAAGCCTCTCAATATTATCGCTTGTGAGAATATGATTGGTGGAACTTCTCTGCTAAAAGAAAAAGTTTATGAAATTATACCTGAAAAGGGCAGAGAACAATTCAGCCGGCAATTTGGTTTCCCAGATTCAGCAGTTGATCGGATTGTACCTAATCAAGTAAATGAAGACAAACTCATGGTTAAAGTAGAATCTTTCTATGAGTGGGTGGTAGATGAGACGAAAATAGTGAGTGAAAAACCACCGATTAATGGAATTACGTATGTACCAGACCTTGTACCGTATATAGAAAGAAAACTATTTACAGTAAACACAGGACATGCATTGGCAGCGTACCTAGGTTATTTATTTGGAATGGAGACAATTACTCAAGCAATGGAAAATCCACAAGTTAGCAGACTGGTGGAAGGAGCTTTAGAAGAAAGCGGAGAGTTTCTCATTCAAAAATATGGATTCAACTCGAACGAACACACGAATTACATTCACAAAATCATTTCACGTTTTCAAAATCCTTTTATTGTCGATGAGGTAACACGGGTAGGGCGTTCTCCTATTCGAAAGTTAGGTTCAAATGACCGTCTTGTCAGCCCAGCGAGGCAATATTTAGAAATTATGGGAAGAGAACCGGTGTTTTTATTAAAAGGAATTGCAGCTGCCTTTTTATATGATTTTTCAAATGATAGAGAGGCTGTTCAAGTTCAAAATACTATTATTGAATTAGGCATTGAAGAAGCGATTGAAAAATACACAGAGCTTTCTCCCGCCTCTTTATTGTTTAAAGGGATTATGGAACAATATGATCTATTAAAAATAAGAAAGAAATAATTTGAACAAAGCATTGGATATTGGCCGAGTTTTTTATATTGTAGAGGTTGTTGCATAAATAAGATTGAGCACAGGATAAAGTCGCTTGATGTGAGTGTTTCGCGTCTGTTGTTGAAAAAACACAAAGGACGCTCCACCCACTCAAAGCGAGACTAGGGGCACAGCGACGTAGCGAGACTTGTGCCCTTGTCTGAGGTGCACATCTGAATAATGCAACAGCTTTTGTAGATAGACTGATGAGAATGAGACCTTCCAGGTGATCAATAATAATCGCCTGGAAGTTAATTTTCTACTCTACGTTTGATATTTAGGTTTCATCTAATAATATTTGATATAAGCAATCTTGGTTCATTTGGGTGGTCATCATTTTCTTAAGACTTATGTGCTCCGTATGGGTAATGGGGAGAGTTTCCGTTTCAATTTCACTTCGAAAAAAGTGAATATGAATAAATATATTTTTCGTGTATTTCGCTAATCTGTTAAAATAGTTCAGGACATCTGCCCGAAATCCGTACATTTGATTTTCTGTTTTTTCATAAAGTTCACAAGAACATACTTCTGTAGTCAGAAAGTATGTTTGAAAAGTATGGGGGACAAGTGCTCGGAAAGATTTATTTCTGTTTGGAAGAAGCTCTAAATTAGAAGATAGCATCATATACGCCTTATGATGGGTGTTGGATTTAACAGCGAAAGAGATATAATAACACATGTTTTATACTAGTCCTCCTTAGCAGATTGTATTATTATATACAAAAAAAGAATAATAAAACGGAAAAGTCACGAAAATGAAAAGAGATTTTCATTTCCTAATAGTAATATTTATTAATAGTTGTTATGCGATTGGAACAGTGAGTTATAATACTATAAAATCTATGGATTAGGAGCCAAGCATGCTAACTATTAGACACATTAAATCGAGTGATACATACCATTTGCGACACACAATTTTACGACCTAACCAATCGATAGAAGATTGCATGTATAAAGGCGACGAAGACAATTCTACTATTCATCTAGGTGTATTTTGGGAAGGAAAATTAATTAGCATAGGTACTTTTCTGCATGCTTCTTATCCGGGGCTAGGTGGAGATCTTCCTTATCAACTGCGTGGAATGGCCACCGATCCAAATTATCGCCGTCAAAAAGCAGGGAGTATGTTAATGGCCCATGCGGAATTACTATTAAAAGAAAAAAACTGCGATTTACTTTGGTGTAATGCACGTTATAACGTAAAGGATTATTATGCACATATGGGTTTCCAGGAGCATGGGGAAGTATTTGAAATCGACCCCATTGGACTGCATGTAGTCATGTTTAAAAATCTAGTCTAAAAAGAGAGGGGAGTCCCTTCACTAAAAATAAGTCGAATTATTCCAATTAATGGTAAAATAAAAGCGTCATTTTTGTATGCTAATATTTGGGAACATACAAGAAGTAGAAGCAAAATTATAAGAAGGGGAAATTATGGGGAAACACATTTGGTATACTTTCATTCGTAAACTCATTGTATTTGGTTTGATAACGATTATAGGATTGCTAAGTGGTTTTGGAGCAAGTCTCATCTTTGGAGGCCCTGCTGTATGGATTGGGATCAGCGCTACTGTGATGATCGTTATCTCCATCACGCTGCTCATGACTGTGGTAAGTTTGATTGTTGATGGAGTTTTGATCAGGGCTGGTGAATGGAAGCGGTGGGTTCATCTACTGCTTATTATTGTCTCTACCTTCCTATTGGTATATTATTACTTTTTGGATAAAGGTATCTTTTTGGACTTACCAGAGTTTAAAATACTCAGTCAAATTGTATTATATGGTTCGATTGTGTTGTCCTTTTTCTATTGGGGAGTAGATGAGTGGACTGCGAAGTTTATGAAAAATCGTTTCAATAGAATAAGAGAAGAGAAACAGACCAAAATCTGAGCTTTCCGGCTCAGGTTTTTTATATAATATTAGCAAAGTGGAGCAGGAGTGATTTTTTGAACACCATACTCATTGTAGAAGATGATAAGGAAATTAGTAGTCGTTTGCAGTCGATGTTAACCAAAAATGGATATGAGGCTTATTGTGTGGATGATTTTGAAAATATCAATATCATTGCGAGCGAGAAAATCCATGGTTTAACTCGTGGGGTGAAAGTGATCGTTGGACGAGGAGAAGGAGTTTTCCTTCACCAATCCAACCTTTGAAAAAATAACTTTACAAACAAATATTCGCATGGTAATATATGTCTAGTCGCTTCAGACGAAAACCAAGTTGTCGCGGCAAAGAGGAAATCAACATACATAAACCGTGGGACACACGGGGTTAGCTTGGTAATGAAATAGTCAAGAGTCTATCGTCCCAAGAATCCTACGGATATAGCCGTATGGAGTGTCAAGATGGATATTATTGGTGTAGATAAAATTGTTTGTAGTCGAATTGTTCTATTTAAGGTAGTACCAGTGAACGTGTCGTTATCTCTATTTGCAAGATTCTCTTATCTAGTAGTACCAAAAAGAGATGTATTATGAAAAACAGAACTGAGTGAAATACTCAGTTCTGTTTTTCATAAATGGGAACCCAGCCTTCTTTTCCTTTAAAAATCCGAACAGCTACTACTTGTTTGTCCTCCATTAAAGTAAAATAATGGCGGTAGTTTTCCGGTACGGAAATGAGGTCTCCAGGTTCTAACTCTACATCGACGAATCGTCCGTTCGGCCCTTGGATTGCAAAAATACCATGACCACTTACAATAAAACGAACTTCATCATCAGTATGATGGTGTTCTTTAAGGAAATTGTTCAGCAACTCATCTAGATTTGGAGTATTTGGAGATAAAGAGATAACATCTTCTGTCGCATAACCACGACGTGCAGATAAATCATCGATTTCTACTCGAAAAGTTTGGATAATCTCTGCTTTTTCGCTGTCTGATAGATCATATTTTTCTTGAAGGTGGTTAGGAAGCTTTGTAATGTTCCAATGTTCATAGATGACGCCTTGGCTTTCCAAATACTTACTCACTGCTTGTTGATTGGAAACACGTTCTTCGTTGTCATGAAAACGTAACTGTGCCATGTTAACACACTCCTAAATGTATTGGATTTTAGATGAAACTATCATTTGTAATTTTACTTGATAGGAGAAGAGGAACTCGAAGGCCTCTAAATGCTTTTTTGCTTCAAATCCATTTTTGCCCCAAGCCGTAATACCATGATTTCGAATCAGTACGCCGGGAACTGGAGGTCGGATAGCATTGCCAAACAAAGCAGCTAGTGCTTTAAGATCAGCAAGGTTTTCGATAATGGGTACTACAATTTGGGCATCTTGTTCCCAAATACCAAATGCTTTAATCAGCTCTTGATTGCGGATCACAACTTGTCCTTGGTCACCGTAGATTTCAGAGATAATATTATTGTCGACAGTATGGACATGTAAGCAACATCCAGCACTCGTGCGTTTATATACCTCCACATGTAATGCTGTTTCAGCAGAGACTTTTGTATTCGTTTCTTCTACTGGATTTCCTTGTTCATCGACCAATATAAAATCATCAGGTGTACGCTTTGTTTTATCTTTACCGCTTGCAGTGACCAAAAAGGTAGTAGGGTTAGTAGTTACCTTAATCGATAGGTTGCCACTGGTGCCGGGAAACCAGTTTCTTTCAGCCAATTCTTGCTTGATCGATGAGATTTCTTCAAGGCGTGTTAGTAAGAGACTCATACTGACTTAACCCCTTTTAAATCTTGGATAATTTCTGTGAATTGTTCAAATGGAGTATAAGGTATTTGTAATTCTTCACATTTTTTGCTTAAGAAATCTCTTGCATAAACACGATCAGCAAGTTTGGCAGCTTGTAAGTCTGTGATTGAATCCCCGATGACGATTTTCTCGTATTTCGTGCCGTCAAATTGGCGTAGAATGGAAGGTTTGCAACATCCACAATCATTGGAACAATGGGTATCACAGACATGTGGCCAAATAATTTCAATTTCTTCCTTCGAAAAATCACTTGCATTACAGTAAATGAGATCTCGATCTATATAGCGATCTAAGATCGGATATACAAAAAAATCAATGCCGCCAGAAACGATATAAAGAGGGATATTCTGTTTTTTTGTGAAGGCAACAAATTCAGCAAATCCATCTCGAATAATACCAATTTCTTTTACATACTGGATGATTTCTTCTTTGAGCGTACTTGGTAACAAGGAAAACATTTTGCCTACACCTTCTTTGACAGATAGGCTTTGGCTTAACACTTTGTCTTTGAGTGTTTCCCATTGTGGAGGGGCAAAGTGTTTCATAATGGATACGATGTTATCAGATTGAGTGATTGTTCCATCAAAATCACAAAAGATAATCGGTTGTTTGCTCATTTTCCTGTATCACCCCATAGTTGAAGTGCTGCTGCAAGTTCATGGTGTGTTTGGGCTGCTTCTTTTAGCGGAATGCCTTTTTGAACAGCTTGGATAGCTTGCCGAAATGCTTTTCCACCAGCAGATGCACCGTCTGGATGTCCATGTACGCCGCCGCCGGCATTGATCACAGTATTCACCCCAAAATCCTCGATCAGCTTTGGAACAAGCGCTGGATGGATTCCAGCAGATGGTACAGGCAGTGCTCTTTTCCATGTTTCATGTGGGGAAGTCAGTTCTCGTGCTATCCCTAAAGCTGCGTCTTTTTCGAGTGCCACACTTCCATAAGGTGACGGAAATAGGACCAAATCAGCGCCTGCTGCGCGCAATAATTTCCCATACCACAATGGTGCGCTTACTCCATAGTGAGCAGATGCAGTCACTGCACCACCAAACGCGGGATGTGCCAAAATAGGGATACAGATATCTTTGTCTTCTGCTAACGCTTGCAACGTGTCCAAGCCATATGTAAACACATTGAACAACAATGCGGTGGCTCCTAGCTGGACTGCTCTTTTTGCTTTTTCCAATAGTTCAGTAGAACGACCAGTAAGATTTACAGCATATAATGTCGTTTCTCCTGTTTCGTGTTCGGTTTCTTGAAGTATTTTTTTGGCAGCATCGATTCGTTGCTCAAAAGGTGTAGCTGGGTTGTCGAATAAGATCTCATCGTCTTTTACGATATCAACACCGCCAAGTGCCTGTGCTCGTAGTTGCTGTTTGAAGAAAGTTAGGTCTCTGCCGAGAATGCCTTTAAAAATACTCATCAACAATGGTCGATCCGAAACTTCTAGTAGATTGCGAACACCTAGGTTTCCAAAGGTAGGTCCAGGAAAACGCCCTTCTAATTCTGGTGTGAAATCGAGATCTACTAGCTTTACTTTTCCATCAAGGGATAATTTCCCAAATACAGTTGTGAGGATGGCAGGAATATCAGCGGAAAAGTTGACCGCTGGATAAGAAATAGTGATCAGACTTTGATCGTCAGAGATTTCATTTACAGAAATGACTTCTCCTTTGTGTTTCGCCAGTTGTGTTTGATCTACCTCAGGTAAGTTTGTCCATGAACCGACAGTTAGTCCAAGGGCGATTTGTTCTGCTTTTTCTAGTATATTTCCCTTGTTTGGTACTAAATAAGTTGCAGTTGCCGCACCCATACCTTATCCCTCCTCTATCAAAAAAAGTGAAAAACCCTCTTCCAAGAGGAAGGGGGAATAGTTTACGCCACTTCCTCTTATCTTTCAGTTTGAAAACTGTAAGAATTAGCACCGTTTCTACCTATTGGGTAAATCGGTTGCCGGGCTTCATAGGGCTTGTCCCTCCGCCTGCTCTTGATAAGAGAATGTTTCATTTTATATGCAACAGTTAGTACGATTATGAATGAATATGATTTTTTTGTCAATGAAATAATGCCAACTGATCCAATCGGTAAACTGCTTCTTCCAATCGTTTTTCATCTGTGAGCAAACCTACTCGAACATAGCCTTCTCCCGCTTTTCCAAACCCTATGCCTGGGGCGACGGCAATATGTGCCTGATCTAAAAGTTTTGCCGCAAAAGTAGTGGATGTATACCCAGAAGGTACTGGAAGCCAGCAAAAGAAAGAACCTTTTGGCTGAGGGACATTCCATCCTATTTGTGTTAGACCGGAAATAAAGGTATTTCTGCGATTTTCATACGTTTGAACCAATTCTTTCACACAGTCTTGGGATTCTAAAAGAGCAGTAACTGCTGACTGCTGAATAGCCCCAAACAAACTGACATAAAAATGATCTTGCAGCAGTTCAATCGCTTGAATGACAGATCTATTTCCAAGTGCGAATCCAACCCGCCAACCTGCCATATTATAGGTCTTACTCAACGTATAGATCTCAATTCCAATTTCTTTTGCACCTGGAGTTTGTAAGAAACTTAGTGGTTTTTGTCCATCAAAACCAATTGCTCCATATGCAAAATCGTGAACCACACAAATACTGTTTTGCGTTGCAAGTTTTACGGTTTCGACAAAAAACTCTGGTGTTGCAATTGCAGCAGTTGGATTGTTAGGATAATTTAAAAACATTAGTCTTGCTTGTTCTAAAATATCTTGAGATATTTGATGAAAGTCAGGGAGAAATTGATTATCTGCTAAAAGTGGCATCATTTCCATATGGGCTCCTGACATGGCAATTCCTGACCAATAATCAGGATACCCGGGATCAGGTACCAATGCGACATCTCCTGGATTTAAAAAACATTGTGCGATTTCTACTAATCCTACTTTTCCGCCAAAAAGAATGGCTACTTCTGTTTCTGGATCGAGTGATACATGATATTCTCGTTGATAGTAGGCAGCAATTGCTTCTTTGAGAAAAGTAAATCCACGGAACGGAGAATACTTGTGAAATTGTGGATTTTCAGCTGCTAATTGTAAGGAATGAATAATATGATCAGGAGTAGGGAGATCAGGATTTCCTTGACCGAGATTGATGACATCTTTTCCTGCTTGCACATATCGATTAACATCAGCTACCAATTTGGCAAAAAATTGTTTGGGTAATGACTGTAGTCGATCAGCATATTGAAATGTTTGCAATTTTTCCACTTCCTAGTTTGTATCTAATTATCTTATGCTACAATTTAGCCGAATAACTGTCAAAAACTTTTTGTTTAAAAAAGACTTTTTATTGACAAATACAAAATAAGCCTTTACTATTCTGAGATAGTACTTATTCAAAAACATTGGATAAACAAAAATATAAAGCTGTGCATCTCTTATCAAGAGTAGGTGGAGGGAAATGGCCCGATGAAGCCCAGCAACCGACCGTAATACCATCGCAAGATGGGGCTCATGTTTTTCTTATGGGCCGTGGAATAAACCCACGCAAGGCACGGTGCTAATTCCAACAGGACGTTGTTCGTTCTGTAAGATAAGAGGTTTGGACTATTCCGAGCCTCTTTCTTACAGAAAGAGGTTTTTTGATTTTGCCAGAAAAAAGGAGTGGTCATAGATGACAACAACTCAGGAGCGTTCGTATCGAGCACTAACGGTTGATACGGTTCGATCTGTAGTAGAACAGCTCCAGTATTTTGAAAATGTAAAACAATTGGAAGTATCGGAGGTTGGAGATGGAAATCTCAATTATGTGTTTCACCTTCGAGAACCAAAGACAAGTAAGTCTTTGATTGTAAAGCAAGCATTACCTTATGCAAAAGTAGTAGGAGAGAGTTGGCCTCTTACATTAGATCGGGCAAAAATCGAATACTTATCCTTGCAAAAAGCAGGAGAAGTGGTTCCTGAGTTAGTTCCCGTTGTTTATGATCATGATCAAGACTTAGCTTATACCGTGATGGAAGATTTATCTTCTCATGATATTCTTCGCTCTGGATGGATAGCTGGCAATCAGTATCCTGAGCTCGGAAAACATATTGGTACGTTTACTGCGCAAACATTATTTCATACTAGTGATTTTTATTTACATCCATTTACCAAGAAAGCCTTGGTTAAAGATTTCCTGAATCCAGAATTATGCAAAATTACGGAAGATCTCGTTTTTACTGATCCATTCTTTGATCATGATACGAATGAGATTTCTGATGAAATAAGACCTTTTGTAGTGAAGTTTTGGCAAGATGAAGAGTTAAAACGCGAGGCAGCCAAACTCAAACTGCAATTCCTCACAGAAGCAGAGGCTTTGCTTCATGGTGACCTCCACTCCGGAAGTATTTTCGTTACCAAAGATTCTACTAAGGTGATCGATCCAGAATTTGCTTTTGTTGGTCCTATTGGTTTTGATCTAGGTTCTTTCTTTGCTAATCTGTTGTTGAATTATATTTCTCAAGAAGCTCACCTCCAAAAAATGGAAGATTTGCAGGCTTTTCGCAAGTATCTATTAGATACAAGCAAGCAAACATGGGAAACGTTTGCCACTCAATTTTTAGAACTTTGCAAGACAAAAGGACATTTTACTTTTTCAAGCATTGATGGTGTAGCCGAAGCATTTCTTGAAAAAGTTTGGCAAGATACACTCGGTTTTACAGGTTGTGAAGTAGTGCGTAGAACGATTGGTCTGGCACAAGTTGCTGATCTAAATTCGATTGATGATGCACCAGTTCAAATTGACTTAAAACAAAAAGCACTGACTGTAGGAGCTGTATTGATTAAAAATAGAGGAAAGTTAAAAGATATCCATACTTTTCTCGCTTGGGTGGAGGAATCGTTAACATGACAGTTGTAGAGCAGAAAGTGGGAGTTACATCCGTAATTTATAAGAAAGATCATATCTCATTGTTGGATCAGCGTTTATTGCCACAAAAAATGGAATACGTTCGACTTTCTTCTCTCAATGATGTTTGGCATGCCATTCAGCGTCTACAAGTGAGAGGTGCGCCAGCTATTGGCATAGCAGCGGCCTTTGGACTTGTAGTATGGGCAAATGACTGGAAAGCATCTGATTTTCCTAGCTTTCTCGATGCACTGCGCCGCGCGAAGTCTCAGTTGGCAAGCTCACGTCCTACTGCAATTAATCTGAAGTGGGCTTTAGATCGCGTTGCAAATCAAGCAGAAAAGGTGAGTAGTGTTTCCGAAGCAAAACAAGTGATGGAAGCGGAAGCTTTGAAAATCCAAGCGGAAGATGAAGCAACTTGCCGAAAGATTGGTGAACATGGGTTGACATTGTTTGCCGACGAACAAAATATCATGACGATTTGTAATGCGGGTAGTATAGCGACAGCAAGATATGGCACCGCTTTAGCTCCTTTTTATATAGCAAAAGAACAAGGATGGAATCTTCACATCTATGCATGTGAAACCCGACCGCTTTTGCAAGGAGCACGTTTGACAACATGGGAATTGCAGCAAGCAGATATTGATGTGACATTGATTACGGACAGCATGGCTGCACACACGATGCAAACCAAAAGGATAGATGCAGTGATAGTTGGATGTGACCGGGTTGCTAGAAATGGTGATATTGCCAATAAAATAGGCACTTTTGGTCTTGCCATTCAAGCTAAAGCTTTGAATATACCATTTTATGTGGCAGCACCGCTGTCCACATTTGATATAGATACAGCTTCTGGTAAGGATATACCGATTGAAGAACGCTCTGGCGAAGAAATCTCTCGAATTGGGGATGCACTATTGGCACCGCTTTCTACCAAAGTCTTCAATCCAGCGTTTGATGTTACACCAGCAGATTATATTAAGGCAATTATTACCGAACAAGGGATTTTCTCCCCGAACAACTTAGACAATCTTATAGAGCAGATAACAAAGGAGACGGTGTCATGAAACGTACGAAATGGCTTATTTTTCTACTCATCTCGATCTTAGCATTGACCGCTTGCTCTAACGAACAAAACCAAGTAAACCAATCGACGAATAATAATTCTGTTTCTACATCATCTACCAGCCAAAGTAAGAACACAGCAATCCCAGAAAAATTAAAAAAGCCTCTAAAAATAGCAGCTATATCGCAATTGTCTATCGGTACGTTTTCTAGTCAATATATTGCAGGAGTACAAGCACAAGTAAAACAATTTGGAGGAGAAGTGCAAGTATATAATGCTGATAATGATCTTGCGAAAATGGCCTCTTATATCGATAATGCAGTAAGTCAAAAAGTGGATGGTATATTGTTGGATCATGGTCGTGCGGACGCACTCCTTCCAAGTGTAAAAAAAGCAATAGCAGCAGGTATTCCAGTCATTGCTTTTGATAGTGATCTACGCATCCCTGGTGTTACCGTTATCGATCAAGATGACTACTCCTTAGCTTGGAATTCCCTTCGTACCCTTGCGCAAGACCTCAATGGAAAAGGGAACATTGTCTACGTTTGGGTTGGCGGATTTGCTCCGATGGAAAACCGTAATGTGATCTATAACGCGTTTAAACAACGTTATCCAGAGATTAAAGAGATTGCTAAATTCGGAAATGCTTCTAATAACACTGCACTTGATACACAAACGCAGATGGAAGCTATTTTGCAAAAATATCCAAAAGGTCAAATTGACGCTGTATTTGCTCCTTGGGATGAATTTGCAAAAGGAGTTACTAGAGCAATTCAACAAGCAGGAAGAACAGAAATCAAAGTATATGGAATCGATTTAAGCGATGAGGATTTGCAGTTAATCCAGCAGAAAAACAGTCCATGGGTAGCATCAACAGCAACTGATCCATCGGAGATGGGGAAAATTCAAGTTCGATTCCTCTATCAAAAAATAGCGGGAGAAACTATTCCCCAAGTATTTAGTGTACAACCTCATTTGGTTGAAAAGAAGAATCTACCTAGTCAAGCTGTAACAATGGGTCAATTAGGGAAATACATCCCAGAGTGGGGCGCTACCAAAACGGCTACATCCCCTTGGATGGACAAGTTAGTTGAGGCGAATAAAAAATGACACTCCAGATGAAACGCATTGTCAAATCTTTTCATGAGAATAAAGTGCTCCAAAAAGTAGATTTTAATGTTCATAAAGGTGAGATTCATGCTTTATTAGGAGTGAATGGAGCTGGAAAGAGTACATTGGTAAAAATTTTGTCTGGTCAACTTCAAAGCGATAGTGGAGAAATAAAGATAGGAGAGCGACGGGTTTCGCTCTCTTCTCCACATCAAGCAATCGATGCTGGAATCGGTATTGTTGTACAGGAAGTGGATACAGCATTATTTCCTGAACTTACAGTAGCGGAAAACGTGAGTATACATGAATTGGTACAAGGTACTGCATTTTTCAGTAGACAGAAGCGAAAAAAACGAGCAAAAGAATGGCTAGAGCGAGTTGGATTAAATATTTCCATGGATCGATTGGTATCCGAATGCAGATTAAGTGAAAAACAGCAAATCGTAATCGCCCAAGCATTGGCTAGAAATGTGCAATTTCTTATTCTAGATGAACCAACTGCACCACTGAGTGAAGTAGAAACAAAAGCATTGTTTCAGCTCATGAGCCGTTTAAAAGATAGTGGAGTAGGAATTGTTTTTATAACACACCGCTTGCCTGAAATTCGTGCTATCTGTGATCGAGTAACGGTATTGCGAGAAGGACGAACCGTGCTGCAAAGTAAAGTATCGGAATTAACGGATGATCAAATTGTAGAAGCAATGCTCGGTAAACAGTTGTTAGCAATTCAAGAGAAAACACCTCAACAAAGGACTACTCCTTTGCTCAAAGTTCAGCAATTTTTTGTTCCTAAACTAGATAAATCGGTCACTTTTACTTTGCACGAAGGGGAAGTTTTAGGTATAGCTGGTTTAGTAGGGGCAGGAAAAACAGAGATTGCTAGAGCTCTAGCAGGGCAAGATCAAAGTTATAGTCTTGTTACGATTAAAGCAAAGCCTTGGAAAATAAAACATCCACAAAAAGCAATCGAAGCGGGAATTTGTCTCATTCCAGAAGAGAGGCGTAAAGAAGGGGTATTGGTTGATTTTCCGATAGACCAAAATCTTTCCTTGCCACATATCGATAAGATTACCCGAGCAGGATGGCTAGATTGGCGTAAAGAACGACTATTAGCAGAAAAAGTGATTGAACAATTAAGTATTCGAACTTCCTCTTCCAAACAATCAGTTGGGCTTCTCAGTGGAGGTAATCAACAAAAGGTATCCATTGGAAGGTGGTTGAATACGGATGCTTCTATCTACCTTTTTGATGAACCGACAAAAGGCATTGACATTGGAGCGAAAGTAGATGTTTTTTCGATCATCTCCAAATTGGCAGAAGAGAAAAAGGGTATTTTGTACTTTACAAGTGAGCTAAATGAACTATTGACAGTTGCCGATCGAATACTCGTGTTATATGATGGCAGATTTATTGCAGAGAGAAGGACAAATGAAACGACACTAGAAGAGCTCATGACATTAGCAACAGGAGGGATTTCGGATGGAACAGAGCATCGAGATAGCGAATCTCCCTAAGAATAAAACGAAGAAGAGTAAAGATGGATGGATTCGTTTTTTGACCAAGTATGGGACAATCATCGCGATTCTCTTGATAATAGCTTTTTTTAGTATTTTATCGGATGAATTTTTCACGTATAAAAATTGGACAGATATACTGCGTTCTATTTCGATAACTACACTAGTGGCTATTGGGGTTACCCTATCTCTAATTGTAAAAGGTTTTGATTTATCCGTAGGTTCGACCGTGAGTCTCGCTACGATTACTAGTACAGCTGTGATGGTTTGGTATCGTCAAGAAACAGTGCTTGCTATCTGTCTGCCGCTGTTAGTTGGATTGTTAGTAGGACTTATAAATGCATTTTTAATTGTTAAAATTCGTTTACCAGATATGTTAGCAACACTTGGTATGATGTACATGGTCAACGGTCTTCATTTGACGATTACAAAAGGATATAGCATCTATAACAATATGCCGCTTCAAGATGGGTCTCTAGCGCCAGGGAAAATTTTGCCTTCTTTTTTGTTTATTGGTCAAGGTGAAATTTTTTCCGTTCCCTTTCCGGTAATTGTGATGTTTTTCTTTGTGATAGTAGTTCATTTGTGTTTGAACTATACGCAGTTTGGACGTCTGTTGTATGTGACAGGTGGAAACGAAGAAGCAGCAAGGCTTTCTGGAGTTCCTGTAAATCGGTATAAAGCTTATGCTTATGCCTTAAGTGGTTTATTTGCTAGTATTGCAGGTATAGTATTGGCATCACGTATCGGGACTGGACAAGTTTCTGCTGGTGCATCTCTGTTGATGGATTCAGTTGCTGCAGCATTGATCGGGTACTCTGTTTTTGGGGCAAATAAACCTAACGTATTAGGGACATTCATTGGCTCCATTTTAATTGGTATTCTTCTAAATGGATTAACTATGCTCAATGTTCCATATTATGCCCAAGACATTGTCAAAGGTGCTATTTTGATTGGTGCTTTAACGTTAATGTATAAAAGTAGAAAAGAATCATAGCAATGGGCTTATTCCGTTTCTCTTCCTAGTAGACTTCCATATAATAATAGAAGTCTTTAGGAGAGGAGGTACTACTTTGAGAACCTTACAGTATATACCTCATCATAAATTGGGAACGAAGCACATCGGTAAACCAATGAAACTAGTTTTAAAAAACGGCAAAGTGATTTATGGCGTGATTAAAGAATTACATCAAAAAGGGATTGTGTTTATTCCTGTGCAAGTGAAGAAAAAGAATGGAAAAGCGAAAGCTCAGTGGTTTTGCCCACTGTTTCCTATCTTTTTACCCTTTCTTTTCTTCATTCCGTTCTTGTTTTTCTTCTTGTAGGATGAAACAGCTTGTATCTGATGAAGATACAAGCTGTTTTTTATCGTTCCCGTTAGACGATTGGAGGGCTCTCCGAAAATTAGGAGTCGATTTAACCACGAAATTATTTCGTATAAATGTGGATTACATCGAAAAAGATGGAAGGACATTCAGCCTTTTTCGTATTGTCTGTTCTTTTGTGGATGTATCAAACTCTTCATATGGTGATGAATGACCTTCTTCATTTCCTTTGCAGAGATTTTTTCTTTTTGTGTTACTCCGTGGACTGCAAAACCATCGATGAGAGCATGCAATCTCATCGTTTCCAACTCAGGGTCTAAGTTATCAAGAGTGATTCCTTGTTTTATTAGGGCATCGATCAGACTACGAAATAATTGGTGTAGAGAATCGTGGCTTTCTTGTCGCAATCGATGAAGGTCTGGGTCCGCTAGGGATTTACTTATAAAGGCTAACCATACTTCACTCTCTGCTCTTCGTTCATCATCCAGTGGCAATACTTGATCAATCATAGCAAGTATTGCTAGTTCTGTATCTGAAGGAATGTCTAACTCCTGAAGGCGTTGTGTTACTCGATCAATAATCATTTGCATGCAAAAAATCCACAACTCTGATTGACTCTTAAAGTAATGACGCATAGCTCCGAGTGACATATTTGCTTCTTGCGATATATTTCGTACGGAAGCTCTTTCCAAGCCTTCTTTTTGTATGACTCTCCAAGCGGCTTCAGCTACCTTCTTCCGACGAATATCATGGTCTACTTTTTTAGGCATAAAGAGAGTATACCACAAGGAGCATTTTTGTGATACATTTGTACTATAAAGATATAATACAAATGTATTAAAAAAGGTGGTGTCATAGGTGGCATTTGTTATCTTAGCGGGAGAAGTACTTTTTTGGGTGTTTGTATTAAGTGGGTTAATTTGCCGATATATTTTTCAGAAGAAAACGTTAGGAAGTTTTTTACTCTTGGCAACTCCAGTAATTGATTTGGCGATCATTGTCATTACAGTTTTGGATTTGAAAAACGGTGCAACGGCAAACTTCTTTCATAGTTTAGCAGCCATTTACATTGGGGTGTCGATTGTATATGGTAAATCAATGATTGTATGGGCAGACCAAAAATTCGCATATCGTTATAACAATGGGTCCAAGCCGCAAAAAACAAAGATGTACGGCAGTGTTCATGCTTACGGTGAGCGTATCGGATGGTATAAACATGCCCTGGCTTGGTTGATTGGCTGTGGTTTATTAGTTGGGATGATTTGGTTTGTTGGAAATGAAAGCAAAACGATTCAATTTGCTTATACCATTTACACATGGTCTATCATACTAGCAATTGATTTTTTGGTGAGTTTTAGTTATACGATTTGGCCAAAGGATAAGAAAGAAACATAAAAAGAACGATCTAGTAGAGATCGTTCTTTTTTCTATCAGGCTGTTTTCTCTGTAATATCTCGGGCAATCCATACTCCACATGCTCCTGCTTGAGCTAGTCCGCGGGTGATTCCTGCTCCATCACCGCCAAGGTAAAGTCCTGCTATCTCTGATTCAAAACGATCGTTTAACTTAGGACGTGCAGAGTAAAATTTCGCCTCTACACCATAGAAGAGAGTGTGTTCCGAAGCAATCCCAGGCGTAACATGATTGAGTGCTTCCATCATTTCTTTCAAACTATTCAGCGTATGAGCAGGTAATACATAACCAAGATCCCCTGGCACTGCCTCTTTCAAGGTTGGTTCGATAAATCCTTCCTTGATTCGCTTTTCTGTAGAACGACGACTTTTTTGAATATCGCCATATTTCTGAATGATTAGTCCTCCATTGGACAATTGATTTGCCAATCGAGATATTTCGTGTGCATATTCTGTTGGCTGATTGAAAGGTTCTGTAAACTGATGGGAAACGAGTAATGCAAAGTTAGTGTTGGCACTACCAAGGTTCGGATCTTTATAAGAGTGACCATTAGCTAGCATGATACCTGAGTGATTTTCCACTACTACGTGTCCCGAAGGATTACTACAGAATGTACGAACCTTTGTGCCGATTGAGGTGTTATAAATAAATTTGCCTTCATAGAGATGTTTGTTGATCTCACTCATCACAATGTCCGAAGTTTCCACACGAACACCGATATCTACTTGATTGGAATACATTTGTAAGCGGCGTTTCTTCATTATAGTAGAAAGCCATTTGGAACCATCACGACCGGGTACAATGACCACTTTGTCTGCATAGAGTGTTGCACCATCTTTTAGTTCTACACCGGTAATGGTATGTTTACCATCGGTTTTCTCGGTCACAACGTCAGCAACTTCGATTTTAAATCGCATTTCTATTTTTGTTTCGAGGTATTGGAAAATACTAGCTAAAATCGAGAGGTTTTGTTCGGTTCCAAGGTGACGTACTTGTGCACGCAGTAATTTAAGGCCAACCGCAGCACCTCTTCGTTCAATTTCGCGAACTTCTGCTGTTAAAGGATCTGTAATAGTATCTGTTGCCCCATGCTCCAGATTTATCTTATCAACATAGCGAATCAAATCTACTACTTGATCATTGGGCAGAAAGTCTGTCATCCATCCGCCAAATTCACTAGTAATATTGAATTTTCCGTCAGAGTAAGCACCAGCTCCTCCAAATCCATTCGTGATGGAACAAGCAGGCAAGCAGCCAGCAAACTCTTTTTTCTGGGTGGCAGGCGGGCACTTTTGAATTTTATGTTCGAGGATAGGACAGTTGCGTTTGTAAATATCATGCCCCTTATCTATCAATAGTATCTTTGCGTTTGGCATTTTTAAGGTGAGTTCATAACAAGTAAAAATGCCAGCGGGTCCTGCTCCTACGACGATTACATCGAATCGATTACTCACAGCAAATCCCCCTAAGTTTTAGTAGGCAAACCTTATATAAGGTACACGATTCAACTATATATATCAATAATAATATTTACCAGATCAAAAAAATTAATAAGTAATGTTTAATTCTTTATAAAGATAAGAAGGAGAGAGTTTTAGTGATCATCAAAGAATACTTTCATTCCATGTAGTAAGAAATGGGAACATAAAAAGCGTAACCTAATTTTAAACAGGTTGGTTTCTTTATCAAACAATTCAATATGAAAAATGATACAATTATATTAGCGAATTAAAGGTTGGTAACTCATGGATAAATCCAAAAAGGAAGCGCTACACAGAGAAAAAGAGAAAGCCTTTCTTTCTAACAGGATGGAGTATAACAAGCTAATGAGTCGCCTTCTTCCTCATATTTTTGTGGAAGTATCGAGTCCAGAGAATGGGATTACTGGTGAACTCGGTTATCCGCGATACTTGAGGAAGAGTGAACTTCCTGGTGAGGTACTGCGAAAGTTCGAGAAGGAACAACTTAAATCTGACAGCAAAGGATTTCTAGATCCCGTGATCCTTTTGGGAACAGGCGAGTCAGGAGCACTGCGGTTTCCTCAGAAACATGACGGACTTTCTCCCATGCCTTTCGCTGCAAGAGGGAATTTTGCGATTCGTAACTTTTTCGCAGGTTCCTTTCATTTGTTCGATGGGAGCTACCAAGATGAACTTCTGACTTGTGAAAACTTAGGTCTGATTGAAGTATTCCTTTCGTTGCATGCAGAAAACTATACTATAGGTAGTGAGTGGTATGACTACTACCGAGATGCCTATTACGCGGTCGCTATCGGTAGTTCAGCCTCCGTTCGTGTCGGTGGTACTGACTTGCCCCAAGCCGTTGGTTACCATATCTGGAACAGGACAGGAAAAACGCTTATTTCGCGCATCGACCAACCTCTTGATAGATCGGTTTTGAAGATCACCACAAATCGGTGGAAGACATTCCGGGATATCTCGGAATTTTAAGAGGAACGTGATGTGTACCACCTTCAAAGGTGAAAAAACTCCCGACAACATGAGGAAGTGTTGTCGGGAGACTGCTTTTTTATGGATATTTAATTTACTCGCTTTGCACCCCAATAATGGGTTTGGGAGTATGAATTGTTTAAGGAATCGATTTGCAGATCATTTTTTTCATTTTCATTGGAGATATATAATCCGTCACCTAAGTAAATTCCAACGTGAGAGACACCAGATTTATAGGTTCCTTGTAAGAAAATGAGGTCCCCGGGTTGGAGATTGCTTCGGGAGACGGAAGTACCTACTTGGGATTGAGCACCTGAGGTTCTTGGTATATTAATACCTCTATACTCACGAAATACATACTGTACCCAGCCAGAGCAGTCAAAATTAGGATAACTTTCCGCACCGAACACATAGTTGACTTTACCGATCATTGCTCTTGCTCTGTTGATCCATGATGTATCGGATAGTTTTCCAGGATCACTGATACTGACACCTGATTTTTTTGCCAATGCTTTTAACTGTTCACTTTTGAACTTTTTTTGTAAAGCTTTGTACTCAGCTTGTAATTGTTTCATCTTTTTTTCTGCATCATCGAGTAATTGTTTGGAGTTAGCTGCTTCTTGTTTAATAGCTGCTTGATTTTTCTGAATCGCTTCTGCTTGTTCTTTATACTTTTGATAAATCTGATAGTCATTTTCCATCAATAAGCGAATACCTTCTAAACGACTTAGAAATTCAGAAAAAGATGTAGAAGCGAGTAATTGCACTTCCATATTGTTGTGCCCAGAAGTATAAAGGCGAACCAACACGGAATCCAAGCGCTTTTTGGTTTGATCCTGTTCTTGGTTCAATTTGGTCAATTGTTGGAAAGTATCATTCAGACGTTTATCTGAAGATGCGATTTCCTTTTGAATTTTATCATATTCTTTTTTCGCAGCTTCGTACTGATTTAAAGCTTGTTCTACTTTTGCTTTTGTAGTAGTAGATGGCGCTGCATAACTGTTATTAGCCAAAAAAGGGTTAACGGCTAACGTGAGAGCTATTACCGCACTACATAAATAGTACATCTTTGTTTTGTGGTTACGTTTCAGCATGTCAAACTCCTTATTTGGAATAGGCTGATTTTCCGCTTCATATTTCAATTATTTTCCAATCTTTCGCAAATAAGATAAAGACTGCCTTTTTTGCTGGAAAATCAGAAGTAACACGAGTATACCATGTCTTTAAGAAAATGACGATGAAATCTAAAAAGGTTTCGCAAAACTGACAATTCATAAATGACTTATTTTTATATTTAAACGGATTGAATGTATATATTTCCATGCGTTAGAAACAATAAGAAAGTGGGCAGCCAAGTGCTGCCCGCTTTCTATTTGTGAAATTTACCAATTCATTATGGTAAAATAGATTCTAAATTTTGGAAATCAAGAGGGGACACATGAAGAAAATATTTTCTTGTTTTTTACTTACTGTACTTGTGATTATTGTCTTTATTTCATATGAAGAAATTGGTTCATGGGTGATTCCATTTTCGTTCAAACAAAATAATACCAAACAAACCTTTCGATTTACTGCAATAATGCATGAGATTCCAAAGAAAATAGTGGGACAGCGTACTTATTATGCTCTGGATGATTTGATGCAAAAAGGGGTTGTGAAAGGGAAGGTGGATAGCATCCAAGAGAATTGCAGGATGGAAATAGGAAAACACGATTATCAAATGGAACCAAATATAACAGTCCTCTTGCATGATGGAATATATGAACATATTGACAATCCAGTTTTATTTCAAAATAAAACTTGTTATCTACCAGAAGAAATCTCAAAAAAAATGGTAGCACAATCCAGTGAACCTGTGAGTCATCCAAACAAGAAATTGACTCTCTCAGCTTCACAACTTGCAACGTATCTGTCTTTTTTACGTTCACCTATACCAAGTGCACATGTGAGTACAGTAGATTCTTCACTTCCAGGAGCACTGCGTAGCTACCGACATGGGATTCATGAAGGATTAGACTGGTATACTTTTGGAACTGGAAAAACCATTGATCTGAATACTCCTGTACGGTCAATGGGAACTGGGATAGTAGTTCGTTCTGATCAACATTACCACGAGATGAAGCCACAGGAAAGAAATCGTTTGTTAGCAAAAAGCGCACAAAATAATGGGCAGACACCAACTAGTATTCTTGATAAATTACGAGGAAGAACGGTATGGATTCAGTTTGAAAATGGAGTCATGGCACGATACTGTCACTTGAGAAAAATTCCAAAAAGCATTACAGTCGGTACTCATGTAAAAGCTGGAGACATAGTTGGCTATGTAGGGAATTCAGGGACAAGTGATGGAGCGTTGCACAATAAACAAGGACTACACCTGCATTTGGATATTCTCGTTTATGGTCAATGGATTTGGAGCAAGTATACATTAGCCGAACGACGTATGATATTGGAGACAGTATTTAATGGATGAATGATTACGTGATATCAAATTCACAAAATAAACTGTGAATTAAAATGACAATTACTATAGATTTAAAAATTGATATAATAAATAGAGTTGGTTTTTCTGTCATTCGCTCCTAACGAGAATAAGGATTTTCCATCATGAGTGAGCAAACCACAGGTACAGTAATCAGGTTCTCAAAACTACAGAAATCGATTATGAGTAGGCTGGAAGCGGATTTTAGGCTGAGTGCGACACAACTGGCTGAAAAACTCAAGCAGGATCCATCTAACATTCGAAAGGCACTGAAAGAACTGGAGAAAAAGAAAGCAGTTCATTCAGTGAAAGGACCAGGAAGAACTCATAGAAGTAGAACTCGCTACTTTGCACTAGTTTCACATTCTATTGATGTGCCTCCAAGTATGGAGGACTACATCTTGAATCTGCTAAAAACGATGCCTTGGGTGAGTGCAGTTGAGCTAGGTGAAAATCTAGACTTTCATCTGGTTGCAATTTATAAGAAACTGAGAGAGCTGGAGAAAAAGAAAGCAGTGATTTCAGTGGAAGGCCCAAGAGGCTTCCGTCTGTATGCTCTACCATCTGAGTTGCTGGATGAAGATCCCACTAGAGAAAATGAAATCTTGTGTGTTCTAGCATCTGATTCGTGGTGCACGTTGGAAGAACTCAGTGAAAAACTAAATCTTTCACTGTATCAACTCGAGGTGCCCATTAAGCATCTGAAGAAGGCAGAAGCAGTGATTTGGGTGAGAAGTTCGCAAAAGTTCCATTACGCTCTCGTAACTGAGTCACTTGAAGGAGCTCCTACTACTGAGGGGGACATCTTGGGGTTGCTCAGAATGGCCCCGTGTCAGAGCGCAAGTGAACTTCATGATAAAATGGGTTATGGGACTGTCGATAACATCCGAAAAATTCTTCGAAAACTGAAGAATCAAGGCAAAGTTATCGCTGAAAAAATCGACGGCCAGGAGATGTTCTACTCTCTTCTGCTTGAACAGGAAGATGAGAAGAGTATCAAGCAGCCCAACGCTTTTGAGCGAGCTCTTCTGATGCTGTTGCAACTGTACAAATCGGGGAATGCTTGGGTGGAAGAATCCCAAGTGAAAGGCATCTCGATTCCGATGTTTGATAACTTGCTTGCGGTGATGTTGGTAAGAAAGACTATTCATAACAACCTTCCTTACTACATGCTAACTCGTCGTGGAGTGGATACCGCGCTAAAGATCAAGCATCATCGGATGTAGTTATTATGAATGTCATCTGTATACGCTTGAACGTTCTCCTCCCGCAAATCCTACTGGATCAGGGAGAAGATTGCCCTCTGGTGAATCCATCCTGTGTCAAGGATATATGATCACCAGAGGGCAAACCATGTTCTATACAAATAGACATGTATACAGAAGAAGGAGATAAAGGACTTGCGTTACATATTCTGCAAATATACAATAGGCATTAACGAAATAGCTTAGGGGTGCTTTTTTTGGATAATGAGCAACTACTAGAGGCAATTCAGAGCAGCTTCCTGTCGGAATTAAGCAAATTGGAGAATCGAATTTCACAAGAAATGAGTACTTTGAGACAAGATTCGAAGACTCGTTTCACGAACGTAGAAGAATGTATTACCAAATTGCATGATGATACAAGCGAAGGGTTTCAGGAAGTCAAAAATATTTTGTATGAAGATGTTGTGGAGATTACCAATGAAATGGTGAGCGATAAGGAACTGATTAGAAGAGAAATCGACGCATTAAAGGGACGAATTTATCTACTGGAAAAGAAATTGAGCAAAATAAGTTAATAGATGTAACCTTCCGATGACTCTTTTCGAGTCGTTTTTTTATTGGGGGAATATATAATGCGCGAATTAAAGCAGCGTGTTCAAGCTGTCATTATAGAAAAACAACTAACTTCGGTTCTCAATCGTACCAAGTGGGAAAGATTACAGAAATCCGTAATAGAAGAATTGGCCTTTCCACCTTCGTATCAAGTAAAATATGTATTGGAAAATAAGCCTCATCCAGAAAACTTTGAACAAGATGTCTGGTATTGGGGGGATTGGGTAGAAGGGCTTGAGCCTTTTTATCATGTGGAATGGATAAGGGTTAGACCTCGATATATCAAAAAAAGGGAAAAAACATTAGAAAGTGAAATTATTGATATTATAGAAGAATTTATCCATCTATTACGAAAATGGAGGATTCCGTTTGTTGTAAAACAGGAATCCGTTTTTATATATGGATATGTAAAACATACCAACATATTTCATGATGATTATTGAAGAGGATAGGATGCTTTTCTTTTTTTGCCTAAGAATGACAAAAAATTTAATAATTATTGACTATTTCCGTTTTTGAGAGAATCGATATTGTTTTTTCGCTACCATAGTAGAGGTAGTGGAAAGAAGGAGTAATCGAATGAAGAAAATATGTTCCATATTGTTATTATCCATTAGCTTTTCTTTGCTGATTTTGCCTGTCAGTACTTTTGCACAACCACAGGCAAAAGTCGTTACCAAACAGTTCAGTTTTGAAGATGAAATTGTAGATTCACCCAAAGAAAAGCAGTCTTTATTGAAAAGTAATACCGAAAAAGAGACAGACAATATCAAAACAACTCAAGGTCAAACAAAACCAAATATTGAAGCAGAGGCCTATCTTTTAAAGGATTATCTATCTGGTGTCGTCTTAGCGGAGAAAAGTGAACATGATCCACGGCCACCAGCGAGCATGACGAAAATGATGACAGCTTATATTGTATTAGACCAAATAAAACAAGGAAAACTTCATTGGATGGACGAAGCGGTGATCAGTAAGCGAGTCGAAGATATCAATGAAGCACAAATTTATTTACAAAAAAATGAAAAAATAACAATTAAAGAACTGTTTACTGGGTTGATGGTTCAATCTGCAAATGATGCAGCAGTAGCTTTAGCAGAGCATATAGCAGGTTCAGAAGAAGCATTTGTCAAATTAATGAATCAAAAAGCAAAGGTTTTGGGATTAAAACATACCCATTTTCTCAATTGTTCTGGATTGAATCAAGAAGATTATCCTGATCCTCCCAAAACCCAAGGTCAGCATGTGATGTCGGCAGAAGATACCGTTCAGTTAGCGAATATGCTAATAACCGTTCATCCAGAAATATTTGACTTTACTACCATCGCAACCTATACGTTCCATCCAGGAACCTCAAGAGAACAAAAGGTTAATAACTGGAATAGCATGTTGCCAGGATTAAAACACGAATATAAAGGCGTTCAAGGGATAAAAACAGGTTCTACCCAGTTGGCAGGTTTCTGTTTTGCTGGTACAGTGAAACGAGATCAAACCCGTTTTCTATCTGTAGTGATGGGGACAACATCCAAAGACAAGCGCTTTATCGAGACAAAAAAGTTATATGACTACGGATTTAGTCAATTTAAGCGGGTAACCTTTTTGAAGGCAGGTCAATCTGTTCCCAATCATGTTTATGTACGAATTGCTAATGCAAAAGGGAAGAAACAAATTTCTGTTATTGCACAAGATATCAACATACCCGTTCCCCTACAAGCGAAAAGCAAAAACGACTACAGCTATCACGTAATATATAAAAGTAATCTAAAAGCACCATTGAAAAAAGGTACAGTGGTTGGAACAGCAGAGCTTTATTATAAAGGGCATCAAATAGAAGGTTTTAAACCGATACCAGTGGTGACGAAAAATGCAGTAAAACAAGAGAACATCTTAGACCGTATTTCTGATTTTATTGCAAGTTAATCTTTTGAATATGAGACTGCTTACTTTGTATAGTAAGTGGTCTTTTTTGTATAAGTGGACACCTGATTTATTCTTTCAAAAAGATTTCGTCTACAAATAATATTGATAAAAGATTAAGGAATCATCGTTGTTTATTTTTTGAAAAATGGAAATCTATATATAAGTCATGGTATAATAAAGTGTCCATTACCTTGGACGACCTACTCGACTGAAGGGAATCCCCTTGAGCGACGAGATCGAGCAGAAGTGCGCGTGCAGAGATCGGTTCCACGACGAGGACTGCATTCTCCAGCTGACGGGTCCGAACCTGTTTGCAGAAGAGGATCCTCTGCATCCGTGGGATCATTGCCCTGGAACCAAGGGACACCACCCGTTCTGCAACTACAAAGGCCCGAAGCAACAGGGGTCGATTCCCAACCAGCGAAAGTAGGTAGGTATCTATGAACGCATCTGCGATACCAAAAGCCCGTGTCCTAGCTTAAACAAGCCAAGGATGCGGGCCCGCACTTGCAAATGAAATAGAAAAAAATTTATAAAACATAGAAAAAAGCGGATGTCAGAAGACATTTCCGCTTTTTAGTTAGGAATAAGCCATGATTCGTCCATTAAACAACTGCAATTCCCCTTTGAGTTGTTTAGCAATAAATTTTGCATACTCGTTTCCTTTGGCTACATCGTGATGAGTAGCATCCTCTGGTAGGACGATTTGTACATAATATTGCTGATTGTCTTCCTTTTGTCCTACTCCAATCACCATATGGTTGTTTAGATGAGGATCATTTCCAGTTAGAAGTAAGTATTTAGTACCCTCTGTTTCCTTTGCTTCCATCGTGTAGGGGAAAGCGGCTGCTTCATAATCCCAAGCGAGCTGTTTTCCAGTGTTGCGGGTCATTTCTCGATAGTAATTCAGCGTGTCTTGAACATCTGCTAGTTCAATCGTTTCTGTTCGTCGAATGTAAGCGCTTTTTTTCAAAAAGATTGTCCATCCTTTCTTGAAGGGAATTCATTTACTCCTCTGAATTGTACCACTTAATTGAATATGATACACTAACCGCTAGCAATGTTAGGAAAGGGTTGGGTTTATGGATAAATCGGATTTGTTTGATGATCTGCGGGCGGAAATTGGTTCCGTAGCAGATGGCTGGAAAGGAAATGATACCGTTTTTTACGAGGCAGTATGTCAACTTGTCTACGATCAAGTGGATGAATATAAAAGCGTTTCCATTTACTTGACCAAAGAAGATCACTTTGAACGTCAATTTCATCAAGGAATAGAAATGTTGCCGATGAAGATTCCATTTGGAGAAACCGTGCTGAGCATTGCAGCCCTACGCGGTGGTTTATCATCTCATACGGATAACACATTTACCCAATTGTGTGTTCCATTTTATTATGGCCATCATTTGATTGGTGAGATCATCATCACAACAGATACAAAGGATGGAGTAGATGATGATGATTACACGTTTTTTAGTGAAATAGCATCTCTGTTGGAAAATAAGTTGCAGAAATATAAATAAATGATAGCCTATTGACATAAATAGTATAACATAAATATAATAAAGGCACATACTAATATGACGGAGAGGAAGATGGGTAAATGGAAACCATCGTCTGCCAAACCTGTGAAGAAATTATTGCCTTTCAAGAAGCTGATAAAGTAGGTACGTTATACGGTACTTGTGATCATTGTCATGAGGATCATCAAGAGTAAAGAAATAGGTTATACTAGTCCACCCATTGGTGGGCTTTTTTTCAGAAGTAATAAAAGCCAGATATCCTCTATGTGATATCTGGCTTTTTGCTGTAAATTTAATCTCGGTGCACACGTCTTGTCCAATGAGAACGAATCACACGAACATTTTCCACTGATGGGTCTTCGGTTCCTTGGACAATCAGTCCCGCTGCTTTGTTTTTCTCAATATAAGCGATGTTTTCTTCGGTAATCCGTTCACCTGGCAGTAGTATAGGGATTCCTGGTGGATACATAAAAATAAACTCAGCGATAATCCTTCCAGCTGCTTGTTGAAAGGGAATCGATTCGGATTCACTGTAAAATGCGGTACGTGGGTTGAGGACGAGTTCTGGTATATCTGGCAGTGAGATCGATTCTTTTTCCGCCCACGTTTTCCCTGCGAAAGTATTTGCTAAGTCTTGGAGCCCATTGATTAGACCGCTAATGGTTTCCTCTGTATCCCCTAGTGTCACCAGACAGAGAATGTTATACAAATCGCTCATCTCTGCTTCAATCTGATGATGATCTCGTAACCAATCACTAGCCTCATGCCCGCTGATGCCAAGTTTCCCCACATGGATCAATAGTTTGCTTTCATCTAGGTCATATCGAGCTTCCGTGCCTAACCATTCTCGTCCTACACAGATAAGTCCAGCAGTCTGATTGATTTGTTTGCGTGCTTTTCTAGCTAACTGCAGCGTACGAGTCAGTGCAGCTTCTCCATGAATGGCCAAATACCTCCGAGCAGTGTCCAATGAAGCTAATAAGATATAAGACGTAGAAGTGGTTGTCAGCATACTCATTATTGCCTGTATATGCTGAGGATCAACCAAATTTCCTTGCATATTTAATACGGAGCTTTGCGTGAGTGACCCTCCAAGTTTATGAACACTAGTCGCTGCTAAATCTGCCCCAGCATCCATTGCTGAAACAGGAAGTTCGGAGTGAAAATGTGTGTGAACCCCGTGTGCTTCATCTACCAAAACCGGAATGTTGTGTGCATGTGCAACTCGTACAATTTCTCGTAAGTTACTAGTAAAGCCGAAATAAGTAGGATTAATCACCAAAACTGCCTTAGCATCAGGATTCCGTTCGATTGCTGCTGCAACTTGCATCGGAGTGATTCCATGTGCGATTCCGAGCATCGGGTCTAACTCTGGGTGAATAAAGATCGGGTTGCAATCTGCAAATACAATTGCAGAGAGTACCGATTTATGGACAGTGCGTGGGACGATAATTTTATCTCCAGGTTTACAAGTGGCAAGGATCATCGCCATGATGGCCCCACTTGTTCCCTGCACAGAAAAAAAAGTTCGTTCTGCGCCGAATGCTTCAGCTGCTAGTTTCTGTGCTTGTTCAATGATTCCTTGTGGCTGGTGTAAGTCATCCAATGGTTCAATATTTATTAAATCGATGGATAAAGCATTCATTCCCATAAACTCACGAAATTCTTTATCCATGCCTTGGCCTTTTTTATGTCCAGGTATATGAAAAGGTAATGGATTGGAATTGGCATATTTTTTTAATTTGGTAAAAAGTGGGGTGTTATTCTGGTTGGACTGCTTCATTATTTTTTCGGCCCTGCTTTCTACTCGTAATCACAAAACAAGCCTATTGTACAAGAAATACACATGAAGGTAAATGATAATTATAAGATATTTATGTATTTTTATTCGAACGACAAATGATAAAGAGGCAAAAGCTGATCAAACGTCTTTTCTATGTTCTTTTGGAGGACATTGCCATTAAGACTTACCGCTTCTTTACGGGGGATGAGCATACCACAGAGAAATTCCGCTTTCTTTACGGTGGCTAACCGTTGCATTATCGATTGCCAATTTTCTATATCCAATGTTTTAACTAGAGTGACGTCCGGAATCGTGTGATCGAAAGAAATGTAGAAGTCTGTTGGTATTTGTTTACTGTATTTTTGTACGTTTTTCAAGAAGTTGTTTGCAAATTGTTGCTTTTGTTCACATTCATAGATTAACGCAAACCAAGCAAAGACAAATGTATCCCGTAAACCTAATTGAAAATGAGGATGTGCTTTGTATCCTCGTTTATTGGTAGCCCAAGCGACCCATGTTTCTTCTGGTGGATTTACAGTCCTTCTAGCATGTCTTGCAATATGGGTGTAGACGGTATCTCCTAATTTGCTAGTCAAATGGGCAGAGACATGTTCTCCAATTGTGGAAAATTTCGGTTGAATGTCCCTTTGCAGTGCCTCCATTCTTGTCTCCAATCCATCAATCGCGAACACATGAAAATCCTGTTCTGTAAAAATAGGGAATGTCATGATCCATCCATCCTTTCTTTTTATCTTCTTTAGTATGTTGAAAGAATTAAATTTTACTATTTTCTTGTTTTCTTCTCATCAAATACCGTTACCTTCTTTCCATCCATTCATATACTAACTTAATCTCCAAAAAGGACTGGCTCCATGTGTTTATTTCAAATGAGCTCGGGGCATCCTGTTATCAAGTGGTTCCATTACCACTTGTTAGTAAAAAGAAAAGGGGTGCAGTGGTTACATGGAAGATGTCATTCGAGCTTTCAAGTGCCGAGATCCGGAGAAACGAATTCCCGTATTACGTATGGAATTGGATTATGAGCTGTCCCTGTTGTACGAAGCAATGCTAGAAAATAGCGTACACAAAATAGATCAATGTAAAAAAAGATTACAAGAAATACGCCATGAAATGTTGATGTTAGAAGCATTGTAAAAACCCAAAAAAACCGCTACTTCCCATTAGTAGTGGTTTTTCCTATTATAAAAGAAGATAACAATCTCATTATGGCATATATTGAACAAATGGCAAAACAAGGGGGAATTGGATATATGGCTATTCAGATTTTTGCTCACCGCGGTTATTCGGGAAGAGCGATGGAAAATAGCATGACGGCTTTTCAAATGGCGAGAGAGGCAAATGTAGATGGAGTTGAATTGGATGTTCATCTTACCCTTGATAGGGAAGTAGTAGTTATCCATGATGAAACGCTGGATCGTACGACTTCTGGAACAGGTTGGATCAGTCAATTATCTTATGATCAAATCTCTCAAAATTCTTTGCTCACTTTGCCAAATGAAACCGTTCCAAAACTCTCCGATGTTTTGGAATTATTTTTCGATACATCTATTATGGTGAATATTGAGTTGAAAAATCAATATATTCGCTATCCTAATCTGGTAGAAGAGGTAGTAAATTTAGTAGAGTATTATGGGATGGAGCAAAGGGTTATTATATCTTCTTTTTATCATCCATGTTTACTTGAGTTAAAAAAGTACAGACCCTCATGGAATATTGCCTTTCTTCTCGATTGTGTTCTCTATGAACCTTGGAAGTATGCCAAGGCTGTGGATATCCATCAATTACACCTTCATTATTCTGCGATTGATCAGCAACTCTATGATACATGTAAAAAGAATGGTGTGGCAGTAAGAGCTTACACGGTAAATGAAGAAAAAGAGATGTTTCGACTTGCATCGATCGGGATAGAAGCAATTATTACCAATTATCCGGACAGATTACGTCGAGTAATTGAACACACAGATATGGAATGTTAGAGTAGAAATGATGGAGTAGTTTTGGATAGACAAGGGAGTGTCGTTCACATTGTTCAGCTGGATTTCTGTAGTCCCTCCATGGACGTTATACTTTATTATTTTGATCCTTAGTGTAGTGATTTATAAGGTAGCATTTGCTAGAAAATTACCACCTTTAAAATCGCTCGTCGTTTATTTTGTATTAGCAATCGGGTGTGTGTTATTTTGGATTATGCAATTAGCACAATTTCCTATGATTCAGGCTTTATTGATAACAGTAGCTATAATTGTTGTGACACGTGTTCGGCTCTGGTATAGTAAAAAACAGGTAAAATAGGGTTACAGTGGGAGTGTTGAGAGGTGCAACAAAAAGATGCTCTGTTTAATTGGCTGCAAATCAAAGTCGTCTGGGAAGCTAGACCAAGTGATGTATCTGCAAAGGATACAGTAGACTTTTTTCAAACCATGCTGGAAGAAGATCATGAGATAATGAATGTAGAGATGAAAAAAGAAGATCAGATATATCATGTCTCTTATCATCAAAAAGGGGAAGAGCATATGATCTCTTTCCCTAGAGAGTTAGCGGAAAAATTATTAAAAGATATAACCGAAGAGCCCAAATATAATCAATGTCACTAAGTTTTTTCGATACGATGCATATTTACTTTTGCCGAAATTCGATGATGACAAGCTTCACAGATCTGAATTTTATGGGGATGTTTTATAATTTTTCTTGCTTGCGATTTAGTAGGTGTAAAAGGTTCATCACAAAGGATACAAATTACTTTCATCAGAATCAATAATTCCTTTCTGAGCAAACAGGTCATATATCCTTAAGTATACACCAAATTTTTTCATTATAAAAAGAGAGTAGTAACATTTCCGTTACTACTCTCTTTTTATTTTTGTGGCGAAAACACCTTGCGACTTCAGTCGTGAGAGGTTCACAATGTATATACGACTTAAGATGTAGAGAAGAATACAACTTATCTCCCAAGCAAAATGGATTGTTTTTCAATAAAATAGAGGTAACTATAAGAAAAGGAGAGGTTAAATTGGATAACAAGGGTATAAAAATTTTGGTGCATGCTAGTACATGGTTTGCTCCAATCTTACTCCCATGTATTGTCTTCTTTATCATCCAAGATCGATCTGTGAAGCGTATTTCCCTACAAGCCATATTTTTTCATTTGATCATGGTAGTATTGATTGCGGTATCGTGGTTTTTCTCCTTCATTCTGATTGGTGTACCATTCCTGATTATTTTCGGGTTGATGGCAATTATTTGTCCAATTATGGGTATTATCTATGCCCTGCAAGATCGCCAATACCAATATCCGATTGTGAAATGGTTTATTCATTAAAAATACAAAGGAAAGAGAGGATGGAACTGAAGTTCTATCCTCTCTTTTTTTAGAATTCGTATTATATTAATATAAAAAATGTTTTTATATTTTGTTTGTTTAATTGTCTGTTATACTGCAAATAACATCATTCGGAATTTTGATTTTTATAATGTGGAACTTATCAGAGCAGATGATAGACAATGGAGGAACAAGATATGGAAGCAGATTTAGTGAATCTTTGTAAACTTGTAAATATCCCATCGACCACTTTCTTTCATCAACCGACGAGAAGTGCAGCCGAAACTCAAGCAGTATTACCAAAAGGATGCCTTGTACAAAAAACAATCACATGTAAGTTGGCAGATAATACTACAAATAGACTTGTTCTTTGGACGGGTGTTGCTGATTTTCGAATTCATCGTTCTCTACATAAAGAAGCAGCTCATTTATTAAATCTGAAACGAATTCGAAGTCATACATTTAATCCGAGAGAGATTGAACCCCTACAATTTTATGGGGTTCCAGAAGGAACAGTGAATCCATTTCTTTCTAATTGCTCACCTGCTATTGCTCACCTCGATGCAATTATCTTACTTCCTTGGCCGAGAGATTGGAGTGAAAAATATAAAGTTGCGATTTCCTTGTCACTTGAAGAAAGTCTTATCATCTCACTCTTTCATTTAAAGCATTTGCTATTGGAATACCAGCAGAGGGTTTTTCCAGATTTAGACGTTTTTGAACTTACAGAGATACCATCTTATATGGCACAAAAAAACAACAACTATTCTTAACGAATGTTGTTGCTATTCTTATTTATTTTAGGATGTTGTTTCATAATATTCCTCTAAAGTAATCTTTTTTTGGGTGATCTCTTTTGCTATTTTTACTCCAACATAGCGTATGTGCCAAGGTTCGTATTTATATCCAGTAATTGCTTCTTTGCCTTTGGGATAGCGGATAATAAACCCATATTCTTGTACGTGTTCTGTTAACCATTTTGCCTCTGGTTTTTTAGCAAAACAATCTTCTGCTGCACATGTTCCATCGTTACCTGTCATATCGATGGAAAGACCTGTTTCATGTTCACTTGTTCCGGGGATTGCGCTGTAAGTTCTTGCTTTGTTATATCCATCACGACTTACATAATTATTGAAGAGTGCTTTTTGTGTTTGATAGGAGCGATATCCAGAAACTCCTTTGAGAAAAATATTATCCTTTTTTGCATCTTTCACCATTTTTTCTAGCTGAATCGCTGCTTCTTTGCGTAGTTTGCGTTTTTCGGTAGCAGCACTTGCAAGAAAGGGTATTTTTGGGAAAATCAAATCTTTTGGGTTGAAAGTTTCTGGTAATTTATTGTATTTGTTTACCAACACAGAGATATTGTCAGGTTGAGTTACTATTTGTAACTGTTTGGGAGTTGGAACCTTGGTGTTACTCGATTGCTGGTTCGTTTGTACTACTGTCGATTCCGGTGTAACTTTTAGTTTGGAAGGTTCTGCTTGATTGGTACATCCAAACGATACCAGAGAAATCAGACAAAAGGTCATGCAGATTGCAAATTGCTTTCTCATTATGTGATTCTCCTAATGTAGGTGTGATTTTAAGAATTATGCGATAGGAGTAGGTAGCGTGGTTGATAAGCAAAAACATAAAATGTTTAGATTTCAACAGACACCTATTTAATATATTTATGGTAAAGAAAAAGAGGGAATAAATCAAATGGTAAATATAGAGGAAATGAGAAGTTTTCAATAAAAAATAAAAAAGCCATTCTATTTAAGAATGACTTTTTTACGAATCAGAAGGTTATCTTATTTTTTAGGGACTACTTTAGTAGGTTGTGGTGTAATTCGTTCCGCAATAGCTGCTAATTCTTGTAAGGCCCCAGAAATAGGTTTACCTTGACGTACATCTTTAGCTACGTTTTTAATACGTTGTACTAAATCAGTATCAGCAGTAACGAGAGCTTTTGCACCAACAGGGTCCTTGCGTAAAGCCTCGGCGACAGAGTATTTCACTGTCCCAACTCTACCTCGATCCAAATTTGCTTCTAGATCAAGACCAACAATCGAGTATTTTCCAACCGAAACAGCAGTTGCATCTTTTACATGAGGCACATGCTTAGCGATTTGTTCAAGTCGATTGGAAACATTCCGGGAAGATTTGTTATACTGAGGGGCGGGAACAGTTTGTTTTACCCGTTGGGTATAAGAAATCTTTTGAGTTTTGGGTGTGACTTTATTTGGAGCGGATTTTTGTTGTGCGCATCCAAATAAAAGCCCTGCGGTCAAACTAAATATACCAATCAAACGAATAAAAGCAATCATCTATGGATAACTCCTTTCTGTCAGTTATCCTTTAGTTTGCTCAAAGGAGAGTTCTTCATGCAGGTGGAAAAATATGTATTAGGACCTATTGCGACTAATAGCTATCTGCTTTATGATGAAACGAGTAAAAAAGGCGTTGTAATCGATCCAGGGATGAACCCAACAGTTTTAACGGATCGAATTATGCAATTGGATCTAATCATAGAAGCGATCTGTTTAACGCATACACACTTTGATCATATTGGCGGATTAGGAATATTAAAAAAACTTACGAGTGCTCCTGTTATTGTACATGAAAACGAACAAGCTTGGCTTTGTGATCCTGTTCTTAATGGTTCAGCTGCATTAGCTGGAGAAGAGCTCATGTCATTTGAACCTGCAGATACAGTGGTTAAAGGTGGAGAAACCCTTTCCTTTATGGGGAGAAACTTTAAAGTATTGTTTACACCAGGTCATTCACCCGGTAGTATTTCCCTTTTTGTTGGAGATATGGTCATTTCAGGGGATGCTTTGTTCAATGGAGCGATTGGACGTACGGATCTTCGAGATGGGAATTATACAACATTGATTCAGTCCATTGAAACTCAATTGTTTACACTAGCAGATGAAGTTGTAGTCCATCCAGGACATGGTCCATCAACGACGATTGGTCATGAACGAAATACCAATCCGTTTTTTTCCTAAGAAGGAGGAAGCCTGTTGAAGTTGATTCGCACTTTACTTATATTTGTTCTGCTCATTGCAGTAATTTATGCTGTATACGATGCTTCCGCAAATCAAAAACCGGTAGTCCAGTATGCAAACTGCAAAGGAGATATCGGAATTGAAGTGAAAAACTGTGCACCAAACTTTAAACTAAAAATGCTAGATGGTAAGCAAGTGGAACTGTATCAAACCAATGGTAAACCTACGATTATCAATTTTTGGGCATCATGGTGTGATCCTTGTAAAAATGAAATGCCTTTTTTAGAAACGGCATACCAAGAAAACAAAGATCAAATAAATTTTCGAATGGTAAATGAGACTTCACAAGACACCATACCAAACATCAAAAAATTTATGAAACAGTACAAATATACTTATCCCGTTATTTTGGATCAAGAAAATGAAGATGGCCAGACAATTGGAACAGATCACTATCAATTGCTTGGTGTTCCAACTACCTTTGTCATCGATTCAACTGGAATGATAACACATAAAGTCGTTGGTGAAATGAGTAAAGAAGAACTGCAAGATATTCTAGATGATGTGTTATCGTAGAGAGGATAAATTTTCATCATGGAACAAGTAACAATCTGGTTAGCATTTGCAGCAGGAATGCTGTCATTTGTTTCACCTTGCTGTCTGCCGCTCTATCCTTCCTATTTGTCATACATAACTGGGGTTTCTGTCTCACAGTTAAAAGAAGAAGGTCGCTCTACACATCTTACAAAGTTAACGATGATCCACACCTTCTTCTTTTTACTTGGTTTTTCCCTTGTTTTCTATGCGTTAGGTTTTACTTTTTCTTGGATTGGCCAATCATTTGTAAATTATAAAGATTTGATACGTATGCTCGGTGGCGTCTTGTTGATTTTTATGGGTTTATTTCTCACTGGGATTATTGAGCCAAAATTTATGATGCGTGAAAAGAAATGGGATGTGTCCAAACAAGGTCTTGGTTATCTCAGTTCTATGCTGATTGGTATCAGTTTTGCGGCTGGTTGGACACCTTGTCTTGGACCAATACTCGCTTCTGTGCTCGCTATTATTACCATTAAGGCACAGTTAGGGATTGGCTTTTTGTATATCACTATGTATGTGCTCGGATTTGCAATTCCTTTTTTCATAATGGCCTTTTTTATTGGACGAACCAAATGGATACTCAAATATTCAAACCAAGTCATGAAGGTTGGAGGAGGACTGTTGATTTTATTTGGTATTATTTTATATACCAATCAAATGACCACCATTATCACTTGGTTTACCAATCTTACCGGAGGTTTTACCGGGTTTTAGTCTGAAGGGGAATAGACATGAAGAAACAGACGAGATATTGGGTGAGAAGGATATTGCTGCTTTGCTTAATTGGATTGGTAGGATATGCAATCTACCAGGTTTCTACGGATACGGGTGGAAAACCAGTAGAAGGTGATAAAGCTCCAGATTTCACCCTTACTACACTCGATGGGAAACAAAGAAGCCTCTCGGAACTAAAAGGCAAAGCAATTATGCTTAACTTCTGGGGGACTTGGTGCCCACCTTGTAAGACAGAAATGCCAGCGATTCAACAAGCTTACATCATAAATAAAAACCGCGGATTTGAAGTTGTTTCAGTTAATATCCGTGAGAATGAGTTACCTGTGAGTAATTTTGCTAAACAAATGGGACTTACTTTCCCCATCTGGATGGATAAAGATAGGGAAGTAGTAAAACAATACAAGATCGGACCAATTCCTAGTTCTTTTTTTATCAATCGAGATGGTGAAATTGTAAAGAGAGTGGAAGGTCCCCTGCAATTGAGTCAATTGCAACAACTTATTGATCAAATAACATCTTAGAATATGGAGTGATCATTATGGAAAAATACCAACATATACCTGCATCTGTTTTTGGAAAAAAGTTTGAAGAGGAAAAACATAATTATGTTTTTGTGGATGTTCGCACCAAAGAAGAATATGAGGATGCACATGTAGAAAATTCCATCCATATCCCATACGATGAAATGGAAGTACGCTATGAAGAATTACTTCCTCATAAAAATGAAAATATTTTATTGATCTGTCGAAGTGGGATGCGCAGTCAGATTGCAGCCCAAATACTCTCCGAACAGGGATTTGAAAAGCTGTATAATCTCGAAGGAGGCTTATTGGAGTGGACTGGTCGTCTACACAGATAGAGGGGATGTCGCAAGTGATTCGCAGCCATTTGCGACAAACTTCTCATCAACAATTACCTTTTGCAAAAATGATGGAACTTGCTTTATATCATTCCTCTTATGGTTATTACATGAAGCCCATTCCCAAATTAGGGAAAACGGGCGATTTTTTTACCAATGTTCATGTTAGTAAGCTATTCGGACGTGTTTTGGCGGATTATTTTTTGCAATATTGGCAAGAATCCAAGCCATCCGATCCTCTTCAATTGGTTGAAGTAGGAGGAGGCGACGGCAGATTGATGGAGCAGATCGCAAATCAATTTCATCAAAAATCCGTCCCAAAATCAGCGGTTGTTGTGTTTGCACTAGAGAAAAGTAATTATCATCGATCTTTGCAGCAAAAAAGGATGAAAGATATACCTTATGACGTCAAGTGGGTTCATCAGTGGAAGGAAATACCTCATGCTCCCTTTACCATTGTCTATCAACATGAATTAATCGATGCCTTTCCAGTACACCGCCTGATTTGGAAAAAAGGAAAGTGGTGGGAGATTTATGTTTCTGAGCAAAATGGAACTTTTGTAGAAGTATATGGGGAGCTGTCGGAGAAAGCATTAGTGCAATATGTAGACTCCGTTAAGGATGATCTAGTAGAAGAACAACAGATAGAAGTGAATCTTCACGCTAAATCTTGGATACAAGAAGTTGCAAATAACTTGGAGTCTGGGATGATTTGGACACTGGATTATGGTGGGTTATCTAGGGAACTGCGTGGTATTCGATATTTAGACGGAACTGTACGGTTTTACCAAAATCATCAACATGTGTTTGATGCCTATCAAAAATTAGGAGTAGTGGATATCACAGCCCATGTCAATTTTGAAGACCTAATGAATTGGGGAGAAGAAGTTGGTTTAACTGCTAGTTTTTATGGAACCCAAGCGAAGTTTTTACAAGTTGCAGGAATATTATCTTACACCAATCCGCTCTATCGAAATGCAATCAAACAGCTTATGCTCGGGATGGGAGAGCATTTTCATGTTCTCATACAAAAAAAATAGAGGAGAAAAAAGAACCCTAAACTGCAAAGGGTTCTTTTAGTTTTAATAAACAAAAGTTGCGTATGCAACCATACCACAGAAAGAGATTAGCATGTAACTACCAAATAAGTACATGTAAGTTTTTTCAGTGAAACGTTGGTAACCAAGCACTACAAACAAGATGGCTTGGAAGATGAAGAGTCCTGCTTGAGTGTACATATGGCCAGCAATAAACATCAAAGCGATTGCTAAGGCCCAAAAACCGAGTACACGAAACATGCGATCCACAAAACCACAGCCTTTCAAATAGATCAAGATGAGTCAAGAAATAATTACCGTTATGAAGAGCTTCCGCTCAAGCAATCTTTATTATACCCAGTTCAGAAATTTGGTTCAAGTAGTGTTATGGCACTAGTTACTAACATAACTCTTTTTACATATTATTTTGCATCATTCTTGAAAAAATATATTTGTAAATCCCCATAAAACGTATAGTTCTAGCAATTTGAGGATATAAAAAGGATAGAGATATACTATTGTTCGGTTTTTAAGCATAGGATAAAACAGTCAAAAATATTGCTTAGAATAGGAGGTTTGAATATGGCTGTAAAGCGTCAAGATGCTTGGTCATCTGAAGATGATATGGTATTAGCTGAAGTAACCTTGCGACATATTCGTGATGGCGGTACACAATTATCTGCATTTGAAGAAGTAGCAGAGCGATTGGGAAGAACTCCAGCAGCTTGTGGTTTTCGTTGGAATAGTTCTGTTCGTAAAAATTATGATTCAGCAATACAAGTAGCGAAGACAGAACGTCAACGACGTGGGCAAGAAAGGGTACGTTATACAACTCCTATAACTCTTAGTAGTGTTCGGGTAGATAATACTCCAACATTGGAATCATATGAGGATGAATATTCACTAGATCATGTTATCCGATTTTTACGTCAGCATAAAAATGAAGTAGGGGAATTAAAGAAACAACAAAAACAACTGGAACAAGAGTTATATGAAAGAGAAGATGAGCTAAGGCGTTTGGAACAGGAAAATAAAGTGATGAAAGAACAATTGAATGAGGTAGAGTCAGATTACCAGTTGGTAAATGAAGATTATCGCACATTGGTGCAAATTATGGATAGAGCGAGGAAATTAGCTGCAAGAAACGAAGATTTAGAAAAAGAACCGAAATAACTTTATGTACTGCTGACAAACCGAGTCGGCAGTTTTTTATTTTAAAAGAATCGACGCTGCCCGAGGAAATTTGATACGATAGAGGGGAAATATATTTTGTCCAAACTGAATATTTTTTAGAAATGATTGGCAAATGGAAAGGGGTTTTTTAAGATGGCAAAAGTAGAAGCGACGATCGTAGGGATTGTTTCGAAGATACTGGTTTCCATCGGTGAAGAAATCCAAAAAGGCCAAGAAGTGATTGTATTAGAGTCCATGAAAATGTTAATTCCAGTAGAAAGTGCTGTCTCCGGAAAAGTTACAGCGGTCCATGTGAAAGAAAGCGATTTTGTCAATGAAGGAGAAGTATTAATTGAACTGGAAGAATTGGCATGAATGTGAAGATAGTAGAGGTAGGGCCTAGAGATGGATTGCAAAATGAAACTAAACTGCTATCAACTGACTTGAAATTCGAATTGATTAACAGGCTTATCGCTGCCAATCTCACAAATATAGAAGTAACTTCATTTGTCCATCCCAGATGGATTCCCCAATTAGCAGATGCAGATCAATTGGTACCAAAACTAACCACCAATAAAAAGATCAGCTATCGAGCTTTAGTTCCTAATCTCAGAGGAATGGAGCGCGTAAAGATCCCGCCTTTGACAGAAATAGCTGTTTTTGTATCAGCAAGCGAGACGCACAATCTCAAAAATGTAAACGCTACCACAAAGTCTGCTGTCGATCAAATCGCACAAATTGTACAAAAAGCTAAAATATATGCATTGCCTGTAAGAGGCTATATATCTTGTGTTTTTGGATGTCCTTATGAAGGAGAGGTTCCTTTATCAGTTGTAGAAAACTTATGTTCTTCTTTGTTAGATTTAGGGGTGTACGAAATTTCCCTTGGAGATACGATCGGTATTGCAGTTCCAAAACAAGTGAAGCAAGTACTCCAATCACTGCAACCTTCTTTTTCTGGTAAGTTAGCCATGCATTTTCATGATACGAGAGGACTTGCATTGGTCAATACTTATGTGGCGTTAGAAAATGGTGTTACAACCTTCGATAGTTCAATAGGAGGAATAGGAGGATGTCCTTATGCACCAGGGGCATCTGGAAATGTGGCAACAGAGGAAGTAATAACCTTATTACATGGTTTAGGGATCGAAACCGGAATTGATTTAAATATTCTGTGTGAAACAGCCCATTGGTTACAAAGTGTTCTAGGAAAAGAGCTTCCTTCAAAAGTATTACAGCAGTATCTTGGCAAAGGTGGGAATGAAGGATGACTTGGATCAAGAGGGAACAATGTGGATTTATCACGATACTTCAACTTCAACGTCCAGAAGTACATCATGCACTTAACCGACCATTATTGCGACAACTAAGTCAATATCTAGACGAAATCGAGAAAGAGAAAACGAGGGTAGTGATCATCACAAGTACAGGAGAAAAAGCTTTTTGTGCAGGAGCAGATTTAAAAGAACGTCAGACAATGAGCGAAGATGAGGTAAGGAAGTATCTCACTTTGATTCGCCAAACCTTTTTTCAAATTGAATCTCTCTACTGTCCTGTCATTGCTGCAATTGAGGGGGTAGCATTCGGGGGTGGAATGGAATTAGCCCTTGCTTGTGATTTTCGAATTGCTGCCCAAAATGCAGTATTTGCCTTACCTGAAACTTCACTAGGAATTATTCCTGGAGCAGGTGGGACACAACGTCTAAGTAGGATAGCTGGTATAACTGCTGCAAAAGAGCTCATCTATACTGCTAAACGGATATCTGCGGAAACAGCATACAAGCTGGGAATTATCGGAAAAGTGACTATGTCAGGAGAAGCTTTGAATGAGGCATTTCATATGGCTGAGGAGATTGCCCAAAATGCACCATTGGCTGTTTGGCAAGCGAAATTGGCGATTGAGGAAGGTTATCTCCTAGAAATAGGTTTAGCGATGGAAAAAGAAGCTTATGCCTATGAGCATCTGATCCCTACAAAAGATCGTCTAGAAGGATTATCAGCATTTCAAGAGAAGAGAAAGCCGCGGTTTCGAGGAGAGTGATAGAAATGAGTGAACTTACTGACAAAAACGAGCGACTACAAAATGGAGGTCATCCTAAATATCATCAGAAATTGGCTGAACAAGATAAATTGTTTGCTCGAGAACGCTTGGCACGGTTATTGGATGAAAATTCTTTTGTCGAGGATGGATTGTTAGCTAATTCAATGGAGGAAGGATTGCCTGCTGATGGGGTGATCACCGGGATAGGAAAAATAAAAGGCACTACGGTTTGTGTGATGGCTAATGACTCAACAGTAAAGGCCGGTTCTTGGGGGAAAAGAACAGTTGAAAAAATCATTCGTATCCAAGAAACAGCAGAAAAATTAAACACTCCTCTTTTTTATTTGGTTGATTCTGCTGGAGCACGCATAACAGATCAACTCGAGATGTTTCCTGGGAGACGTGGAGCCGGAAAAATATTTTATAATCAAGTCAAGTTATCAGGTGTAATCCCACAGATTTGCCTCTTATTTGGCCCATCAGCTGCTGGAGGGGCTTATATTCCAGCTTTTTGTGATGTTGTTATTATGGTAGACAAAAACGCCAGTATGTATCTAGGCTCCCCAAGAATGGCTGAGATGGTAATTGGACAGCAGGTTTCTTTGGAACAGATGGGAGGAGCACGAATGCATTGCTCCGTCAGTGGTTGTGGAGATTTTTTAGCAAAAGATGAAGATGATGCCATTTTGATTGCGCAAACCTACTTTTCTTATTTGCAAAAACCAGTACAAGTCGATTATTGTACCAGTCCCATTGCTGATAAGATTAGTGAGCTTATTCCACACGAACAAAATGTTCCATTTGATATGAAAGAAGTAATAGATGCATTGGTCGATAAGGATTCGATGTTGGAACTCAAAGAACTTTTTGCCCAAGAATTAATTACGATGTTTGCACGTCTTGAGGGAAAGTCGATCGGGATCATTGCCAACCAATCAAAAACAAAAGGAGGCGTTTTATTTGGAGATTCTGCTGATAAAGCAGCACGATTTATTACATTGTGTGATGCGTATCAGATACCATTACTCTTTTTAGTGGATGTACCCGGATTTATGATTGGTACACAAGTAGAGAGAGCAGGTATTATTCGTCATGGAGCCAAAATGATCGCAGCTATGGCAGAAGCAACTGTTCCTAAAATATCGGTGATCGTTCGGAAAGCATACGGAGCTGGTTTATATGCGATGGCAGGCCCAGCGTTCGAACCAGATTGTTGTATTGCACTGCCAACTGCTCAAATTGCGGTGATGGGTCCAGAAGCAGCAGTGAATGCTGTATATCATAATCAGATTCAAGCTTTAGATCCAGAAGATCGAGATTCTTTTATTCAAATGAAAAGAAAGGCGTATCAGGAAGATATTCATATCTATCGGCTAGCTAGTGAATTGATTGTGGATGTCATGGTGGACCCTGAAGATTTGCGTAATGAGTTAGCAAAAAGGTATGATCTATATAGTGAAAAACAAATGAATTTCAGTAGACGAAAACATCCTATTTATCCGGTGTGAGTTCAAATGAAAATTGGTATAATTGGAGGAGGGTCACTTGGACTTTTATGGGCTGCTCGTTTAAATGAGTATGCAGACGTGACCCTGATTTGTAAATCTGAGCAACAAGCTGAAATGATCAGGCGAGATGGTGTAATTCTAACCACTCTAAATGATCAAGAAATCAAATATTGGGTTACAGCAGAATGGATTGATCAATTCAATCATTCTGCTGGTTTTGATGTGCTGTTTCTGATGACCAAACAGCCAGCATTAAATCGAGTACTTTCTATTATCCCATCTTTTATCCATGAACAAACGCATATAGTAGCATGGCAAAATGGTTTGGGGCATGTTGAAAAATTACGAGCCTGCTCCTATTCAAATTGCTATGCGGTTGTAACAACCGAAGGTGCGAGAAAAATATCAGTAAATCATGTCCATCATACAGGGAATGGCTATGTTCGATTAGGGAGTGTAAATCAGAATCAAACAGAAACAATGGATCCACTTTTTCTTTCTCTCATGCAAACTATAGGGATAGAGTGGGTTGAGGATATTGAAAAAAATATGTGGCGAAAATTTGCAATAAATGTAGTGATCAACCCTTTGACTGCTCTTTTGGAAGTACCAAATGGAAAATTGATGGAGTTAGAGATACAGACGATTATCAAACAACTAATTAAAGAATTATGTTTAGTAGCAGATGAAAAAGGTTTTTACCTTAATCAAACAGAGATTTATCATCAAGTGAGCGAAGTTTGCTTTATGACGTCAAAGAACTTATCTTCGATGCTTCAAGATATTCGAAATAAACGACAGACAGAAATCGATTCTCTCAATGGAATAGTAGTTTCGTATGCTGACCAACTTCGTTTAGCTGTTCCTACTCATGTTGCTTTGACTGAGTTGATAAAAGCAAAAAGTATGTTGTTTTAAGCATGTGGTATACTTTACTTATGATAAGTAAGTAGCATCTGGAAGAAGGGCTGGCGGAAATTGAAAATAGAAAAGTGTTTGATTCCTAATGAAAAACTCCAACAAAAAACATTGTTTTACCATTATGATCCAACCCAAGACGAAAGCTACTTTGAGCGTTATCGCTATGTAACCAATCAAAAATACAAACGAGACCAGTTGGTAGAAGTTCTTCGGAATTATCATCATCCTGAATTAGTGCATCCAGCTGTCGAAATAAATCTAGATCGATTGTCATCACCTGATAGTGTTGTTGTTATCGGGGGCCAACAAGCAGGAATATTAACAGGACCGTTATATACGATTTATAAAGTAATCACGATTATTCAATTAGCAAAACGAGAAGAAGAACGACTACAAAAACCTGTAATACCTGTTTTTTGGATTGCAGGAGAAGATCATGATCGACAAGAAGTAGACCATGTTTTTATGCCAGAAGGAACAGGTATGGTGAAACATTCCTTCCCTTTGCAAGATACGAAAAAAGCATCTGTGTCGACTATTACAATCGAACCACATATCGTTCATCAATGGTTAGATGAACTACATCAAGCAATTGCGGACCGCCCATATAAAGCAGATTGGGTGACTCTTTGTGAGCAATTAACACAAGAACCTATCACATGGACTAGATTTTTTGCCAAAATCCTTCACTACTTATTTGCAGAATATGGTTTACTGTTAATTGATTCACATGATACGCTGCTGCGGGAACTAGAGGTAGATTACTTCCGCAAAATGATCGAAAAGAACGCTATGCTGGGCGATGCGGTGAATCGAGGGATTCAAAAATGGGAAGAAGGAGGGAGTCCGTCCCCTCTACAATTGGAAGATAACCAAGCCCATTTATTTATTGAAGAAAACGGACAAAGGGTTGCACTTTATCGAGAAGGAAATCAATTTACAAGTCGTAATCATTTTTTTCAGTATAAAATAGAGGATCTACATGAAAAACATAACAGATTCAGTAACAACGTAGTAACTCGGCCACTGATGCAGGAGATGGTATTTCCAGTTCTCGCATTTGTTGGAGGAGCAACAGAAATAGATTACTGGGGTTGTTTAAAAGAAGCTTTTTCTGTATTCGGTTTGCAGATGCCCATTGTTTATCCTAGACAAAATGTTACAATTGTAGAGCGTTCGATTGAAAAATATCGAGAAAATTGGGGAGTAGATTGGGAAACTTTATTTACAGGCAAAGGACAATCCTTGATAGAGTTATGGAAACAGACTAATCAACCACCTAATGTAGAGCAGCAATTTGCGGAATTATCCCATCGATTAGAAGAGCTATACACACCATTTCTTCAAGAACTTACCCAGACGGTAGGCGGTAATATGGAGCAAATGGGAGAGAGTACAGCAAAAAAATTACAAAATCATGTGAGTTGGTTGAAACAAAAAGCACATCGTGTAATTGATACGCAATTAGAAGTAACACTTCGGCAACAGAGGCAGGTTGTAAATGCGATTTATCCACTGGAGGGATTTCAAGAAAGGAGTTATAACCTTGTTTATTTTTGGAATAACTATGGATTAGATTGGCTCCATATGTTATGTAAACAAGAGTTACCCGAATGGAATACTCACCAAGTGCTATTTCTATAGGTAGAAAAAAACAAGGAGTGAAACGTCAAATGAATGCTCTAACAGACAGTGTAATAAAAGATATCTCTTTAGCTCCAAGTGGGAGACAGAAGATCAATTGGGCAAAAGATCATATGCCTGTTTTAAATAGAATCAGAGAACGGGTAATCTTAGAAAAACCGCTTACAGGAAAACGAGTAGCTATTTCCCTTCATTTAGAAGCAAAGACAGCTTGCATGGCAGAATTGATTCGGGATGCTGGTGCTGAAGTTGTCATTACCGGAAGCAACCCTCTCTCTACTCAAGATGACATTTGTGCCGCTTTGGTTTCAGAAGGAGTAACGGTATTTGCCCGTTATAATCCAACACCAGAAGAGTATAAGTCTCATTTTATTATGACACTGGAAACAAAACCTGATCTTATCATCGATGATGGCGCAGATTTAGTGACTATTTTACATAGTGAACGTCCAGATTTACTAGAACAAGTACAAGGTGGATGTGAAGAGACTACTACAGGAATTAAACGCTTATTGTCATTAGAAAAATCAGGGCAATTAAAGTTTCCAATGATTGCAGTAAACGATGCATTTTCTAAATCGCTATTTGATAACCGCTATGGCACTGGTCAATCTGTTTGGGATGGAATCAATCGTACCACCAACCTAGTGGTTGCAGGGAAGACTGTAGTAGTAATTGGTTATGGATGGTGTGGAAAAGGTGTCGCAATGCGTGCAAAAGGGCTGGGTGCTCGTGTAATTGTCGTGGAAGTGGATGCCATCAAAGCTACAGAAGCTCATATGGAAGGTTTTACTGTTTTACCAATGGTGGAAGCAGCAAAGCAAGGTGATTTCTTTGTCACCGTTACGGGTAACAGGGCGGTTATTAGCCGGGATCATTACGAAGTGATGAAAGATGGAGCAATTTTAGCAAATGCTGGTCATTTTGACATCGAAATCGATATAGTAGCACTTGAAGAAATGTCTGTAAAAGAAGAAGTAGTGAGGAAAGATATCACCCAATATCTGTTAGCAGATGGACGCAAAATCAATTTACTAGCCGAAGGGCGTTTAGTAAACCTTGCAGCAGGTGATGGTCATCCAGCTGAAATAATGGATATGACCTTTGCGCTGCAAGTGTCAAGCCTTCTTTATTTGAATCAATCCAATGAAAAAATTGGAGCGCATGTGATTGATGTTCCTTATGAAATTGATGAACAAGTATCACGTCATTTCTTGGAATCATTAGGAATTCAGATTGATGAATTAACTCCAGAACAAACAGAATATCTCAATAGTTGGGAAGTTTAATCATATTTTCCAAAATAAGATAATTTTGTTCAAATCCTGTACACAAGTGCAGGATTTTTTGTATGGATTGTGGTATACTTACCATTGTGGAGGAAAGTGGAGGGAAGTGGAGAGCTATGGTTCCACTTATTCATTCAACTGAGAGTAAGAGGTGAGGGATAAGCAGAAAAAACTCATAAAACTGGTCATTTTATGAGTAGATCAGGAGGGTCACATTGGCATGTTTATGGGGGAGTTTCATCACAGTGTGGATGATAAGGGAAGAATGATTGTCCCAGCAAAATTTCGAGAAAATCTCGGCTCCTCTTTTGTCCTAACTAGGGGACTGGATCAATGTATTTTTGCTTACCCTCGAGAAGAATGGACACAACTAGAACAGAAATTAAAAGCCCTTCCCTTTACCAAAGCAGATGCACGTGCCTTTACCCGGTTTTTCTTTTCGGGCGCTTGTGAAGTTGATTTGGACAAGCAAGGCAGAATTGTATTACCATCAAACTTGCGAACCTTTGCCAATCTCACAAAAGAATGTGTCGTCCTTGGAGTTTCTTCCAGGGTTGAGATTTGGGATCGATCGATTTGGGAAAGCTACTATGCAAAATCGGAAGAGTCGTTCAATGAAATTGCAGAAAGTATTGTCGACTTTGACTTGTAAAAGGATGATCAAGCATTGTTTCAACACATCACAGTATTGTTAAATGAATCCGTAGATGCACTGAACATTAAATCAGATGGTGTATATGTAGATTGCACCCTAGGCGGCGCAGGCCATAGTAGCTTGATCGTAAAAAGATTGGGACCAAATGGCACACTCATTGGTTTGGATCAAGATAATCGAGCACTAGAAGCAGCAAAACAAAAATTAAGCCAAGCTTCCTGCAAAGTGATTTTACATAAGGCTAATTTTCAATATGTACAAGAAGTAGTAAAGTCATATGGTATCGACCAAGTAGATGGTGTGTTATTCGATCTAGGTGTTTCCTCTCCTCAGTTGGATGAAGGGGAGAGAGGATTTAGCTATCATGAAGATGCACCACTGGATATGCGTATGGATCAAGAACAAGAGTTAACTGCTTATCAAGTGGTCAATGAATATTCCGAAGAAGAACTTAGTCGTATTTTATTTCAGTATGGTGAGGAGAAATTTTCTAGGAGAATTTCCCGTCATATTGTGCAACATCGGATACACAAACCGATTGAAAGAACGATTGAGTTAGCGGAAATTATCAAAGAAGCAATACCAGCAGCAACAAGGAGAAAAGGACCTCATCCAGCACGAAGGTCATTTCAAGCTATACGTATTGCAGTGAACAACGAACTTGGAGTGTTTGAGGACGCTTTGCAACAAGTGGTACCTCTACTTCGAACAGGTGGGAGAGTAGCGGTGATTTCCTTCCATTCTTTGGAAGATAGAATTTGCAAACATTTTTTTCAAGAACAAGCGGTTGGTTGTATCTGTCCCAAACATTTTCCTGTTTGCGTTTGTGGTCATGAACCAGTTCTCACCATCATAACAAGAAAACCCATCGTTCCTACGAATGATGAAATAGAAATTAATGCTCGTGCTAGGTCAGCAAAGTTACGAGTAGCAGAGAAATTATAGGGGTCAAAAAAAGAATTCAAATAAATGAAATGATAGATGAGAAAGTCAAAAGAAGAAATTGGGTCAATGGAAGGCAAAAAGAGAGAATAGAAGAGATGGTAAAACGGTCATGAAGTATACAGTGGTGTTAGATAAAAGAAGGATCATTGCAGCAAAAAGAAAAATAGACGAACATGGGTCAATTGGTCTAACTGGTCGAAGGATTGATATTCAAATGAATCCCACGACTTTAGCCTTGTGGAGTTTCAAAAAATACATCATTCGAGAGTTGTGTAAAGGATTTGAGCGAAGAGTAGAGGGGGATCATTGTGCGTAAAAAACAAGGGAATACCTCGTTAGCCTATCAATTACCAGTATCTACACCTAAGACTCGCACTCAACCAAGATCAAGAAGAGTAATCAAAGGTCTTCCAGCCAGTGAGAAAGTTCTATATTTAGTAAGTACACTTATATGTATTATGGCTGCTATCTTTGTATTGACTCGATATGCTGAATTAACGCAACTAGATGTATCTATCCAACAAACGGAGTCGAGAATCAACAAAGTGAAAGAATTGAATACCCAGCTAGACTCTGAAAAAATGAAAAGAAGTAGTTTAGAATATATTCGTCAGTTTGCGGAGCAAAACGGCTTGCAAATCATTCCCTCTATTCACCCTTAGATAGGCGTACAATTTGTCAAAATAGAATGGTGGCACTGGTATGCAGCAATCGGAGAAGAAAAATAAAGTTCGTTCCGTCATGATTGGATTCACACTTATGGTGCTACTAAGCTGTGTATTAATACGATTATTGTGGATTCAAACGTTTGATTCAAAAGAATTATTAGCAATGGCAGAGAAGCGGTGGGAAAATTCTAACTCCATCTTGCATGCTAAGCGTGGTTCCATCTATGATCGAACCAAGCAAGAAGCTTATACATGGGAAGTACCGGGTTATTATTTTGTTGCTGATCCAAGTCAGATTAAGGATGTTTCTCAAACAGCGAAAATATTATCTCCACTATTGGAAATACCGGTTAGGGTGTTAGAAGAGAAGCTATCCCTTAAAAAAAAGGCTGTTGAAATCAAGTATGAAGGGAAAGGGAAATATTCCCCTTCTATATACAGCAAAATCTTTGCTTTGAAGAAAAAAGGTAAAATTGCTGGTATATATGGATATCCCACAGAAATGAGAGAGTATAATAGTTCAGAGTTAGCGCATGTATTAGGCTTTTTAAATAGCAATGGTGATGCTGTTGGTGGTGTAGAGCAAGTCTATGATAAATGGCTTCGTGGTGTTGATGGAACAATTAAATATCATAAAGCCAAAAATGGAATGATGATTTCAGATGGACCAGAGACTTTTAAACCGCCTGTAAATGGAAAAGATTTAATCTTAACAATTGATGCTAAAATACAACATGAAACAGAAGTAGCAATGAACGAAGCAATGAAAAAATATCAGGCAAAAGGTGCTACTGCAATTGTAGCAGATCCTAAAACAGGCGAAATATTGTCGATGGTAAGCAGGCCAACATTTGATCCCCAAAATATAGCAAAGACTTTTGATCCAGCTAAAAACGGACATAATATTGCCGTTGAAAGTCAATATGAACCAGGTTCTACTTTTAAAATTGTTACACTAGCTGCAAGCATAAATGAAAAGTTATTTAAGCCTAATGCAACGTTTGCTTCTGGTTCTATTAAAGTTGGAGATCGAACTTTTCACGACTCCAATCGCAGTGGTTGGGGAACCATTACATATCAACGTGCTGTAGAATTATCAAGTAATGTAGGATTTATCCATCTAGGTCAACAACTTGGAGCAGAAAAACTGTCTGATTATATCCGCCGTTTTGGATTTGGTAGTATCACTGAAAAGTTTGGAAAAAGAACAGGGATTGACTTACCTGCTGAAGGTAAAGGATATTACTATAATCGCGCCTTGTATCCCGTAGAGTTAGCTGCTAGTTCATTTGGACAAGGTATCTCTGTTACTCCTATTCAACAAATAGCGGCGATCTCTGCTATTGCTAATAATGGTTATTGGATCAAGCCCCATGTATTAAAAGAAATAGTGGACCCACGAACCAAGAAAGAAGTGTATCAATATCCTATCACGAAGCGTCAAATTATAGAACCACAAACAGCGACAAAAGTAAGGCAAATTTTACGTGGAGTAGTTCAAAATGGAACAGCAAAAGCTGCTAATTTGTCTAATTATGAAGTTGCAGGTAAAACAGGAACAGCACAGATTCCTGATCCAAAAGGGGGATATATTCCAAATGAATATATTGTATCCTTTATCGGATTTGCTCCCTCTAGCCATCCAGATGTGGTAATATATGTGGCTTTTGATAGGCCGACTACGAATTTTTCCAGCATGTCAGGCGGAGCAATTGCAGCACCTGTTGCCAGTGAAATTTTAGAAAAAATATTACCGATACGCCATGTAGCAAGTGAAGAAAACTAAGGGATGTGTCTTGGTTTTCAATCATAGACAAACGCATAGCCACATCATGTAGATAAGATAAAATTTATATATGTTGATCCCCAAAAAAGACTCTCAATGATAGAGTCTTTTTTTCGATTGTCTACGTCTTCCCCCTCTTACAAAACACCTAATACTGATCAATGGAATAGAGATTGCAGTTGCAAGTAAGATACCTACAAACACGTTTCTCAACTCCTTTCTGCTGTCTGACTCAAATTTGCATCTGGTGTATAAAGTTTACCTGATGCAAAATTGTTTTTTATACATGTATGTTGGCTAGTGGAAAAATGTTATGGTGTTGGGACTATTTTTAAAAAAAATAGCATTTGCATTCCCAGTTATTTTTAAAAGTTACTTTTCGTTAAGGATTGTTATTACTCTCGTAGGACTCCCAATATAATATACAAATGTTATGAAATACATGTTTTTTAGAATAATAAAGAATAATAATTAAAAGGTGTTAAAAAATGGGAGATGCAAGGCGTATCGACTACTTTTTAGTTTACAATGATAATGGGGTAGAAAAAGAGTACAGAGTAAGGTATGTGGATTGTCTTCCAGTATCGGAGATACGATTTATCTAAAGGATACTCAACTGGAATATCAAGTGACAAAAGTAGTACATGAAATAAGTAAATATAGTGATTTCGTAGGGGCTAACATAGTCGTTTATAAGGTTTACGTGAGTGAAAAGGCATAACCAATTGTTGAAATTAGGGGAAATATATATTATTTTGCTTCTATATCCTTTTTGTTTCGTTCATTTCGATATCCGTAATAAATCAAAAAAATTCACTAAATATTAAGGTGAGTTTTTTTGATTTTTGCTGGATAAATAGGGTTCAGTACGAACACATTCGAATATGGAGTTTAGTGAGTAGAATGTTGATAGTGGTAACCTGTAAGAACCGAAGGCAAAAGGAAATAAATTTCTCTCGCATTTTATCTAAAATAAATCATATAATTAAGCTTAGATTCGATCCTTTTCTAATAGATATGATGAGAGGTAATACTTAAAAAGAGTGAAGTTTTTTATGTTAAAAGTAAATATATTTTTTATGATATAAATAGAGTTGAATACTGTTTTTTATTTTCAACATGGAATGTTCAACCTTTAGGGTTGAAAGCGAGTATAAAGTGTATTACATTGGTTTTTGGGATTTAAAATGTGGAAAATATCTGCGAAGTGCGATAGAAGAGAAAAACAAAAATACTCGTAGAGACTTTAATATGAGGGAGGAGCGAGTTTTTTGGAAATTGTCAAATCCTTTGCCAAAAAGTTTTATCGAGGCTTACTGTTTATTGTTTTGCTTGCTATTTTAATGCTTTGTACGATCTTATTTATTACCTTTTTAGCTGATCCTTCAAGAATGATTGAAACGATTAAAGGTACTTTTGGAATAACATAAGATAATAATGAATAGCTAGTAGCAGTTATGGAGAAAGTTGTATATAATATTAGCTACAAGTGAGGATAGGGAAGAGTAAGCATCCCCTTTTATATAGAGAAGAGAACCCTTGGCTGTGAGGTTTTCGATAAAAGACTGCTGAATGTCGCCCTTGAACTGTCTTTCTGAAAAAAGTAGGAAAGACCGGATGACGTCCGTTATCGTGATGAGTGCACAAACTTTTTATTAGGTTTGTGAACAAAGGTGGCACCGCGAAACCAGTCTTTTCGTCCTTTGAGATGAAAAGGCTTTTTTATTTATATAAGGAGTGACGAATTTATGTCTTATGAACTAAAGTCTATTGGATCGAAATGAAAGTTTATAGAGAAAAACGTGCATAATTAGAAGCGTGAAATGCCGATTTACAAGCGTAATCCATGAGAGGTAGGATTGCTCTCCTACCTCTTTATATTGACGAATAATCTTCTACCATGCAAAATGAACAACGAGAAGTTTTCTAAGGAGGAAGCCAAAGGTATGTTGCAAACAGCAAACGATGTCTGGAATTGGTTGTCAGTTCACACTCCTGCAAAAATACATCCAGGGTTAGAGCGAATGGAACATGTATTAGAAGAATTGGGTCATCCAGAAAGACGTTTAAAGGTGATCCATATTGCAGGAACCAATGGAAAAGGTTCTGTAGCAGCGATGCTATCGAGTGTATTACAAGAGGCAGGCTATTCGGTAGGACTTTTCACCTCTCCAGAACTTACGCATTGGAGTGAACGTATTCAACTAAACGGAGAAGGGATTCCTGAGCAGGAATTGATTCGCTGGACGGAACGACTTCGTCCTATTGTAGAAGAGATGGAAGAGCCTCCAACAGAGTTTGAATATTGGACATTGATTGCACTATGTTATTTCGCATATGAAGCAACCCCTTGGTTTACCATCATGGAAACTGGTCTAGGAGGGCGATTGGATTCTACCAATGTAGTTTATCCATTAGTGAGTATCATTACGGAGATTGATCGTGATCATATGGAGTTTCTAGGTTCTACCATCGAGGAGATCGCTTCAGAAAAAGCGGGGATTATCAAGTCTGGTGTACCCGTAGTGACCAGTACGAAAGGTGAAGAAGGATTAGCAGTTTTGGAAAAAGTGGCTAACGAAAGACATAGTAAATGTTATGCATTAGGCAAAGACTTTGAAGTTCAAGCTATTTCACATGATGAAAAAGGGCAATCATTCCATTTTACCAGCAAAATGTTAGAAGCAAAATTTGGCATCCAGCTAAAAGGGGAACATCAACTCGCAAATGCAGGAGCAGCTATCATGGCGATTTCCATCTTGCGTAGTCAGTATGCGACCATTGTAGAAACAAGTCATTTGGAAAAAGGACTGGCAAAAGCAACGTGGCCGGGACGTATGGAGGAAGTTGGTAAGCATCCAATCGTTTTACTGGATGGAGCACATAATGCATCTGGGGTAAGGGCTTTAGTGGATACCCTGCGAAATCAATATACATATGAAAAGTTATTTGTTGTCTTTGCCATGATGAAAGAAAAAGAAACAGAAATGATACAGCCACTTCTCCCGCTCGCCTATCATATTGTAACTACAGAAGTATCAAATCAAAAGCGTAGTCGGACAGCAAAAAATTTGATGGATATCATTTTAGCTCAAAATTCGAATCAGTCTGTAGAAGCTATCGCATCTGCCAAACAGGCGCTACAAACCGTCCAAGCGAAAGCAGGACCAAATGACATGATTGTGGTTGCAGGTTCACTATATTTGATCGCCCAAATTAGACCAATATTTATGTAGACATAAGAGAGGATGAGATGAATTTGACAAAACAGCATGTCCATTTTATCGGTATAGGTGGCTACGGCATGAGCGCGATTGCTCGTGTTTTGCTTGACTTGGAATATGAAGTATCTGGTTCTGACGTGGAAAAAAATGCCCTTGTGGAGAAACTTATGGATCGAGGTGCAACTGTCACGATCGGCCACCAATCGGAGAATGTGATAGGAGCAGACAAAATTGTTTATTCCACCAGCATCGCAGCTGATAATGTGGAATTGGTGGAAGCAACAAAGAGAAGAATACCAACCTATCATCGCTCCGAAATGCTTGCTGAATTGTTAAACAGCAAGAAGGGGATAGCAGTAGCGGGGGCACATGGGAAGACGACCACTTCTTCGATGTTAGCTCAAACACTGGAAATCTGTGATGTAGATCCAACCTATATCATAGGTGGGGAGATTGTTGGACTAAAATCAAATGCTAAAGCGGGCAAGAGCGATTATGTTGTGGCAGAAGCGGATGAGAGCGACGGGTCTTTTTTAGCATATCAACCTCATCTGGCGATTGTTACCAACATTGAAGCTGATCATCTGGAAAACTATGATAATGATTTTGAGAAGTTAAAACAAGCCTATGTGGAATTTATCAATCAAGTACGTCCAGAAGGCACAGCAATTATTGGCTGGGATGATGAGCATGTTCGCAGTATTGCACCTCAGCTAACAAGCAATGTGATCACTTATGGTATTGACCATCCTGCGGATTATATGGCAAAAGAGATCAAACCAGAAGGACACCTCATCTCATTTGCGGTTTATCATGGAGAAGAACGATTAGGCAAAGTGACTCTGCAAAAACCAGGAAAACATAATGTATTAAATGCTCTTGCTGTTGTGATTGCTAGTCTCACACTCGGTCTGTCATTTGATGAAATTGCAACAGCTCTGTACCAATTTCAAGGGGCGAAACGTCGTTTTCAGATCATTGGGGAAGTAAATCAAGTGTTGGTGGTTGATGATTATGCACACCATCCAACCGAAATCGCGGCAACGTTAAAAGCAGCAAAAGCGTTGAATCGTCGAATTGTTGTTGTATTCCAGCCACAACGGTATTCTCGCACACATCTGTTGATGAAAGAATTCAGTGAGTCTTTTGCTGAGGCAGATGAAGTGATTATCAATACACTATATGCACCAGCTGGTGAAGCTCCTATCCCTGGTGTAAGTGCAGAACGTTTGGCAGAACTAATCAAAGAAAATAGTAATCCCAATACGATATTTCTAGCAGAACATGCTGGAGTGATTGATCATCTTATAACTCATTGTAAAGAAGGTGATTTGGTATTTACGATGGGCGCAGGTGATATCTGGCGTGTATCTCATGGCTTGGTAAAAGAGCTTAATAAGATCATGAAATAAGTTTTTATCAGCTTGAAGAATGCTGAGTTTAGAACATAGAAGAATATCCGACATAGCACATATGTCGGTTTTTTGTTTGGATATGTCAGGCAAATTGAGATATCTAGGTACCTATGATAAGGTGAGGGATGGTTAAGATCATAAAAGGGGGATAATTCGTTGATACATAAAAGTGCAAAATTGGCTTTCTTCATTGTTCTTATTTTTAGTGTTCTAATCGGTTGTTCCAAACCATCTAGCGATGTTCCACAACAGCAAACAACAGCACAAAATGATGTAACCAATTTAAATTGGCAAGTGCCGAAATTTCAAGCAATCGATCAAAATGGGAAATCCGTCACTAACGATACACTAAAAGGGAAAGTTTGGCTAACACATTTTCTTTTCACCCGCTGTCCAAATATTTGTCCACCCATGACCGCAAATTTGGCAAAAGTGCAAAAAGCAATTGAAAAAGAAGGAACATCTGCAACGATGGTCTCGTTTACGGTCAATCCAGAATATGATAAACCAGATATCTTAAAAAAATTTGGACAAGATCATGGAGCTAATTTAACGAACTGGTATTTCCTCACTGGGTACTCGTTTGCAGATATTCAGAAGTTAGGAAAGGACGCATTTAAAGGTCAGATCAGTAAAGTAGAGAGCAATGATCCCAATACCGTTTTGTATAATCACCCATCGCAGTTTTACTTGGTAGATCAAACAGGGAAAGTACGGAAGTTTTATGATGGATTAAAACCAGATGTCAAGCAGATAGCCGCAGATGTCAAGCAGATAGTAGAAGAAGGGAAGTAACCACCTAATAGAATAGTTAACCTTATAATTTGAAGGATAGCTTTTGTGATTGCCAATATATTATTGATGAGATTGAAGGAAATTGCTTAAAATTATGTTATTATTGGGATACATCCCTAGTATTCTCTGGAGGAATCTGTGACGACGCTTGCCGAACTCTTCATCAAGGGTCTGTGCGCCGAGGTCATCATCAAGGGCGGTCCCCAGGTCACCATTCTTCAGATGGCCAAGAGTGCTCATAACGAGATGGCCAAGGAAATCGTCAAGATCCTGAACATCGAGGCTGACAACTGGATCGAGGACAGCCCCGCGGTCGACGCCGAGGCTGCCAACGCACTCCTTCGGAGGGTGATGAACGCCTGCGACGTGATCGAGATCATCGTGGCAGTGAGGCACCGTGACATCCAAGCCATTTTGGGGATCAACCAGGTCCTCCTCCTCGCAACCCTGATCGAGCGGAAGCTCGACAGGGGAGAGGCTGTCACCCTGTTCGATCTCGAAGAGCTGGAGTCGTTCTTCTACTCCTGTGCACCGAGTCACAGGATTTTCGAGAATCAGGGCTGAGTATTTGGTGCAGCTTGCACCGGATAGCCGAGATGAACCTGTCTCGGCCCCAAACGAAAAACTCACCACCTTCAGGGTGGTTTTTATTTTGCTTGTTATTGCAACAATGTTATGTTACATTGAATCGAAAAGGAGGGAGTTTCCTTGACTCAAGAGTTGATATCAAAAAAAGATCTCCTTATGGAAACCGGTATATCTTATGGGCAATTGTACCGTTGGAAACGAAAAAAACTGATACCAGAAGACTGGTTTATCCGTAAATCTACGTTTACAGGGCAAGAGACGTTTTTTCTAAAAGAGGAAGTACTAGAGCGAGTGGAACGAATCAAAAGCATGAAAGATGATTTATCGTTAGATGAGATGGTTAATGTATTTAACGAACATTCAGAGTCTGTGCCTGCTTTTTTTACAAAGCGGAATTTATTAGAACGTAACATTGTTACTCCTATGGTGATTGAGCAATTTGCCAAAGATTATGAGCTGGAAAGTCACATTTCATTTGGTCACATCTGTCTATTTTATTTGATTGATAAGATGTTAAAAGCAGGTCAGATCAGTCGATCAGAAGGAGAGCTCATTTATCAAACGGTAGAGCCTCATTTGTCAACTGTACAAAAAGAAGATGGCCAATTTTATTTCGCCCGCAAGATGGGTGTTCCCATTGTGATAGTAGTCACGCCACTTGGGTTGGTTCATTTTGATCATGAAGTAGGGATTATTGCCACATACGGATTTCAGAAATTGTTCGAAGAAGTAAAAGTGAAATGGCAAGGAGGCAAGCAAGATGAATAACTTGAGCTTGATGGGGCATGGAACAGCATCTGGCGGCGTATATGATCGAGTGAGGATAAATGGAGATGCTACGATAACAGGCGATGTTGAATGTAACGAAATCATCTGTAATGGTAGGGTCAAGATAACAGGAAATGTGAAAGCTAAATTAATTCGAATCCACGGAGAGGGTACTTTTGTGGGGAGTGTGGAGGCAAATCGGATTAAACTGTATGGTCAAGTTACAATCGGCGATTCTGCTCAACTAAAAAATGCTTCTATTTATGGAGAAGTAAAAATCAAAGGAAGTGCTGCTTTTGACGACATTCACTTAAAAGGTGGATTGCAAGTCGCAGGAGACTGTGAGGCGGAAGAATTCAAGGTGCATGGTGCGTTCACAATCCAAGGGCTGTTGAATGTGGGAACTGCTGATATTGTGCCTTATGGGGATTGTAAGGCTCCAGAAATCGGTGGAGAAAAAATAATCGTTAGAAAGGCTAATCGACCATTTGGTATAATAAAATGGTTTAAATTTTTATCGCAGTATGAAGCTGAAGTAGTTACGGATATGATGGAAGGAGATGATCTGGATTTAGAAACAGCAAATATTAAAGTAGTTCGTGGGAATCGGGTGAAATTAGGTAAATCAACTGATATTCATCTGGTAGAGTACCGGGATCACTTGGAAAAACACGAACAAGCGGAAGTGAAAGAGACAGTAAAGATAACAGCTTGACGGAGGGAATATACATGGTTGCTCAAAATCAGAGCAAAGTTGGTTTTGTAGTAGCTGGATTGCTATTAGGTATTTTTATCGCGGCGATGGATAATACCATTGTCGCGACAGCTACAGGTACGATCGTTTCCGATCTCGGCGGATTTGACAAATTTGTTTGGGTTACATCTGCCTATCTTATTACACAAGTGTCCGGTACACCGATCTTTGGAAAACTATCTGATATGTATGGCCGTAAAAAGTTTTTCTTGTTTGGTTTAATCGTTTTTTTACTCGGAAGTATTCTGTGCGGAACTGCTCAAAGTATGGTCCAATTGAGCATTTATCGAGCAGTTCAAGGAATTGGGGCAGGTGCTTTAAATCCGATTGCGTTTACGATTATGTTTGATCTTTTTCCTCCTGAAAAAAGAGGGAAAATGTCTGGGCTTTTTGGAGCTGTCTTTGGTTTATCCAGTATTTTTGGACCATTGTTAGGTGCACTGATAACAGACAATTTTAGCTGGCACTGGATTTTTTACATAAATGTACCGCTAGGAATCATTTCTTTGGCGCTCATTATCCCTTTTTACAAAGAATCTCAGACACATGCGAAACAACAAATTGACTGGTGGGGAGCATTGACACTCGTCGTAGGAGTAGTTTCTCTCATGTTTGCTTTAGAACTAGGTGGAAATGAATATGCTTGGGATTCTGCTGTTATTTTGGGGTTATTCACTTCTTTTGTAGTATTTATTATCGCCTTTATTTGGATTGAAACACGGGCAGCGGAACCGATTATTAACTTTAAGATGTTCCAAAAGCGGCTTTTCACTTCTAGCGTTCTAGCAAATTTGTTTTATGGAATAGCTTTTATCGTTGGCACAGTCTACATTCCTATCTTCGTACAGGGAGTTTTAGGAGGCTCTACTACCAATTCAGGATTAATATTAATACCGATGACATTTGGTAGTGTTGTGGGAGCTCAAATTGGCGGTATTCTTGTATCAAAAACAAGTTTTCGAAAAATCATGGTCTCCTCTTGTGTGATTTTTATTATTGGGATGTTGTTACTGAGCACCATTGCTCCTGATACTACAAAAGGTGTATTGACTACTTATATGATTATTACTGGTTTTGGAGTGGGTTTTTCCTTTTCAGTGTTAGGACAATCGGCTATACAACCATTTGGTTATCGAGAACGTGGGTCAGCTACCTCTACCAGCACCTTTTTACGTACGCTTGGAATGACACTTGGGATTACGATCTTTGGGATATTACAACGGAACTATTTTACCGATAAATTAGTAACTGCTTTTGCTGGTGCGGATGGGCAGTTGTCAGATCCAAGAGCGATTTTATCACCTGAGACAAGAGCCCATATCCCACCTGTGATTTTGAATAAAATTACGGCTGTTCTTTCTGATTCTATCGCTTATACGTTTACATGGGCGATTGTTCCAGCAGTTATGGCATTTATCTGTGTTTCACTGATGGGGAGTGAGCGAGTAGCAAGTCCTAGCAAACTAGCGACGGAATAAAAATTTGGAAAGCAACTCTATCAAAAAGAGTTGCTTTTTTGTTATGATGATCTCAAAAAATAGAAATGAATGATAAAATTGGAAATTTTTTATCTGCTGGTCACTATGCTGTGCAATGGTCTTCTAGGTTTCCATTTACCATGGATTGGGAAAAGATTGCTGGCTTATCGTAAAATTCCTCTTTCTAACACCAAAGATGTTTCCCTTTTTTTGGGGATTATTGCTAGTGTAGCTGGAGGGATGATCGCATTTCGATTTTCCTCTTTTTGGGAAGTTATTCTAGCATTAATTTTTCTCTTTCTTTTATTATTGATTGGTTGGATAGATTGGCATACTGGCTACATTTTAGATCAGTTAACGATCAGCGGATCGTTAATCATTGGTGGGATAGAGTTGGTTTGGAACCCTTCTGTACTACCATCCAAACTAGCAGGCAGTATCTCTATTTTTCTTCTTTTGTTTTTTCTAGCGAAGACTACCAATCGATTGGGGCAAGGAGATGCAAAGTTGATGGCGATGTGTGCTCTGTTGATGAATTGGCAGAGTATATTGCTGGCGATTTGGCTAGCATCGATCAGTGGGCTCATCTACATAACCATTGTCACATTTCGAAAGAAGATAGACATACGAAAGTATGCACTGCCATTTGGTCCTCATCTCGCTTTTGGATCGTTTAGTGCTTATATATTTGGAGAACAAGTATATCATCTTTTTTCCAGTGAAGTTGTTCTATCAATTCTATCAGTTCATATACTCTAGTAACACGTTTTGAGAGAGGGTAGATGAAATGGAAGTAAAAATAGGGGCAAAAGTAAAAGCAAATATAGCCAAAAAAAAGAATAGAGACACATTTGAACCAAATGTAAAAGTGCAGACAAAAAAAATCGGAAAATCTGATTCAAAGTCACACACAAAACCACGAATTATACCATTTCCAATGGAAGATGAGAAAAAGAATGTGATCGACTGGTCATCACCAGGAAAGCCATTTGCTCGTGAGAAAAAAGATCAGCGGAAATTGGTTCATCTATTTATTTCGATCGCTGGTGCTCTTCTTGTGGGGACAGTAATGGGTTTTTCTGTATTAGCATTGTTTTTCTCCGATCATCCTAATACAAACAACAATAGCATAGATGCACACTTGCCAGTAACATCTTCCGAAAAAAAAGCAACTGTTCAGGAACCAGTGAAACAAAAACCGGCAGCTTCTATTCCTGCGAGCATCAATCTACCCAAGTTACAAGTTTCTCTTTTACAAGCGGGTAACTATCAATCTAAAAGTAGTGCAACCAAAGTAGCAGAAAAGTATCGAACCAACGGATTTGCAGCTGTCATGTCTGATCAAGCACCATTTCGAATTTATCTTGGGGTAGGAGTGAATAAAACAAATGCCCAGCTATTGAGACAGCGATATGCAGCGAAAGGGATTACTGTTTATGTGAAAGATGTTACCCTCACTGGGAAGGTTCCCAAAATGGAAGGATTAGTCGAAACATTAAACATGGGAAACCAGTTATTTACCGAGTTGCAAGCTATTTCTGTTACGAGTATTACAAAAAATACGAAGATTCATATACCGAGTAACTTAAAAGAAAAACAGATGGCTTTTATGAAAGCAAATCAGCAGTCAAATCATTATCCTGTTGAAGCACGTGCAGCGATGATGGAATTAGCCAGAGGTTTGGATCAATCCGTTCAAGGAGCAATAGAATTTTCCAAACATCCAAATGATACACTTGCTTGGTTTATTCAAGAAGGTCTTGTTCGTTATATCACTGGTTATGAACATCTTCTCTATTCCCTGAAGGGAAACAAATGATGACGGTTACGTGATTTTTTGTGAAAATAATGATAAAATATTTCTAGAGCCAAAAATTATTTTCTAGAGGATAAGAAATTTTTTCCGTTTTATTTTATCTCCATAAGGAAAGCTGTTCCTTTATCCGTTTCTTTGAGTATTTAATGGATAGTAATTTTTCTTTCCTTCCTTACTTTGCAGGAGTTCACCAAAATATTGTAGAATAGTACAGTACGTATATTCCCATTTTTGTTTTCCTTAGGAGGAATCTCTGGCTTGACTCAGCTTATTCTAGCGTCCTCCTCTCCTCGCAGGAAGGAGCTTTTGGAGCAATTATCGCTGTCGTTTGAAATTGTTACTAGTTCCGTGGATGAATCACTGATCGAGCTTACTGAACCTGAACAACTGGTTATGGAGTTGGCACTTCTCAAAGCAAGATCAGTAGCTGCCACCTCTTTTTCGTCTGCTGTCATAATTGGAGCCGATACAGTTGTTTCGATCGATGGTCAAATTCTTGGAAAGCCTGTGGATGAGAAACATGCAGTAGCAATGCTTCACCAACTATCAAACAGAAAACATCAAGTATTTACAGGTATTTCACTTGTAGAGGTAAAAGAGGGGCAGATTGCACGACATATCACAGACTTCCGGCAAACGGATGTATGGATGAGATCTTTATCCGAACAAGATATTTCATGGTATGTGAGTACAAGAGAGCCTATGGATAAAGCTGGTTCGTACGGTATTCAAGCATATGGTGCGTGTTTTGTAGATCGTATTGATGGATGTTACTTCAATGTAGTAGGTTTGTCACTTCCATTACTAGAACGAATGTTTCGACAACTTGGCTATAACTTGATGACAGACTTTACCCGCTAAGGGGGGGCTAGTTGTTGTTAATTCGGGATCTTCCAACTGGTGAACGTCCAAGAGAGAGAATGATGCGTCTAGGACAAGCTTACCTATCTAACGCGGAGTTAATCGCTTTGCTACTGCGAACTGGTACAGCAGGGTTGTCCGCTACTCATCTTGCGGAGAATTTGTTGAGTAAAACTGGTGGTCTTAGAGGACTTGCTAATATGAGCCTTGCAGAGCTGACTCAATTGAAAGGAATAGGTCCAGCTAAAGCTATTCAGTTAGTGGCTGGCTTGGAGTTGGGGAGAAGATTCACCAGAGTACAACCGATCGAGAAGCAGAGGATGCAAACACCAGAGGATGTTGCAAGTTTTGTAATGGACGAGATGCGATATTTAACACAAGAACATTTTGTTTGTATCTATTTAGATACGAAACATCGTGTTATTGAGAAAAAATGTGTCTTTATTGGAAGTTTAGATACGGCGGTTGTTCACCCTCGGGAAGTTCTGCGTGCAGCAATAAGCAGCTGTGCTTCTGCTTTCATATGTGTACATAATCATCCGAGTGGAGACCCATCGCCTAGTCGAGAAGATATCGAAGTGACAGAACTTTTATACCAAGCATCTATCACAGTGGGAATAGACTTATTGGATCATATTATCATTGGTGACCAGCGATTTATTAGTTTAAAAGAACGGGGTTTTTTTCCTCTATAAGTAGGAACAGGAAGGAAAAAAGTAGGGTATAGCGAAAGAATAATGGAGATGGGGTGAGATTAGAATGGCTAAAGTAGTAAAACCAAGTGTATTAATCAAAGGTACGAAAGATGGACTTCTTTTCTTTTTAGATGATAGCCTCCCCTTTTCCATAGTGCTTAATGAGTTAAAACATAAATTGTTACATGAAAATGCGTCCCATATTTGGAATGGTCCTGACATGCGAGTGCAGATAAAGCTGGGAAAAAGACAAATTACGAGAAGTGAAGAACAAGATTTACGAGAGGTTTTTTCAGCTCGCAAAAATCTTCACATTTATACCTTGGAATCTGATGGTATACCGTATTTATTAGACTCTCCACGAAAGATGGAAATGCTTACTGGTACTGTTCGATCAGGACAGGTTCTCTCTCATAAAGGAGATTTATTATTACTTGGTGATGTCAATCCTGGGGGTTGTGTACAATCAACTGGCAATGTTTTCATTTTAGGTGCACTGCGCGGATTGGCTCATGCAGGAAGTGATGGAGACGAATCAGTCATCATCGCTGCTTCTATTTTTAGACCGACACAACTTCGAATCCATAATATTATTTCACGACCACCAGATGAGTGGAAAGAATCTGAGAATCACATGCGTTTTGCCTATATAGTCAAGGAACAGATCGCAGTAGATAAGATGAATCATCTCAGTCATATTCGACCTGAAATGGAATGGAAAGAGATCGGTAGGAAATTTGGCTAGGGAGGAGGACCAGTAATGGGAGAAAGTATTGTTGTAACATCCGGAAAAGGAGGAGTAGGGAAATCTACTACTTCTGCTAACATAGGCACTGCATTAGCGCTAATTGGTAAAAAAGTATGTTTAATAGATACAGATATTGGTCTACGTAACCTAGATGTGTTGATGGGATTGGAAAATCGAATTGTCTATGATATTGTCGATGTTATCGAAGAAACTTGTAGAGTGGATCAAGCTCTTATACGTGATAAGCGATGCGAAGAATTGTATTTACTCCCAGCTGCACAAACAAAAGATAAAAGTGCTATCACTTCCAACCAATTACGTAGGTTAATAGCTGATTTACGAGATCAATTTGATTATATTCTTATCGATTGCCCAGCTGGAATAGAATCTGGATTTCAACATGCCATCGCAGGTGCAGATAAAGCGATTGTCGTGACTACTCCGGAGCATACAGCTGTCCGTGATGCCGATAGAGTAATTGGTTTATTGGAAAAAGAACGAATTGCCACACCAAAATTAGTAATTAATCGTTTTCGGAAACAACTAGTGAAAGATGGAGGCATCTTGGATGTAGAAGAAGTTGTTTCTATTTTATCGGTAGATTTATTAGGAGTAATTCCTGATGATGAACATGTGATCCGATCAGGAAATGCTGGAGAACCAGTCGTATGGAATAGTGCCTCTCTTGCAGGGAAGGCATACCGCAATGTAGCACGACGCATCATGGGAGAAATGGTTCCACTACTCGTACAAGAAAAAGAACAAAATATGCTGGTTAAAATGAAGAAATGGCTAGGATTTGCTTAACCACCGACCCCGAAGGGGGTTTTTTATTTTGAAAAATGCATTCCCAGTATAGAGAAATATTGCACAAAAATGTATTTTTTTAGGATTAAAAAAGAAAATTCATTCTTTATTACAAATAACTGATTGATTGGCATTTACAAAGAGATATAATTATAATGGGGGAGGATGGATTGATAGGAGTTTTTAGAAGAAAATTCCGTAAATGTAGAAAAAGAGGAGGAACCAATGAGTATCTTAATTTTAAACGCAGTTTCCCATACAGATTGTCCATATGATGAGTTGTTAGGTGACTTGGGTGAAGAGCTAATCTTGCTGACAGATCGTAGATATGTGGAGGGCTTCCCCAAACAAAAATACACCTATATTGAAGCATTTGACTCATACGACGTAAATAGTAACGTTGAACTTCGGGCGATTGAACTGTATGAAACTTACCAATACCACACTGTAATAGCTTTAAAAGAAATGGACATTTTACGAGCCGCTAGTATTCGAGATTGGTTTGACCTCCAAGGGCAGCGTACCGATAGCGCTGAACAATATCGGGATAAAGTGCGAATGAAAGAAGTTGCTGGCGATAATGGTATTCCAGTAACGAAATTTCGCCGTATTCACTCCTCTTTCGATCTCATCCAATTTGTCAAAGAGTATGAATTTCCAGTGGTTATCAAGCCTGTTTTAGGAAGAGGTTCTACTGGAACATGTGTACTCGATGATAAAGCCGCATTATCGCAATTCATAGAGAAAGGTGTCCCTTTGGAAATTGCAGTAGAAAAGTTTGTAGAAGGTGAAGTGTATCACGTTGATGGAATTGTTCAAGAAGGCAAACTAGAATTTATTAGTGCTTCCAAATACTACGATGCTCCTTTGCACTTCCATACTACTAGTTACCAAGGTGCATTCTTACTAACTCCTACTAGCGGAATTGCTGAAAGATTGGTAGAGAAGACCAAGAAATTAATTGCATGCCTTGATACCCCCGATTTTACCACGTTTCACGCTGAATGGTTTCATACTCCTGATGATCAAATCATATTAGTTGAAATCGCGAGTAGAACTGGTGGCGGACGTATCGCTCAAATGAATGAACATGCATTTGGAGCAAATCTATTGGAGGCTTCTTTGCGTTTGCAATGTGGTAAATCTGTTCCTGTTCCTTCGGTGGAAAAACAAAAACATCCAGATATTTTAGCAGCATGGATGATTTTGCCTCCGCACAAAGGTACCCTCCGTTCTCTGCCAGCTGGTCAACCGCCAGATTTTGTAGTTGAATACAAAGTAGTAGGAAAGATCGGACAAAATTATAATGATCCTGTAAGTCAAGTTGATCATATCGCCTCTTTTGTAGTAGAAGGGGAGAATGAAGAGATTCTACAGGAACGTGCGCAAGCCGCATATGAATGGTTTCACCAGTCTACTACTTGGGATTAGATCAGGATTTCATAGGATTCTGAGTGACAAAACCACGGTTTGAATCATGGGATGAAAACGAGCGTTAGATGAGAAAGAGTTTAGCTCTCTCAAGTCCAACACTTTTTCAACAAAAGATATTTACAAATATACATTCTGATGATGAACTATCGTAAATTACAAATTTTGGATAGTTTGAAATGCGAAAACCAAGTAATAGGACTATTCCATGTTGTAAGGGAACAGTGGGGCTCACGGGGCTAGCTTGGTAATGAAGTAGTCATTAAGATTACCACCGTCCCAAGAATCCTACGGCTTTAGCTGTATGGAGTGACAAAAGGGTAAATATGGTGCAAAAAGGCGACCTGCTATGGGTCGCCTCTTCCAATTAGGGCTGTTTTTTTGTTGGTAATTTTGTTTTGCACCATTTTATTGAGGCAGTCCACACTTTGTTTACCCAGTCGCGAACTTTTGTCATTTTTCATACCCTCCTTTTTCAAGTTGTACACTAGGAGCATATGAAGGACATCCCTGACATATGATTGTACAAATGGTACGAGCAGTGAGAGGGAGGGATAACAAATGGCCGATTGGGGATATGAGTTAAATAAAAATAGAGAGCAAAAAATTCGATCACTGGAAAGAAAATTGGAATCGGTGAATCGAACACCTACATGGGAGCCGAAAGAAAAGTTTGATGAGATAGATAGATCATCCATTGTAAAATGGACGGATACACAAGAAGGAAAAGCTAAAAACAATCCCAAAAATGTGTTTCTGATGCAAATGGTAGCTGCCTCTATGTTATTTTTGATTACTCTTGTAGGGACGAGATACCCCGTTGCAGAAAGATGGATTTCTACTGCTTGGAGTCAGAAAATTCCTTATGAGAAGGTAAGTGCTTTTTATCAAGAAATAGTAGGAAGCCGACCGACTTTGCTGCCCGTGTTTTCAGGTGAAAAAAAACAAGTAGAGAGATGGGCAGCTCCAATCAAGGGAAAAGTAGTTCTATCTTTCAATGAACAACGAAAAGGAGTCGTGATACAAACTGCTGGTAAAGTGCCAATAACAGCTGCAAAAGCGGGAGTGGTTACTTTTGTAGGAAACAAAACAGGAATAGGGCAGACAGTAATTATCCAGCATGAAGATGGAAAACAAACATGGTATGGATTTCTTGGTAAAATTCAGTTAAAAGTGAAGGACGAAGTGAAAAGAGGTCAGACAATTGGGCAAGTTACTCCCCGCAGTAATCAGTATTTTGTTTATGTAGCCCTGCAAGAAAATGGACAATTTATCGATCCTACTGGCATTATTCCTTTTAGGTAGGGCAAATGGCTACATTTCAGAGATTCCGATTACATCCAACATTCTGGTTGCTGGTAGTTATTTCGGTCTGGACAGGGCACTTTCTTGAGATCATCACTTTATGCGTCTTAGTTTTTATTCATGAATTGGGGCATGTTGCAGCTGCTTGGTCATATGGTTGGCGAATTCAATCAATCGAGCTTTTGCCAATTGGAGGAGTTGCAAAAACAGATGAGTGGGGTACCGTTCCAGCTAAAGAAGAAATTGTAGTAGCTTTAGCAGGGCCTTTTCATCATGTTTGGATGGTATTGTTTAGTCTGCTCGCCTTTCATTTAGGTTGGTGGAGTGAGGCTTGGACTACTTATTTTATCCAAGGAAACTTGTTCATTGCCCTCTTCAACCTTGTACCAATCTATCCTTTGGATGGAGGAAGAGTACTTCAAGCATTGCTAAGTTATGTGTTACCTTATCGTTTGTGTATTACTGTTACATACTGGGTGAGTATTATTTTGACGATTGGTCTCATTGGATGGGGATTATCTTCGTCTTTTCCGTTGTTTACGATTTCTCTCTTTTTACTCATGACAAATATAAAGCACCTGCGATCACACCATCTTCAATATTTACGTTTTTTGTTATATCGTCATCATAATGGAATACATCATGATGTACCTATACGTCGTATCGTGTTGCAGCAACCGATCGTAACTTCATCTATCATTGATCGCTGGTACAAAGAATCTTATCACGTCTTTGAGTTGAAAGATAAATCAGGTACATCGCTGGGCTTTATTCCAGAAGAGAGGTTGCTAAAAAAATATTTTGAAGACGGGAAGATAGGTAAGATACAAGATCTAGTCAGTTAGAGATACCATACAGAAGCAAGCATTTGCATCAACAAAGGCTTCTCCCCCAATGGGGATGGGATAATTAGGTAAGGAATGCCCGGCAGGCAAGCCGTAATAAGACGGTTTGCAAACTCGCCCGATGTGATCAGTTAATATTTTTATAACAGGTAAGCTCGGTTTGTTTGCTGGGGCATGACAGTCGGTAAAATCACCAAATACAATTCCGCTGCAAGCTTGTAATTTACCAGCTAAACGAAGTTGAGTTAACATGCGATCAATTCGATATGGATTTTCTCCCACTTCTTCGATAAATAAAATGCAGCCGGTTGTATCGATTTCAAAAGCAGTCCCCAGCGATGCCACAAGTAATGATAAATTTCCTCCAACAATAGATCCTACTGCTTTTCCAGGGAACAGGCAGTGGGCTTTTTTTGTTCTAGGGTACGTATAAGTACTCGTTGGATTTTGAAGTAACCGCCACAAATCCCTCCACCAGTCTTCTCCTGCTGATTCGGGTAATTCTGCTAACATTGGACCATGAATGGTAGGTATTCCCGTCATTTGATAAATGGCATTGAGCAAAGTAGTAATATCACTATAGCCGATCAACCATTTTGGATTGCGACGAATTAGCTCAAAATCGAGTTGATCGACGATCCGCAGACAACCGTATCCTCCACGCAAGCAAAGAATTGCTTCAATTTCAGGGTCTGCATACATACGATGTAAATCCGCTAAGCGACCCTTATCATTTCCTGCTAAAAATCCATTTTGATCGAAGATTGCATCCCCGAGAACTGGTATATAACCAGCATCATGTAGATGATCAATTGCTTGGTGTGTTTTTTTAGGATCAACCGAGCTCGAAGGTGCCACAATACCAATATAAGCTCCTTTATGCATAGGTTTTGGAATCATTCCTTCAACCCCTTTTTATTATGAATATGCCAAAATGTCACTTGTTGATGGAATATGGTGTAATGTAAACCTTTTGTTTTCGAGATAGTCCTTTTTAAAATGAAATAGGATTACAATGTTGTTTTTCATATAAAGAAGGTAATTTAAAATGTATAACATTCTATTTTGTATTGTATAAAACACTTTTATTATTAAACGAATATTCAAGGAAAGTACATCATTATGCAGTTTAAAATAGATATTTATATATTAAAATATGAAATATCTTTATTTAATAAAATAAATGAATGATGGGAAAGAAGGAATATATAAAATGTTCCAAAAAGTTGTTTCCGGTGCATTTGCAGCTACTCTTGTTTTGGCAATACCAAGTCTTGCGCTAGCATGTAACTGGGGAGCACAAGCGAGTGGAGATTGTAAAAAGTTAGATGTATCCGTTTCAGTTGAACGTGGCAATGATGAAAAAGCTGGTAGCTATGACCTGTACTGGTCAAAAAGCGGTAATCCAAAAGAAGGAGAAAAGATTGCAACTGGTGAAATCCCAGCCTTGGAAAAAGGAAAAGTACATAACATTTCCTATGATATTGCACAAAACAAAAATGGGAAAGAAGGCTATTATATTTTCCATTTGATCGAAACCAAAGGTTCTATTTGGAGCAAAGAAATCGTGGTGACAAATTGTACCGAAGTCCCACCGGCAACGGATAATGGAGGAACAACACCTCCAACATCAGACAATGGGGGAACGACAACTCCTCCATCTACCGACAACGGTGGAACCACAATTCCGCCAACTACAGATAATGGAGGAACGACAACCCCACCAACAACGGACGCAGGTGGTAAAACTCCTACACCAGTAGTGACCAAGCCAAACGGTGGGAAATTGCCTAAAACTGCAAGTTCCTTTCCAACTGCAATCGCACTAGGTGCAACACTCGTCGCTGGTGGAGCACTTTCCCTTCGTTTACAAAAACAATAATGAATGCAGATAAAAGAAAAGAGGCCATTGTGTCCTTTTCTTTTTGTTTATCTTGCCTTTTCGGGGTTATAGAATTTTAAAAAACTTGATTCTATTGAGGAATCAAGTTTTTTTAGTTAAGAATCCAAATCAGGAAGGCCTAATAGTATATGCGTTTCTTTATCTAACTAATTCTTTCCATTTTTTATGAAGAATCTGCTCTCCTAATTGAGCTAAAACTTTTTGTCCTTCAACCGTTGGATGAACATCATTTTGGGCTAAACGAACTAATGTATGTTGCTGTTCATCAAATGCAGCATGTGCATCTGCTACTTTTAAATGAAATTTATTTGCATTGTTTTCGATGATAGTATTGAGTTGTCCGATTATCGATTCTGAAAAAGGATGTAAGTAAACAGATGCAGATGGAAACGGATTGTAGAGATTATATAAAACTATCTTAGCTGAAGGAGCAAGTTGTTTGATGTTTTGAATGATAACAGGCAAGTTTTCTGCAAAAGTTTGCGTTGCTTGCTCAAATCCTTTTTCTTGTTCTGGAGTCAACTGAATCGGTTTTTGTGTGTTTTCTGGATTCAATAATCCATATTGAGAGGCGAGTCTTAAGATATCATTACTTCCTATATCTAATGTGACAATTTTTGCTTGTTTAATGGCTGTTTGGAATTTTTCCGTTTGCAAAGCCTGTAATAAATCGCCTGATGTCCAACCAGGAACCCCCAAGTTTGCAACATTCTTATTTAAATGAGCTCCGATCAAATAAGGAAAAGCATATGGAGATGGTGAATGATTATCCCCTAAATTGTATCCAAATGTAATGGAGTCACCGAGTGCTACAAGGGATGAATGATGTGCTTTTAGGGATGAAGCAAAAGAGGAGTAGGGTAAGACAAAAGTACATATCAGTGTAAGAGCAAACATAAGTATGGAAACTTTTTTCATGCAAGCAACCCCTTGATGATTGTATTTTTGTGACCACCACAATCATATTACAATTTATTTCATATTGGTATGAATATATCGTTAATCATAATGAATGTATAATGGTCTCTTGTTTGATAGTCTGATTATGCTTATTTAGAGAGTAATGGAAATGAAGTATGACAATAAAAGAAATATACGTAGCTGCACTATAAGGAGAAATCCTTACTTTTATTTATGATCACATTTAGGGAACATCATTTCTTTATTGATGTGATCTTTAAACTTGCATATGTCTAACATATTTTCACCTATTTTTTCATTTATAATGATATTTATGAAAGGAAGTGCAACGGAGTGGATATGAATATTTTCATTGTGGAAGATGATATGGCTATTTTTCAGTCGCTAAAGGAACGACTTGAACAGTGGTCTTTTCAAGTTACAAGTCCAGATGATTTTCATCATTTGATGGAGTCTTTTCTAAGTAAACAACCGCATCTGGTTATCATGGATATTCAACTGCCTGCGTATGATGGTTTCCACTGGTGTCGAGAAATTAGGGCAATATCAAAAGTGCCCATTCTCTTTTTATCCTCAAGAGATCATCCGATGGATATGGTGATGGCGATGAATATGGGAGCGGACGACTACATTCAAAAACCTTTCAATATGGATGTATTTATGGCTAAAATTCAGGCGTTACTCCGTCGAAGTTACAATTATAAAGAACAAGTCACTGATCTAATGGAATGGAATGGTGCGATCATTGATTTAAAGCGCGCTGTTATTCGGATGGCAGGAAGCGAGATTGAATTGACAAAGAACGAGTTGTTTATATTAGTTGTTCTTGTTCAGATGAGTGATCAAATTATTACCCGTAGTGAACTCATAAGGAAACTGTGGGATGATGAGCGATTTGTCAATGACAATACGTTGACTGCAAATATAACAAGGTTACGCAGAAAACTTGCGGATTTCAAGTTGGAAGATGCGATCGTGACCAAAAAAGGCATTGGCTATATGGCGGTAACGTTATAAGAAAGGGATAAAGATATGTTTATTCGCTATCTAAATGATAGAAAAAACTGGATTCTCTTTTATTTTATTTCTCTTGCGTTTACCAACTTTATCATTTGGCTAGATAGTGGAATATCTCTCCAAATAGGTTCTATCATCTATCTAAATCTATTACTGTTCTGTGCTTTCCTTCTCTTTTTTGTGTGGCGTTATAAGAAAGAAACAGGGTTTATAAAAACACTTATGGCAATTGGGGAAATGGAAGAAGATTGGATCGAGATGTTACCAGAACCAAATTTTTTGCTAGATGAAGTGGTAAAGGAAACGTTGTGTGCAGCGGATCGTTCTTATAAACGAAAATTATCTATGATCCATGAGGCTCATGTAATGGAAAGAGATTATGTTGCATCATGGGTACATGAAGTAAAAACACCGCTTACAGCTATGAAATTAATGATTGATGCGAATCGAAGTGATCCTGCATTGCAGAAGATTGGAGCAGAATGGCTGCGTATTCATCTGCTTATTGACCGGCAATTATACATATCTCGCCTTCCTTATCTGGAATCCGATTACGTTTTAGAAAAAAAACAACTGCATCGGCTTGTTGCTAGTGAAGTCCGGGAATTAGCCTCGTGGTTTTTGGAGAAGAATGTTGCGGTTGAGTTTGAAGGGGAAAATGTAGCAGTGAAGACAGATAGTAAATGGTGCCAATTTATTTTACGACAAATCTTAGTAAATGCAGTGAAATACAGCCCAGACGGCGGGGTAATCACGATAGAAACAGAAATGATATCTACTGGAAATGTTGTTTTGAAACTAAGAGACGAGGGTCCAGGGATTGCCTCACACGATTTGCCTCGCATTTTCGATAAAGGGTTCACAGGCGGCACTGGAAGATTACAAAACGCAGCAACGGGACTAGGATTGTATCTGGCAAAAATGGTAGCCAGTAAAATCGGGATCACTATTTCGGTACAATCAAAACAACTGCAAGGAACTACTGTGTCTTTGACATTCCCTATTGAAAATGAATATGAAGCAACACGAACCTGACAATAATGTCACATTGGCTTTCTTGATTGTCACGTGAAACGAACGATTTTTTCGACTTTTAATCATAAAATGAATATCTAGCGAGGAGATGAACACGAACCAGAATTTAATTCCAAAAGCATTTTTACATGTACAGGCTGTGTTTGGGGGCGACTATGTTGACAATATTTGAGTTGGTCATCCGCAACATGAGAAGAAATATCAGACAGTATTATCTCTATCTTTTTGCACTTGTTTTTAGTTTAGGTCTTTATTTTATCTTTTCCATGCTGCAGCATGACCCATCCATTGTGGCAATAACAAGTTTAAATGATAACTTTCGTGATTCATTTCAAATCGCAGGGGTAATTTTGATTGTTATCATCATTAGCTTTATGATATATGCCAATCATATTTTTCTTCGACTTCGCAGCAAAGAAATTGGACTATATCAACTAATCGGTTTGACCAAAACAAGGATAGCTCGCCTTATTATCAGTGAAAACATCATGATTGGGGTAAGTGCGTTTGTTTTTGGGATCATTGGTGGTACCTTAACTTCGCGACTCTGTAAACTGATGCTTATGAAATTAATCGGTGATGACAGTATTATCACTATGTCCTTTTCTGTTGAGGCAGTCTTGGAAACTTTATTTGTGCTTATTGTGCTTATGTTAGTAAATTCAGCACAAATGGTTTTCGCCATTTATCGTAGTACATTGCTTGAATTGTTCGATGCTGATAAGCGAAGAGAGTATATAAAAAGACCTCAAACTGTCAAAGCAGCCATTGTCACTACATTTGCTATTGTTCTCCTTGTATTTGGATATTGGTACTCAGGATACGTTATCAATCAATCTTCCACCATTCGTGTGTTAGTACTATTTTTAACGACAACAGCAGGCACATACTTGCTTTTCCGAGTTACCATCAGTTGGTTTTTGTATGAGTTTCGAAAAAAGAAAGATGGTTACCTTGGTTTGCAAAATAGTCTTTCTATCACTCCGATTATGCATCAAATGAAGTCCAATGCGCTCGCTTTTACTTTGATCACCATCCTATCAACAGTGAGTTTGACGATGATTGCTGTTGGTAATGCGACTTACTGGACCTTTGCGAAAGAAATTCGTTCAGCTAATCCATATGATTTTATTTTTGAAAATCAGGAGCAAGATGCAACATTATTTCAGGATAAGCTCACAAAAGAAGGCATTTCTTTTATTCGTTATCCAATCACAGGGGTTCAGTTAGAAGTGATGAGCACTTCACTAATGAATGAAATGCCAATACCAATTATCCCGACTAGTCGTATTTCTATCTTCTCAGCCGAACAACTTGTCAAGGCTGGCGCTGACATCACGGTGCCGAAAACAGGGGATGCTGTTCTCTATCATTCAAGTGCAAATAAAGACTTTCAAAATTCAAAAATGAGATCTCCTGTCCATATTCATGTTTATAGCAGTCGAGGTCTGCAAACAATCCGATTAACGAGAATAGTAGAGAAGACCGTTGTTAACGATTTTGACGTTACTGGGTTTCAACTGGTTGTATCAGAAGAAACAATGAAAGAGCTTAAAAAGAACAATGAATCATTGGAAATAGACGCATTTCAGATATCAAACAGGCATGATCTTGCCAAGGCATCTGCTATTTATAAAAGTATAGATGAAAATATCATGTCAAACAGACCACAAGGAAAATTTCTGCCTGATTATTATACGGTTTATGAGCTGGAATATCAGTCTTCTGGATTGCTTATTTTCGTTACTGGTTTTCTTGGTCTCGTCTTTCTCATCTCCACTGGCAGTGTCATATATTTCAAGCAGATGATGGAAGCAGAGCAGGAGAAGAAAGCCTATATTATCTTACGGAAATTTGGTTTTGATGTAAAAGATATGATGAAAGGCATTATTCGTAAACAACTGTTTGTCTTTTCTGTTCCTCTTGTGATTGCACCTTTGCATGCTATTTTTGCAGTGAGAGCAACCATGATAGACTTGCAAACGGATATCACTGTGCCTTCTATGATTTCCATAGGAGTGTATGTATTGTTTTATTTCACCTTTGCCAGCTTAACAGTCAATTACTACCAAAAAATGATCAAAAATGCACGATAATAAATTGCGTGATATATCTTGTATTTCGTAGGGATTATGCTGCACGTGAAAAATAGTTCGGCTATACCTACGATCACAGGAAATCATGTCGGAATATTATGATTTTTTAACAAGGCAGAGAGAGAGGGAATGTGTAGTGGATCGATTGATACGATGGGGTTTAAATAATACTGTGGCCGTTATTATTTTGAGTATTCTTGTACTAGTTACAGGGGTTTTATCTGCTTGGAATATCCAAGTGGAATCGCTTCCCAGTGTTCATTCACCAACATTGGAAATATCGGTTTCCAAAAAGGGTTATTCTGCTGAGGATATAGAACAAGACATAATAAAACCAATAGAAGATCGCCTTTCACAAATGAAGGAAGCTCAATACATTAGTGTTTCCAATGAAAATACTGGATCTATTGAGATCACTTATCCATTTGAACAAGATATAGATCAAGCAAAGGAGAAAGTACAAGATGAATTAGACAAACTTAGTTTCCCAGAGGAAACAGAAGTGAAGCTGGATAAAAGTTCGACAGAGAATAAAACGGTTTATGAAGTTGCTTTTAGTTCATCAAATAGTCTCAAACTACAACATTTGCTTGAGGGAAAAATTATTCCTGAGTTGAAAAAAGTGGATGGTGTTGAGGAAGTAACACTATCTGGTGATAAACAGCAATCTTGGGTTGTCAGTGTAGATCTGGATAAGGCTAAAAAATACGGGATCACTACCCAATCTATCTATGATGCAATCCAGACGTCTAACACCTCCCTGCCCATTGGCACCGTTCAGAAGTCAAAGTATACCATACCAGTAAATTTGTCTGGGGATAAGATCTTAAAGATCGATGATTTAAAGCAAATCGATATAGTAGGTGGCACATCTCCCTTAAAATTGGGTACTATTGCAACTGTCAAAGAGGCGGCTATACCAAATGGAATTACCCGTTTTAATGGGGAAAGTGCTCTCTTGTTAAATGTCACAAAAACGGATACCGCAAATTCGCCAGAAGTTGGTAGTAAAGTAAAACAAATTGTGGACAAATACCAGAAACAAGAAAAATTCAAAATGTATTCTCTCACAGATGATGGGCAAGCTGTATCAAACTTGATTCATTCCTTAATGAGAGAGGGTTTACTAGGTGCTTTATTTACTGTGTTAATCATTGCTCTTTTCCTGCGTAATCTGCGTGCAACTATTATTGCGATTGTGTCTTTGCCGCTATCTGTCTTTGCTACAATGAGTTTTCTAGATTTGTTAGGTTATACACTAAATATGATGACTTTAGGAGGAATAACAGTAGCAATTGGTAGAATAGTGGATGACAGTATTGTAGTGATCGAGAATATTTTTCGTTGGAAACAGCAAAACAGCAAAGAAAACAGTGACAAAAAATTGGCTTTCTATGCAACTAAAGAAGTACTAAAGGCAGTCGCCTCTTCAACGCTCGTCACGATAGTCGTATTTTTGCCACTTGCTTTTATTAGTGGGGAAATCGGTGAGTACTTCCGTCCCTTTGCATGTGCTGTTGTATTTTCTATCTTTATCTCGTTTTTGGTAGCATTTCTGCTGATCCCAGTCCTTAGTAGTAAATTCTTTCTAAATGTCAAACATCGAGAAAAGAAAAGTGTACTTGTTGACTGGTATACAAAAATGTTACTAGGTGCACTGAAGCACAAAGCAATCGCGATTTCTGTATCAATCCTTCTGTTATTCAGTGCAATAGCGATGGTACCGCAGCTTGGTTATTCATTTTTACCAGCTGGTCCTGTCTCATCTTTAAAGGTTTTAACGGTTTTACCAGCTGCAACGAAGCAAGCGGATACGGATAAAATGGCAAAGAAGTTAGAAAAGTATGTGAAGGGATTAAATGATGTTAATTATAGTCAAATGTCAATCAATCTACCAGCTGAAGGGAGGATAGGACCAACGCAAGGGAACAACATAGAATTTACAATAAAATTAAATGATAGAGTAGCGGTAGAGCCGTTTATTAAAAAAATGGAACAAGCATTGAATGAGATTGTGCATGCTGATTATCCTGCTGGGATGATTCTTGTTTCTGGAATTGGACAACAATCGGCTGGTGGTCAAGGTTTTATAGGTTTTTCCTTATATGGTGAAGATTCATATGCACTAGAAAAAGCTTCTAAGCAAGTGGAGGACATACTACAGCAAAATAAGCAGTTGGAAAACGTCACCAACAAAATGGAACAGGTTATACCCAAGTGGAATCTCAAACTGAATGACAAAGGGAAAGAACTTCAGGTTGATATCAATCAGATCCGCAGTATAGTAGGATACTACTTAGAAGGACAGAATATCGATGATTTTAAGATTGGCAATGAAAAACAAATGTTGACGATTTCTTACAGTAAAGGGATCACCTCTCTTACGGAATTAAAAAACATTTCTGTGCCTACAAAAGCAGGAAATAAAAAACTAAGTGATATTGTAACTATTACAGAAACAAAGACTCCAATATCGATTCAACATGAACAAGGAAAAAATTATGCTAGTGTGACTGCATCGATCAAGACAACTGATGTGAAAAAAGTTACCAAAGAAGTAATGGCAAAAGTAAATCAGCTTACATTACCAGCAGGGGTTACCCTTGGATCGGACGGTTCACTAGAGGAGACCGAGGAAGGTTTTCAAAGTTTGGGGATTGCTATTTTTGTAGCGATTGGTCTGGTCTTTCTTACTTTAAGTGTTACATTTGGGGGAGTAGTAACGCCATTGATTATTCTCTCTTCCATTTTGTTTATACCAATTGGTTCAATTGCTGCACTATTGATAACAGGACAGACACTCTCGATAAGCGGAATGATAGGTGTGCTGATGCTAGTTGGAATTGTAGTAACAAACGCAGTAGTTTTACTTGACCGGATTGAAACCAACCGCAAATCAGGTATGGAGATAACAGAAGCAATTGTAGAAGCAGCAAAAATAAGACTCCGGCCGATTTTAATGACTGCTATTGCAACGATATTTGCGCTTATCCCTCTTGCGTTGTCCGTAGCTTCTGAAGAGTTGATTTCCAAGGGATTAGCGATAACCGTTATTGGTGGCTTAACCACCTCTACTTTAGTAACGTTGTTTTTTGTTCCAGTCGTATATGCAATAGTAAGAAAAAATGAGCGGCAAAAAGAAATAATATGATACTTAACCCCTCTAGTATTTCCCTTGTTGGGTATGCTAGAGGGATTCTATTATACTTGGAAATACAGAAGGATGATTTTTCGAAAATGAGTTCACAGAAAGTGTTGAAAGATAAGGCAATTGGACAATTTATATTCAGTACATACTGATGTTAATAAATAAGATACAACATTGCTATATAATCTAGTCAGATGTAGTTATGCTCAGGACGTTCACAACTAAAAATGAATTCCAATATGGGAAGCTACCTGATAATATGTCACACTTCTCCTGCCATTTGTCATCTGAAACAAACGACCATTTATACAACAAACAGTAGAATTTAATATAGAAAAGGAGGTTAGAAAACAAATGGATCACAAAAAAACAGTTTTGCATGCTCAAAATATTCGTAAATCTTATGGCACACGTAACAATGTACAGCAAGTTTTGAAAGGGATCAATCTTCGTGTTCTAGAAAATGAATTTGTTGGAATCATGGGACCTTCGGGGTCTGGGAAGACGACATTGTTGAATGTTCTTGCCTCCATCGATCGCACAACGGAAGGGTCAATTTTCATCGAAGACGCAGATATTTCCAAAATGAAAGACTCCGAATTGTCTGCTTTTCGAGGTAGAAAACTAGGATTCGTCTTTCAAGATTACAATCTTCTTGACACATTAACAGTGAAGGAAAATATTCTTCTTCCTGTATCACTTAGCATGATGAATAAGAAGGCAGCGGAAGATGAGTTCCAGACAATTGCTGAAGTCCTTAGCATTAAAGAACTTGCTGACAAATATCCACATGAAATTTCTGGTGGTCAAAAACAACGGACATCTGTTGCACGTGCGCTGATTAATCAACCATCCATGGTATATGCAGATGAACCAACAGGTGCACTTGATTCAAAGTCGGCATCTTCTCTATTAGGTATGATGGAAGAGATAAATAAGAAAAGAGGCACTACCATTGTGATGGTGTCACATGATCCAGTTGCCTCCAGTTATTGTAGTCGGGTTGTTTTTCTAAAAGATGGGATGATCTATTCGGAATTGTATCGAGGAGACAAAACGAGACAGGCTTTTTTCAAAGAAATTTTAAATGTCCAAGCAGTTCTCGGGGGTGACAATGTTGACACTCTCTGATCTTGTTCTGTGAAGTATGCGGAAGAATATGAAACACTATTAACTCTACTTTTTTTCGCTTATTTTCAGCATAGGTCTCTATTTTATCTTTTTGACTTTGCAGCATGATCCTTCGATCGTTAAGAAAGCAAGTCTGAGTAGTAACTTTGCTATGTTACTTCGAGTGGGAGGGATTCTATTATTTTTTATCGTGATGGTTTTCACGGTATATGCAACTAACATTTTCCTAAAGCGCAGGAGCAGGGAAATTGGACTTTATCAGTTGATTGGTCTAACAAAAATGGCTGTTGCTCGTTTTAGAAAATGAATTGTTTGGTAAAATTATAATAGCTCATTACAAGATGTTCGATATCAAACAATGTGGAGGTTTACCGGTTGAAAGAAAACTATGTTTTTCGCTAAGTCCGAGCTCCCCCGTATCCGTTTATACTTCAAGTATTTATATTTATAGGAGGTACAAATGGATATTTTTATAAGAGACATGGTAAATGGGGATCAAAACAAGTTTATAAACTTAGATGATAGTTTTGTAGTAGATTCTGTTCTCATATTGTCTGTAGCAGATCAAAAAGTAAGTTACACAGTAGAGGAACTTCCGAGTTATACAAAGAGTTATCAAGATGATCCAAATGAAGAAATATCGGATAAAGATTATTTGACATATATCAATAACCCAAATCAGATTATTTTTTTAGCATTTATAGGAAATAGGCTGGTTGGAAAAGTTATGGTAAAGAAAAATTGGAATGAGTATGCTTATATCGAAGATTTACAGGTAGATAGCCGATATCGAAGACATGGAGCAGGACGACAACTGATTGAAAAAGTGAAACAGTGGGCTAAAGTTAAAGACTTACCTGGTATCATGCTGGAGACACAAAACACAAATGTCCAAGCATGTAAGTTTTATGAAAGACTTGGATTTGTTATCGGTGGTTTTGATTTTTGTGTCTATAAAGGTGTCCAACAAATGGATGAGACTGCAATATACTGGTACTTACTGTTTGAATAACATCATAAAAAGGCTTGATTCCACTACGGTGATCAAGCCTTTTGTTTTATTCATCTCTACGTATATCCTCTTGTTTCCAAACTTTATAAACTATATCTGTGTGGCAGTCAATGGCAGAGTAAAGGTAATATGGGTACCTTGTCCCAGTGTACTTTGTATGTGCAGTTCGCCTCCATGTAGTTGAATGATCTCTTTGCATATAGCTAAGCCTAAACCTACTTCCTTTCTTTTTACTTGTACCTTTATGAAATCGTTTTGTGACATTTTTTAATTCGGATGCCTTGATTCCCGCACCTGTATCTATCACGGCTATTGATAAAAAGTCAGTTTCTGTTGTTAGTACGAGGCGGATCGTTCCGCCAGCTTCGGTAAATTTGAAAGCATTATCGATTAAGTTAATGAATACTTGTTTTATTCGATTGGGGTCAGCAAAAATTTCTACTACATCTTGATATTCCAATAGAAGAGGTATTTGCTGATTTTTGCTCTGTCTGGAAAATTGTTTTTCTATTTCTAACAGTAATTCTGTCAGTGAAAATGCTTCTTTTTCCAATCTGATTTGGCCAGCTTGGTAATGAGAAAAATCCAATAAATTTTCTACTAGTTTGGTCAAGCGCTGAGCTTCTTTTTTCATGATGGTAAGTCCAAATTTCGTCTCTTCTTGGTCAAAAGAATCTCCTTCCTGAACGGTCTCAATCCAACCATTGATGGAAGTCAAAGGTGTTCGAAGTTCGTGAGAAACTATGAGCTTATCGGAAGAACCTATTGGCATCTCAAAGAGTAAAAGAATTGCAAAATTTAATGCTAGTTACTACGATAAAATTTCTGCTATAGAAGTACATAAAACCTATTAAAATATGCAAAATTGAAATGGTATCCTTATTCCTTTTTAATTACCAGTAACATGTATTTCGGTTTTTTGTTTTACTGCTTCCTAAATACACAGAAACAACAACTAAGCATCGAACTGTAATTTTTCCAAAAAGTTGGAAAAGCGACTTGAGAGGTTGAAGTTTAATTAGCTATATCATCATACTAAAAAGCCGAATTCCTTTTCTGATGCAGGAAATCGGTTTTTCATCTTCGTAACCCATTTACGATTTTTTTTGATGACAAGTCGTAATATTCAAGATATAAAAATAGTATTCTTGCTGCACTATTCATTCTTTCTGTATTTTTCGAATAAATTAATAAGTATTTCGATATTGCTTTGGAGTTACTCCTGCAAATTTTTTAAATACTTTGGTGAAATGACTTTGATCCGTAAAGTGTAGATACGTCCAAATATCGGTCAAAGAATAAGAAGTAGAGGTGAGCAATCTCTTTGCCTCCTCTATTTTTTTTTGCTGAATGTATGTACGAAGGGGAATTCCAACTTCTTTCTTAAATAATTGACACAAATAGATAGGGTTTAAACGAATGGTTGTGGCGATGTCAGAGATGGTGCATTTATCATAAAGATGTTGAGAAATATAGTATTGACAAGATGCTATTACTTTTGAATATTTGCTTTGTTTTTGAAGATGAACATGCTGTGCAAATTCACAAAATACAGCATGGAGGAATTGGTCGATCACATCGGTTTCTGATATACTCTCCAAGTTTTGAATATAGAGATCACTCATGGTATATGCCTGTTCCAGTTGCAATCCGCCATCTATTGCTGCTCTAGTCGCAAGTGTTATACCACAAATCGCCAGATTTTTTTTGTTTCGTAAGGCACTAGTTTTGGAAAGTGTTCCTATACCTTCGGAAGAGGGATGTTTGAAATATACAATTAAGTCATCTGTATTGCCTTCTTTAATGGCATGCATGATTCGTTTTTCATGTAAATCACTGTGAAAAAATTGATTTTGACGTTGAAAAGACAATTGAGCAGGTATTGCTTTCTCTATCCCAGTGCGGTATTTCAAATTTGTATTTTTTTGCCTTTTCTCTAGCACCGTTTGTCTCCTCCATCATGCATACTATTTTTCTTTAGATTTTACTATAAAAACTATTTCAATATAAATAGAATACTTACAGAAATAGATAATTTACTCCGATTCCTAAAATCAGAAGTTACACAAAACTTGAAGGGAGAGTACTTGGAAACCAAAGAAGAAATGTAAATAGGGGAGATCATACGATGCAGGAGAGAAAAAGATCATATAGTCGACTAATAAAAGTTACCCTTACAACTGCGGCCTTGGCTTTATTTGCTACAGTCGGCGTAAATAGCATTATTGCTTTTGCAAAAGAGAAAGAACAAAGTACGACTCCTAAATTGGTAGACGAAAAGTCCATTGATGCAGTGATAAATGCAATGACATTAGAGGAAAAATCCAAATTAGTTGTTGGACAGGGGATACCTGGTTTTATGGGTAACCCTGATGCTAGTGTTGCTGGAGCAGTTGGAAAAACTTATGCAATTTCCCGACTTGGAATTCCCAGTTTACTTTTTGCTGATGGACCTGCTGGACTTCGAATCCTTCCGACTCGAGAAGGGGACACCAAAACTTACTACACGACTGCGTTTCCAATTGCTACTTCATTAGCATCAACATGGGATACCAATGTTGTAAATTCTGTTGGGAAAGCACAGGGGAACGAGGTCAAAGAATACGGGATTGATGTTTTATTAGCACCTGCCTTAAATATTCAACGCAATCCATTGAATGGAAGAAATTTTGAGTACTATTCCGAGGATTCCTTGATTGCCGGTAAAATGGCGGCTGCAATGGTAGACGGTGTGCAGTCAAATGGAGTAGGAGCTACCATCAAGCATTTTGCTGCAAATAACCAAGAAACGAATCGGATGACCGTTGATACAGTTGTATCGCAAAGAGCATTGAGAGAAACTTATCTCAAAGGTTTTGAAATAGCTGTAAAAGGTTCTAAGCCATGGTCAGTGATGAGTTCTTATAATAAAATCAATGGAACTACTGCTTCACAAAATAAAGATTTATTAACAACAGTACTGCGTAATGACTGGAATTATAAAGGTTTTGTGATGAGTGATTGGTTTGCTGGCACAGATGCAGTCGAACAGATGAAGGCTGGAAATGATCTTATCATGCCAGGATCAGCCGCACAATCTACAGCTATCGAAAATGCGGTCAAGAATGGTACATTGGATGAAAAGATCTTGGATCGCAATATTAAAAACTTCCTATTAACAGTGTTGGAAAGCCCAACCTTTAAAAAATTGAAGCATTCTGACAAACCAAATCTAACTGCACATGCTCAAGTAGCTCGTCAAGCAGCGGCACAAGGGATGGTATTACTAAAAAATAACAATGTATCTTTACCATTAAGCAAAGATAGCAAAATTGGATTGTTTGGAAATACCCAGATCGAAACGATCAAAGGCGGTACTGGCAGTGGGGATGTGAATGCTGCCTATACGGTTTCCATAGCAGATGGCTTGAAAAATGCAGGATTCCAGTTAGATGAAACATTGTACAAGAGTTACAAATCTTATATTTCAACTTTAAGACAAATGGATGAATACAAAATTACCGATAGTCCTTATGGTGCTGCGTTTGGGAAAGTTACTCCACCGATTCCAGAAAAATCGGTGAGTGAAGAAGAGATTCAAACAGCTGCGAAAACAACAGATACAGCTGTCATTGTGATCGGAAGAAATTCTGGAGAAGGTGTAGATCGGAAAAATGAAAAAGGAGATTTCCTTCTATCCGATCAAGAACAAGTAATGATCACCAATGTTTCTGCTAAATATCACGCACTAGGGAAGAAAGTAGTTGTCGTTTTGAACATCGGCGGTCCTATTGAAGTAGCAAGCTGGAGAGATAAAGTGGATGGTATCTTGTTAGCTTGGCAACCTGGACAAGAAGCAGGAAGTGCAGTAGCGGATGTATTATCAGGAGCTGTTAATCCATCAGGTAAATTGGCACAAACCTTCCCATTGAAATATAGCGATGTCGCATCGGCTAATAATTTCCCTGGAACTCCAACGGATAACCCAACAAAAGTAGTTTATGGGGAAGACATCTATGTGGGCTATCGTTATAACACGACCTTTCATGTAAAAGCTGCTTATGAATTTGGATATGGTCTATCTTACACGAATTTCGATTACAGTCAGATACAAGTGAACCAAAAGCAATTTAATAATAAGATCAAAGTATCTGCTACCGTACAAAATACAGGGAAAAAAGCAGGAAAAGAAGCAGTGGAAGTTTATGTGAGTGCTCCAACTGGTAAGCTAGAAAAACCAGCATTGGAACTTAAAGCATTTGAGAAAACAAAAGAATTGAAACCAGGTCAGAAACAGCAGTTAACGTTTGAATTGGATGCAAAAGACTTAGCATCTTTTGATGAAAGTCAATCTGCATGGATATTGGAAAAAGGCACCTATCAAGTAAAAGTAGGAGCATCATCAGAAAATCTTAAAGGAGTAGCTACCTTTACCGTTGATAAAACAATCGTGGTTGAGAAAGTAAATAACGTCTTAGCTCCTCAAGAAAATATCAATACGCTTTCCAAAAAATAATAGCTGGAATAGGAAAAGCCCCTAATTATAGGGGCTTTCTTACTTGTATTTACATTATTCAGAATAAATGGTACAATAATAAATAGACACAAACATACATAAAGGAGGGTTCTCATGATAATCGTGTCCCCAAATGAATGGAGCAATGAGAAAGATAATTCCAGCTTTATACTCGAGTTGAATATTCCCATAGATTTAGGAAATGAAAAACAAGAGGGATAAGTAATCCTCTTGTTTTTCATTTTTAGATAGATTTTATTGTTTTCTAACGTTTATTTTGAGTGATTTCGAAGCATTTTTTGTAGAAACTCTTCTGATTTTCCTCTGGCAACACTCAACGTTTTCCACTCATCATTTTTTATCAGCTTACCAATATACACGATCTGTCCCATGTGATTGGAGTAATGAGCGATTTGCCGCTCGATGGCTTGTAAAACAGTATGATCTTCTCCGCGAATCTTGATTTTACGTTCTAGGTCGTCCGGTGTGAGGGAGCCTAGTGTGGTAAATAAAATATTCCACCCAGTTTCCCACGCCTCAAGCAATGCTTCTTTGCTCTCATCACTTCTTTCGAATTCGGCATCGCGATTTCTGTCTGGCTTCTCTCCATCTGTCGTGAATATATCCGTCCACCGTGAACGAGTATTACCACATATATGTTTGACAATGACAGCGATACTATTGGATTCGGAAGACGGTTGTAAATGGAGTTCCTCATGAGTTAACTGAGCAAAAGTTCTGTCCCCTAGTGACTTCATGCTTTGGAAAGTAGTGATGGCAGTTTGTAAGTAGTGTTGTCCAATATTCATTTCTTGGCACCTCTATTTATAGAAGAGTAGAAGATAAGTTTAGTTTATCATGAAATCCTATCAGTTTTGAAACTAGGTACTCATCATACAATCGGTATCGCAATCCATGTAAAGAGATTGTTTTCTTTATCCAGTTGTGAATCGCTTTTTTTATCACAATTCTTGCTCCGACCGTTTTTTCCGTATTTTTGTTGAACTAGATTAAGTTATACCCAACTATTAAAATAGAATACGAAGTGAGCGAAATTGAAGAGATTCGCTCGCTTTTTTGCAGTTAGATAAGTGAAATTAATATATTTTTATTAAATATTTAAATGAAAATATACAATAACATTCATTAATCTACACTCTCTTAATAAATTGATGTTTTAATAATAGTGTCAAAAAATTAGGAGGCGAGAGATAGTGAAGAAGAGAGTATCCATTTGTTTATCGCTAGTAATCATTGGTTCCTTTGCCATCAACGCTTTTGCTGAACAAAAAAGCTATCATTCTACTTTATCCGAGCATAAGCAAATCCGTAGTGTTGAGTTTCATTCCATGGATTACCCTAAAAATATCAAAGATATGGTGAAGACTTACACGGACGCCAAAGTAAAAATTACCTACAAAGATGGCAGTGTAAAAGAAGTTCCACTTGATTATAAACAACTTTTTTTATCAAAAGATAAGATAGTGTCAAATAAAGGGGACATGATTCCTGCTGGAACTCCTATCGATGTGAATGGCAATCCGATTGTCGATAAAAGTGTTCCAAGCCAACCTTCTTATTATATTTCAGATGCCCCTGACTCCAATAGTCTTCTTGTTAAAAATGGAAGTTATTATCTTATTTCTCACTATGAATATGATTCCATTGATAATGCAGGGAAACAAATTTCTGGTCTGCCAGCTTCCATGACACTTACAAAACTGGGAAAAGACAAGAAGACAGGTGAGTTAACGGTTATTAACTCCAAAAAAATTAATTTTTCTAGTGTAAACGGTTTATGGACTCCCTGTAATGGTTCAACAACCGCGTGGGGTACACACCTAGGTTCAGAAGAATATGAACCAGATGCTCGGTCATATGAAGACTCTTCCTCCAGTTCGCATCGAGACGTTACCAACTTTGCACAATTTTACTTTGGAGATAAATCAAAAGCGAATCCTTACTATTATGGTTGGATACCTGAAATATCGATTGATGCAAAGGGAAATCCGTCTGTAGTGAAGCATTACAGCACTGGTCGGTTTTCTCATGAAGTAATGCAAGTTCTACCAGACAATCAAACTGCATTGTTTGGTGATGATGGTGGAAATACGATGTTATTCATGTATATAGCGGATAAAAAGAAAGACTTCTCTTCTGGAACATTGTATGCCTCGAAATTTAACCAAACAAGTGCAGAAAACGGTGGAGCTGGAAATCTGTCGTGGATCAAACTTGGACATGCTACAGACAATGAAATTAAAGCAATTGTAGATAAAGGTACAAAATTCAGCGATATTTTTGAAACGGCAGCAGAACCTGCCGATGGCTTTACCACTATCAAAACTGCGGCAAATAAAAAAGTCGAATACCTAAAAGTAAAACCGGGTATGGAAAAAGCAGCTGCTTTCCTAGAGGCCCGTAGATACGGTGCGATGCTAGGTGCAACATCCGAGTTTAATAAAATGGAAGGCATCGCTGTAAATAAGGAAGACAAGAAAGCATATGTAGCGATGTCATATGTAAGTGGTAGTATGCAGAAAGAACAAGGCAGTGTTCAAGACGATATCCAATTACCAGTAATCAATGCTGGAGTAACATATGAATTAGATCTAAGTAATGATCAAAAGGATAAAGTCGGTAGTCCAATCCATAGCGAATTAGTACCAACTTCGATGAAAGGATTAATCGTTGGTGAGGATTTAGCAAAACCGGATGCATATGGGAATACTGCTGACCCAGATAAAGTCGCAAATCCTGATAATCTGAGCTTTTCGGAAGATATGAACACCCTATATATAGGAGAAGATAGTGCACTACACACGAATAACTTTGTATGGGCCTATAATGTAAAAACAAAGAAACTAGCAAGAATACTATCCGTTCCAGTTGGAGCAGAAGCAACAGGTTTAAGAGCAGTTGACAATCTGAAAAGCGGTCGTTATATCTTAAGTAATTACCAGCATCCTGGTGAAGATCTGAATGGTAAACAAATTACAGCAGTAGATAAAGATGAATTAATCGAAGCAATGAAAGAAGGTTTAGGTATTCAACAGACCGGAGGAGTAGGCTATTTGTCTGGAATACCATCAGGAAAAATTCATTCTGATAAATAAACTGCTAGTCATGGAGTTTCTTTGGGAATAGACAGTTGTTTTAAAAAGGAAGTTCGAGAAGAGTATTATTTCTTAGGTAAGCAACCCAAACGCAGCCCCGCTAAAAAGCGGGGTATGTTTTTGTAGGAATAAAAAGAGTGAATGAAAGTCTCAAATCTAGTAGAGGGATTGTCTAATAATTGATAATAGTAGAATAGAAAATATTGTGATATAACTATAATTATATTGAAAGTTATATCATTATATGCTAGGAGGTAGAAAGTATGGTTTCTCGTTTTTTCTATCGTCCGTTGTCCCTTGTATGTGGAATATTTTTAGTTATGTCTTTGTTTTTTCAACCTGTTCTCAGTTTTGCTAGTGAAACTTCAACAGCTAAGACATGTATCAGCCATTCTTTTCCAGTATCACTAGAAGAGGGGCAACCTGCAAATTATCAAGTAACTGGAAATCTATGTAGTCAAGGAGACCCCTCCGGTAAGACGATCCAAGTATTGGTTCCTGGATTTACTTTGACCAGTACATATTGGGATTTTCCTTATCAGCCGGAGACTTATTCCTATGTAGATGCGATCAACAAATCAGGATATGCTACTTTGAGCCTAGATCGATTAGGGACAGGAAAGAGCAGCAAGCCCCCAGCAGATGAGATCACCGTGGACCGCCATGCTTATATTGTGTATCAAGTTATCCAACAATTGCGTGCTGGAAAAGTGGAAGGATATCAATTTCCAAAAGTAATTTTAGTTGGTCATTCCCTCGGTTCCATTGTCTCCACTGTGGAAGCAGCCAAATATGGTCAAATCGATGGATTGGTTTTAACTGGATTACTTCATACCTTTAATACAGAAGTACTTTCCTTGATAACTGGGACCGTACCAGCAGAAGAGGACCCAGTATTTAAAGATGAAAATTTACCACCTGGCTATTTATCTCTGCTCAAAAAGACTCGCCAATTCTTTTATAACCCTGATGATACAGATCCGAAAATCTATGATGTCGATGATGTTACAAAAGGAACGGGAGTCTCCAATGAGGATGACATGGTGAGTTTACTAGCAGCTATCACCGTATCCCCAACGATAAAAGTTCCCGTATATTTGGTGATGGGTTCAAAAGATGCCATGTTCTGTAACATTGCGCTGTCCTGTAATACAAAAGGGGCACTATTGCTTCGAGAAAGACTATTATATACCGCAGATTTAGATGCATATGTACTTCCTGATGCAGGGCATAATTTAAACTATCAAAAGAATGCTCCTGATTACTATCAAGCGGTAGTCGATTGGTCGAATAAACATGTGGGAACAAAGTAATAAAATATAAATCGAAACGTCCTTCCTTAGGAGGGCGTTTTTTGTAGGAGTTCTTTCGCATTACTATGGGTACAAAATGATTTTACAGGATTGATATTATTCGATAGTTTCCATATAATTGGTGTGGAGAGTCGCCAGATAAGAGTGCGACCCGAATCCGAGAGGAACCCAAGATGCTGCTGGAATACGGAGGCGGCGGTGATCCGCCCATGCCCGGGGGGAAGACTCCACCCGAGCCCACTCCGCCCGGGCCCGGGAGGAAGACTCCGCTAGTCCCAGCATGATGTAAGGGGCTTCAGGATCGGGCTGCGAGCGATGTTCGCAGCCCAATCCACCAAATCTTAATAGATAGTCACGTATGTCTAGCTGATTTTTACGTAGACAAATCTTTTTGTGCATAATATATTAAGACTTAAGAAAAGCCAACCACATCTAATAAGAAGATCAAAAAGCCAATTCCCTCAAGTAGAGGAAATCGGCTTTTTTTACTCATAATTTCATAGCATAGTATTTTGTTGAACTTCCTATCTTTCGAACCTCATATTTTCTATTAATGTAAATTTGATGGTATTTATCCTATTAATAGGAGTTATTATTAATCACAAACCACACATTTTTTACCCCTTGCCCATTGGTATCACCTTTTGTTTTATCTTTGCTAAAGTAATACAATGGAAATCCTTTATAAGTAACTTGTTTTTGTCCTGTATCCTCTCTTTTAATAGCTCCAAAATCTTGGCTGTTTAGACCGTTTGGAATAGATAATTTATCCGTTGTAAATGGTGGCCATGTTACGAGACAATCATCTTTACAATTGCTGACACCAGGTTGATCTTTTTTAAAGTAATATAATGTCATGCCATTGGAATCAGCTAAATATTTTCCAACTTTATCGTTTTCCAGTACTTGTACACCAGCTGAGGTTGAAGTTTGATTACTGGAATTTGAATTGTTGTCACTACTATAATCACTGTTATAATCGTTGTTGTTACTATTGTTTGTATTTGCATTATTGTTGGAAGATGTCGATGATGTTTGTTGTTGTTGCTGCTGAGAGTAAGGTTGACTGGAACATGCTGCGAGAAGAATGAAAGCTGCCAAACTGGAAAGTACCAAAGTCCATTTTTTCATGATGTTATTCCTCCAAATGTTTTGTAGTAGCCAATATTAAAGACGGAATATTGGCAATTTTTATATTGGCCAACCTCATTATTGTTGGCCGAATTCACAAGCTGATCTATCTCCGTTTACTAAATCTTGGATCTGTTTATTTACCAATGGCTTTATTTCCGCAGCTTTTGCATTAGTTAAGGTGACAAATGCGATGAGAAGAATGCTGAACAAACCAATGATAGACCAGACGATCGATTTTCGCTGAAAAGAGGTGATCATGATGATTCTCTTTTTTAGCTGAGCTTTGTTTGCAGAAAAGTTTGCTACAGCAGGTAATATCGGTTTTACCGAGTTAATTTGCAATAACTTGATAAGCGTATGCCCATAGTTTTTTAATTCATCAGAATGAATGTGTGAGATCGCCATTTCATCACAGGACAGCTCTTGATCTTCTCGCATCCGATGATAGGCATACCATAGGATTGGATTAAACCAGTGAAAGATAAGTAATACTGTCATGATCCAGTTCACCAAAATATCCTTGCGTTTATAATGAGCTAGTTCATGAAGGAAGATATACTTTAATTCATTGTGATCGAACTCTTGAAGTCCATCGAGTGGAATCAATAGTTTCGGTCGCACAAATCCGTATAAAGTGGGACTTTCCACCTCTGTTGTTGCTAGTAGGGAAATGGATGATTTTACTCCCATTTTTTCCTTACACTGTTCGAAAAGCGTTAAGATCGCATCATCGATAATCTTTGAAGTGTACTTCAATTTCTTAGAAAGCTTTCGATTCATTCGGAAAAGATAGATGGTGAACAGGACAACCCCGAGTATCCAAATAACCAACGCGCCAATATAAACCCAAGTGCTGATATGAAGAGAAGTGACAGAAGACAGCGGATTCTTCGTATCATCGGTAAATGTTAGTTGAAGCTGGGTCCTATCGTCTTGCGTGATTCCTTTGATTGGGGCTTTTTGTTCATCCACTAAGGAAAACAAGTTAAACAGACTAAAAGAAGTTTCAGGTGTCCATGGTAAGATCAATCGGAATAATAGAACAAACCATATTAGATATTGCCACTTTGCTTTTAGGCGTTCTTTCATGATTCCTTTTACGAGTAGGATCAAACCTACCAAGACAAAAGCCATGATTGAAGTGGTACAGATCCATTGAAATAAATCAATCAATGATAATACAATTTTGTCCATCTTCAGCTCTTCCGTTCATTTAGAATCTGTTTTAGTTCCTCAATATCTTCCTTCGTTAAATCTTCATGTTTTAAAAAGTTGACCAAAAGAGGTTTCAACGCACCCCCGTAGAGACGCTGGAGGAACGATTTACTTTCTGCTTGTAAACATTCCTCTTCTGTTACCAATGGATAATAAAGATAAACTTTTCCCTCTTGTTTAAAGCCCAGTGCTCCTTTCTTGACTAATCTGTTGATCAGACTCTTGATCGTTGCAGGCTTCCATTCAGCATCATCACTGAGAGTGTCAATCACATCATTTGCAGTGGTCAGAGGAATTGTCCAAAATACTTTCATCACCTGCCACTCAGCTTGCGAAATACGTGGTAATTGCTTCATAACCATTCCTTCTCTCAACGATTACACTTGTAATTGATATTTCTATCTTAAGATTACAAGTGTAATCGGATTTTGTCAATACAAAATTGATAAAAAATTTGATTTAGATTCAATGTTTTTATTCATCATAAGAAGAGTAATATTTTTATAGAGATAGAATAGGGTAAAAATGAGAAAAAGAGGAGAAAAGGGTGTAAAAACGCTTCGGATATGACCCATTCAACATCAGCCAAATCTCTTTTTTTAACAAGAAAATATTCCTATTAAAGGTATTATCTTCTCGTATATATAAATATACTTTTATTTTATTATCAAATGAACTGCCAAGTCGAAAATTCAAATCTAGTATTCAAGATGTCATATATTCTAAACGGTTTAAAAGAGCAAGATTTGTAACTTAGGGAAGTGATTGTTTTCCCAATTCGATAGAGAAAGTTATGAGAAGAAGAGTAATTGAGTCAGGAGGGGAATTTTATGAAACCGATTATCGGGATAACGGCGAATTATTCTTATGAAGAAGAGGTTGGTACTAAAATCCATATCGGGGTGAAAGGGCAAGAATGGCAAGTATTAGCTGATGATTATATAAGAGCTGTAGAGTTTGCAGGGGGAATTCCAATTATCATACCAATCACCAAAAACCTTGACTCCATTATACCTATTCTATCTATCGTAGATGGAATTCTCTTTTCAGGAGGATCAGATATCGATCCACAATGTTATGGAGAATTACCTAAGTTTGGTTTGGGACAAATTGATCCAAAGAGAGATCAGCACGAAATTCAACTTGCTCAAAAAGTTTTATATGAAATGGAAATACCAGTATTAGCTATCTGTCGTGGAAGTCAATTGATTAACGTAGCAGATGGAGGAACACTTTATCAAAATTTACAGGATGAAAAACGAGAGGCGATCAATCATTCCCCACAGGCCCCTAAATTTCACGCAACTCATCCAGTAAATATAGAAACGAATTCGAAACTATACTCCATTTTAAATAAACATAAAGTTCTTGTTAATAGCTTTCATCATCAAGGTATAAAGAAGATCGGAAAAAATTTTGATGTAACGGTAACTGCTCCAGATGAAGTAGTTGAAGGCATAGAAATGAGAGGAGACCGTTTTGTTGTCGGGGTTCAATGGCATCCAGAGATGATGATAGACCAACAGCTTGAGTCTAAAACTTTGTTTGAAGTCTTTGTTCAAAAATGCCAACAAAGAGTAAATTCGAGATGATATTACGTATGGTAATACCAAGTGGAACATCTTGAAACTATCATATGTCCATAAATGGATTTTTTTAGGAGATTCCGAAACCATAAAATAGAATTTGTATTTAGGAATTATTCATTGGTTAAATTTAATATATAATCTAAAAAATGTAACAAACAGAAAGGAAATAATATTGTAGAATAGTTTTTGGCAAACCCGCATCATTTATTTCAATACATATCAAAAATAGAAATACCTGCGGATGAAATCGCCACTTATGGGAGGTTGAAAAAATGATAGCAGTTATTATTCATGCGATTATCGTTCTTTGCTAATTCTTTATAGTTGAATAAGACACGAATGAAAACGTTTGATCCGAAGTACAAGGATTAAGCGTTTTTTATTATTTTGACATAAACCACTAGCAAAAGGTGGATTCTCTATTAAGATGAAATTATTTTTACATATAGTATAAGAAAAACGGCCGAAGCCGCTCTATTTTTTGGTTTTCTGTTTTAAGTATTGCAATTCCTGCTGATAGTGTTTGAACCAACTTGTTCCTTCATCTTGATGTTTTGCACATGGGACAAATTTGCTATAACCAGGGTAGTTTTCATCGATATAATCTGGATCTTGTTCCTCTTTGGTAGATGGACCTGATATTTTTCCATTTTTCCATCGGATGGGGAAAGACCAGCATGCAGTAGGTTTAAACTTCCATGGGTGGAAATCTAGTTCTGTAGCTGCTTTTTGCAAGGAACATAGTCCATTTTCTAAGGCAAATACACAACGGTTTTTTTCAAAATGACTGGGAAAATGCTCAGATTTGTAGGTATGCGGTTTAACAGCTGTTTTTCTGCCTACTTGGATATTTTGCCAATTTCCATCGACAATGAATTCTTTAGGGAGATGTTGAAAATATTCGGGGTATCGATGGACAGTCGTTTTTATCATTTCTTCTTCATCTTCTAAGAGATATACCCCATCATAACAGCAGATCGCCTCACACTTTAAAGCACAATTCTTTATTTTTGGTTCTGTTCCATACTCTTGTTCTAACTGTTGCAAAACATCATAGCGGAAGTGAAGAACAGGGTGAACATATCTTTCGTTCCAATCTTTAAAAGAAGAAAGCAGGGAATCATCTCCAAGATCTTCCTTGCGGACTCTTTGGATTGAATCACTGATGATTTCGGGAAAACCTTTTATACCCTCACATTTTAAAGTTGACTCTATCATCTCTTGCGCAAGTTGTGTTTTTTCATTTGGAACCACATCTTTCAGCTTCAGATATGCTGCGATGGCTTGTGCGTATAAGCCCGGAGTAGAGTCTTTTTTGATCGATGCCAACATCTCTCTTGAATGGGGATGCGTTTTTGCTAAAAAAGCAGCAGCTAATAACGAGAACGTTGCGGCCAAAGAAGACAAGTATTCATACCCTCTGTTATCACACTCCACTTTGTAAGTAATTAGATTCGAAATAGAGAGTGGATCACCAAACCTAGCAAGACAAATAGATCGCCAAATCAACCCATAATACAAATCCCAATTATGTTTGATTTGTTTGGATAGGTGAATTCCTTCCTCATAGTACTGAAAGGCTTCCGATAATCGTCCTTGTATCGTTAGTATGTTTCCATAACAGATTGCGGCGATATTGTGGGCATTCACCCAATTACTTGCTTTAGCTTTCTTATACACACGATCTATTTCTTTTTCTGCTTCCGTTAACATTCCGATACCCATATACCCATCTGCTAAATTCACACTAGATAACATCTGATTATAAGTATCATGAAAGCCAGAATAAGCTTTTTTACAAGTAGATGCTTGTTCTACTACTTGTTGATTTAAATCGACATTATGGCATAAAAGGGAAAATGTATGATGAAAGGAGGCGTTTATCCTTTCGTTATCTTCTAAAAAATCTTGAAAATCTAGTTCCATTTTCGTCAGTGCTGCAAAGCCTAGTTGATTTTGTCCTGCATAAAAATAGGCGTTTACCAATTGTTCATGGCATTTGTATGCTTGATAATCTTTTGTAGATGATGCTTTCTGTACCGCTTTCTCTGCGAGAGATACGGCTTTTTCGGTATGAAAAAGTCGTTGATGATATTTGGATTTGTAGAGAAGTCCAAGTAAATCCTGATCTTTTTCGTTATGGAGAAACGTATTCTCCGAGTATAATTTGATATATTTTTCTTCCAACTCTACTTCTCCAGCATCAAAAGAGGCTTTGATTAAGATATTTAGGACATATTTATAGTTATCGTTGGACAAGTGAGAAGAGGATATTAGACTATCCCCAACCTCCATACAACTTTTAAAGAACCCATTTTGCAAACAGAGTTCGAGTAACCGGATACCCGATTGGGTGTACAGTTCATGAAGGGGGGCTTGCTGGTTGCTTTTTTCCACTTGATAACGGAACTCTTCATAAATTGTGATTTGCTCGTTGCTATCAAGTGTATCAATTTGCGAAGTGGAGATGATTTCTATATAAAATTCCAATAACATCGCCTCAATTTGCGGACGATGTGGTAAATCTTCTAATATTTCTCTCGCGATTTCATAGTATAAACGTCGATTGAATGAGGACATTTCCTCAAAGAGGACATGTTTTTTTACTTTTATGAGATTGTAGGGTGTCTCTAAATGATAAAAATGAGACATGTCCACGTAAAATTCGTGTTTGAATTTCTGGATACAGCGTTCTAAAAAAGGTTTGGAGAACTTAATCCCTTGTGCACTGCCCCATGCAAGCAACAAAACCTTCTGTATCCCTAAATCTAAAATTTTTTCTCGTGCGATCTCTTTCTTTTTATTGGAGCTGAAATGCAAACGCGATAAAGGAATTTGCATTTCACCAGTCGCCCCGATAAAACCGGGCGTATTTTTTATTCTCTTAATAGAATCCCAAAGCAGCTCAAGATCACCACTGCACTCTATCGCCAATTTTTTCTTTGCTACAGTGCTAATATTGCTTAGCTCCATACTAATAATCTGCTCGACATCGCTATTTCGTAACTTTCTCATTTTGATGAGATGAGTTTGGCTGATAGCTTGTAATTGGTTTACCAAAGCTCCAAAGTGAGCCAAATTCTCTCCTGTTGATGTTAAGTTTTGTTCTTTTAAACTAGATTCCCAGCACGTACATAAAATCAAAATCGGCCATTTTTTATCTATGCTTGTTTCCACTAACCGTTTTGTGAAAGATAGCGTTAGAGGATCAGCCCACTGCGCATCATCCACTACCAAGATAAGCGGTAACTTATGTTCTTTTTTATTGGTAGAAAGTATGGCAGAGAAAATCTTCATCGTCTGATCGATAAAAGAGGTGTATTCCTGTTGAGCAAGGATAGTATTGCGATCCCGGTGTTGATTTTCTTTATTGGTTCGCCAATTACTCCACATGTTTCGAAGAGATTCATATGTATTTAGCCCATTATCTAGTCCGGAAAGGATGTCGGAGATGAGTCCCAATGCCGCTCCGCTCCCGGGGAAAGCATAATTAATAAAGAGCGAAACCCCATTGCGTATCGCCTTCTTGTTATCTTCACTCTGCCGCTTTTTTTCAATCAACCCACCGAGATGCAACTTGACTTGCTTGCGGATTTGATTTAATGCTGTCGTATGATATCGGCTGTTCCGTTCATCCGTATTGGGACACCGCAATGCCATCCATAGCCAAGGCATTAGGAGTTCCTTGTTATTTTCCAGCACATCAAACTCTGGCACAATCGTCATCGTGTGCTTCGTATCTTCTAAGTTATCCGGCCAATAATTGGGGTCATCATCATGAATCGTCAAGTAATGATACAACTCTTGAATTAACCGCGTCTTCCCAATCCCTGTATCTGCTTCCAGTATCACCACATTTGTATTTCCTGCTTTGGTATCTTCATATATATCCAGCAACTTCGCTAGTTCCGTATCCCTGCCGATAAAATCGTTAGATTTAAAGCCCAACTTCATGAAATCACCTCTTTATGCAATAGTTGGCATAGTCAAAATTATAGCATAATAATTCAAGGTACAAAGTAACTGATGCAATATGAGATATTTTCACACCTATTACGTTTATTAATTATTTCGTATATAATTAAATTTGAAAATTCTATTTTATTGAGGTGTTTGAATGAAGAGAAGTAACTTCTCATTTTTTACGGGTCAATGGAGTATCCTAGCTAATTTAGGAGAACTGGCGGAAAAGAATGTCTATACTGATCCGCATACAAGTTTATTTAAAACACGCTTATTTGGAGAAACATTATCTAAATTTATTCTTGCATTTGAAAATATAGAAGAGCCTTATGGTGTGAAACAAGTGGAAAGAATTAATATCTTAAAAAGAAACGATATATTAGATGATGAACTTATAAATATGTTGGATTCCTTACGACGAATCGGAAATATTGCTGCCCACGATGTTTATGGCAATGAATCAGAAGCACTCACTGCTCTTCGTTTTGCTCATCGTTTAGGTGTTTGGTTTATGGAAGTATATGTGGATTATTCTTTTCAAGCTCCTAGCTTTATCGTTCCTATACGAAGAGAAGTGAATGTAGATTTAGAGAAAATGAATCAAGTTTACGATGAAAAGGTAGAGAAATTAGAACAGGAGCTTGAGATATTAAGAATAGAGCAAAAACAGCGTTCCGAATTAGATATAAAACTACTCAAAGAAAAAAGGAAAAACACGACTGATCGCTATTTAAATCAGTTGAAATATACCGAGTCAGAAACAAGAGTATTAATAGATAAACAGCTAAAACAAGCAGGATGGGAAGTAGATACAGAGAATATTCGGTATAGCAAAGGTTCAAGACCAGAGAAAGGAAAGAATAAAGCAATCGCAGAGTGGCCTTGTTGGGAAGGTATAGCTGATTATGCGTTGTTTGTAGGCCTAGAATTAGTAGGTTTAGTAGAAGCAAAGCGAAAACGAAAAGATGTCATGTCCGATATCGAACAAGCGAAAATATATGCTAGGCATGTAAGAAAGAGAGCAAATGAAATCATTCTCGGACCATATGGGGATTTTTATGTACCTTTCTTATTTGCAACAAATGGTCGTCCTTATATTAAACAATTGGAGTACAAATCAGGAATATGGATGTTAGATGCAAGGAAATCTACCAATCACTCCAAACCACTGCAAGCTTGGTATTCTCCTCAAGGTTTACATAACCTCTTAAAACAAGATATTGATAAATCTACAGAAGAATTACGGAATGAAACGTTAAGTTATTTGAAATTACGACCATACCAGGAAAAAGCAATTCTTTCCGTAGAAAAAGCAATGGAAAAAAATCAACGTCAAATTCTTGTAGAAATGGCAACAGGTACTGGTAAAACAAGAATGGCACTAGGTCTTATTTATAGATTAATAAAGTTTAATCGATTTAAGAGGATATTGTTTTTGGTTGACCGGGAAGCTTTAGGAAAACAAGCAGAGGATGTATTTAGAGACTCTAGATTAGAAAATTTCCAAACTTTTACGGAGATTTTTGATTTACAGACACTAAAAGAGAACCATATTCCAGAAGAAGAAACAAAAGTTCAAATCGCAACTGTTCAAGGAATGGTAAAGCGCTTATTTTATCAAGAGGAATCTGTACCGACTGTTGATCAATATGACTGTATCATTGTGGACGAGGCACATAGAGGATATTCTCTAGATAGAGAGATGTCAGATTATGAGCTGGAGTATCGAGATCATCAGGATTATATTAGTAAATACCGCAAAGTAATCGACTACTTTGATGCGGTGAAAATTGGACTGACGGCAACACCTGCGCTTCATACCGTGCAAATCTTTGGAAACGCTGTATTTACTTATACGTATCGAGAAGCTGTGGTAGACGGCCATCTTGTAGACCATGAACCACCCTACCAATTTAATACCGAATTGAAAAAAATGGGAATAAATTGGAAAGTAGGGGAAAAGGTAGAAGTCTATCATGCTGATTCAGGAACTGTCGAAACGGAAGTATTAGCAGACGAAGTGAAAATTGATGTGACTGGATTTAATAAAAAAGTAATCACAGAGAATTTTAACCGAGTTGTTTTAAATGGCTTATCGGAATATCTTGATCCCTATGCAGAAGGAAAAAGCCTTATTTTTTCTGCTACCGATGATCATGCGGATATGATAGTTCGAATCTTAAAAGAGGAAATGGCAGAATGTCACGGTCCAATCAATGATAGCCTCATTGTGAAAATAACAGGTTCGATTAAAGATCCAAGTCAAATGATTAAACGTTTCAAAAATGAAAAACTTCCAAAGATCGCAGTTACCGTTGATCTATTATCAACTGGAATTGATGTTCCTGAAATATCCAATATCGTATTTATGAGACGGATTCGTTCGCGAATTCTTTATGAGCAAATGTTGGGCAGGGCAACTCGACTATGTCCAGAAATAAATAAAACGCATTTTAAGATTTATGATGCTGTTGGTTTATATGAGAGTTTAAAACCATACACCAGTATAAAACCTGTTGTTGCTAATCCAAGCGTTTCTGTGCAGAAATTATTCGAAGAACTAAAAACGTTTAAAGGCACTTACTATGAAGATGACCGGAAACAAGAACTCATTGCAAAAATCCAGCGAAAAAAGCAGCATTGGGATGATCAAGATTTTAAAGATTTTCAAGTCTTAAATGATGGACAAACCTTAGACGAGTTTATTGGTTGGTTAAAAGAGGCAAAAGGTAAACAAATCGTAAAGAAACTAAAAAACAAAGAAGAGCTGTTGAAATACTTAGATGAAAATCGAGGTCGTCCATCAAGTCAGTATATTTCTACACACAAAGATCAGCTAATTGATGTAACAAGAGGTTATGGAGCTGCGGAAAAACCGGATGACTACCTAGACAGTTTTCATCGATTTATCAATGAAAATATGAACCTAATCCCAGCGATACAAGTCATTTGCACCAGACCAAAAGAATTAACCAGAAATGAACTAAGGAAACTAGCGTTGGAGTTAGATCAAAAAGGATTTACAGAGAAAAACCTGCAAACAGCTTGGTATCACTCCACAAATGAGGAAATAGCCGCTGATATTATCAGTTTTATCCGCAGATATGCGATTGGCGATCCCTTAATCAGTAAACAAGAACGTATTAAACGAGCGATGAAAAAGATTTATAATAGGAAAGTATGGCCTCCTCTGCAAAAGAGCTGGCTTGAAAAAATTGAAAGCCAATTGTTGAGTAACACCATTTTAGATCCTGATCCGGAAAAAGCGTTTGAAGCCCAGCCATTTAAAAATAGTGGCGGGTATAAAAGGCTAAACAAAATATTTAAAGGTGAATTGAAATCTATTTTAAACCAAATCAATGATGAGCTTTATCAAAAGGAGCAAGCATAAATGAATAACCATGAAATCGTACAGAAGCTTTGGAACCTTTGTAATGTATTAAGAGATGATGGTATCACGTACCACCAGTATGTGACAGAACTCACTTATCTCTTGTTTTTAAAAATGATGGAGGAAAAAGGTCGGGATAAGGAAATACCAGAACAATATCGATGGAAATCCCTTACCAGTAGACATGGAATAGAGCTAAAGAAACACTATGTGAATCTTCTAAATGAGCTTGGAAATACACAAAATGATGATATCCTTAGCCAAATTTATGCCAATGCAAAAACTAATATCGACGAACCAAAGAACCTAGAGAAACTAATTCGGTCTATGGATGGATTGGATTGGTACAGTTCGGATAAAGAAGACTTTGGAGATTTATATGAAGGTTTACTAGAGAAGAATGCGAGTGAACTAAAATCGGGAGCAGGGCAGTATTTTACTCCTCGTTCCTTGATTAATGTTATTGTCAAACTAGTAAATCCTCAACCGGGAGAGCGATGTCATGATCCAGCTTGTGGAACCTTTGGTTTTATGATCGCTGCAAATAATCATGTATCCAAAGCAACAAATGAGTATTACACCTTAAAGGAAGAGGATTATAATTTTCAATTGGAAAAGGCGTTTTCAGGTGTGGAGCTAGTACGAGATACTCACCGCTTGGCAATGATGAATGCACTTCTACATGATATTCAAGGGGAAGTTATTCTAGGCGATACCCTTTCCAGCTTAGGAGAAGGATTAAAAAATTACGATTGTATTTTAACCAATCCTCCATTTGGTACCAAACAAGGTGGGGAAAGATTAACTCGTTCTGACCTTACCTATACAACAACCAACAAACAACTTAATTTTTTACAACATATTTATCGGGCATTAAAAGCAAATGGCAAAGCCCGAGCAGCAGTTGTTTTGCCTGATAATGTGTTGTTTGAAAGTGGAGTAGGAGTGGAAATTCGAAGAGATTTGATGAATAAGTGTAATTTACATACGATTTTGCGTTTGCCTACTGGTATTTTTTATGCTCAAGGAGTAAAGACCAATGTTCTTTTCTTTACACGTGGTACAGAAGAAATGGGTAGTACAAAAAATGTTTGGGTGTATGATCTTCGCACCAATATGCCAAGCTTTGGGAAGCGAAATCCATTGAGAGAAGAGCATTTTGCTGATTTTATAACAGCTTATACTTCGGAAGATCGAAGTAAAGTTGTGGATGAGCGTTGGAATGTGTTTACTCGTGAGGAAATTGTGAGGAAAGAGGATAGTTTGGATATTGGGTTGATTGCAGACAAGTCACTATCGGAGTATGAAAATCTTCCTGATCCGATCGAATCTGCGAAAGAAGCGCTTTCCAAATTACAGCAAGCAGTAGGATTGTTGAATGAAGTTGTAGATGAACTTAAAGCAGTTGAGAACGTGACAAACTATAGAACATTAGAAGTAAGTAGTTATAAAGTAGTTGAAACTGTTGGGGTGCATGAGAATGAGTAAAAAAGGCAATAAGTTGAGAACAGTAGAAGAACTGTTTAATGAAGCACTTATACCTGCTGGAAAGCAACTTTATGAAATTCCAAAGAGTTGGGTGTGGGTGAAGTTTGGAAATTTAGTTAGTGAAAGTAAGTTAGGCTTAGTTAGATCTAGCCAAGAACAGTCTAATATAAAAAAATTCATGTATTTAAAAATGAATAATATAACAAGTAATGGTAGATTAATTTTGGAGAATCTAGTGAAAGTTGATGCAAGTACAGAAGAGTTAGAACAATATAAGTTAAAATCTGGGGATTTTTTATTCAATACTCGAAACAGTATCGAATTGGTAGGGAAAAGTAGTGTTTTTGATAGTGAGTTGGTCTCGGAACCAGTACTTTTTAACAATAATATTTTAAGAGTACGCTTTTTAAGAAATGTTGATCCGAATATAGTTAATTATTTCTTGAACTCACAATATGGGAAAATTTTATTAAATGATATTAAAAGTGGTACAACTAATGTTGCTGCCATTTATGCGAAAAACCTGAATTCGATTGCAATTCCTTTGCCTAATAAAAATGAACAAAAACGAATTATTGGCAAAATTGAACTTCTTTTAAATAAAATTGACAAAGCAAAGCAATTGATAGAGGAAGCAAAGGAAACATTTGAACTTCGTCGAACTAGTATTATTCAAACAATACTTGATGAAGAATTAAATGAAAATAATGTATCTGATTTTTGGAAAAAGATAAAAATTAAGGATTTATTCAGTATATTTGGAGGTGGGACACCAAGTAAACAGAGAGAAGAATATTGGAACGGCAAAATTCCGTGGATCTCACCTAAAGATATGAAGAATATTTATATAAATGAAAGCAAGGATTATATTACAGAAGCTGGACTTATTAATTCTTCTGCAAAACTAGTTAAAAAAGGTTCAATAGCTATGGTGGTTAGGAGTGGAATTCTACAACGAGCACTTCCTATTGCCATTATTACGAAGGAATCTACAGTAAACCAAGACATAAAAGTTTTTGATTCTGGAAATGAGTTAATTAATAGGTATTTTGTGTGGTACATAAAAGGTAATGAAAAAAGTTTGTTACGTGACTATTCTAAGTCTGGAACAACTGTTAACAGTATTGAGTTTGAAAAGTTTAAGAATCATGAAATGTTGTTACCACCTATCGATGTACTTGAGAAAAAAGTTAAAAAAATCGAAGAGATTATTGAAAAAGAAAAAAAATTACAGGAAATTATAAACATGGATGAGTCGATTGAAAAATTAAAACAATCCATCCTCTCCAAAGCATTCCGTGGCGAACTTGGCATCAACGATCCAACAGAAGAAAGTGCAATCGAACTCTTAAAAGAAGTATTCCAAGAACAGTTATCATAAAATGTTTAGTCAATTAAGAGAACGGGCTGAATATCGCACGCCCGTTTCCTATTAGCTGACCTATGAATCAAATTCAATTCAGTATTATTTGTTTTAATGAGCTAAAAGCTTGCTTATTTTATGAATTTTACATATCTTTGGAACCTCTACAACATCTCTGGTGATATACGAACTTTAGAGATTATTGAATAAAAGCTACTCCAAAAAAGGAAAAGGAAGCTGAATGTACCAAGTGGAAGATGGACAACATTCCGCTAGTGAGGCTGGATCGAAAGCGATGTTGAACCAATATATTCCAAGAGATTTCTTGACAGTAATCTCAGCTTCTTATAAAATTGGTGTGGACGGTGATCAGGTCGCGTGCGACGTGACCGATCCCCCGTCAAATATGTGTTAACCTACGAATATACGGGTTACTAGCTGCCAGGCCTGAACCGCGTATTCATAGGGGAAGGATAAGATCTTATCGACTTGAAAAAGCGATGAGGTCTTATTTATTGTTTGGGTAGAACCGTTTTCGATTGCTTTCCCGACAATGGTTGTCAGGATCATCGTTCCAACCCAATGTAGCACCATTTTCCACCATTTACCGGAGTTCGCTTTGTCAAGAGCTTCCTCGGCTTTGATGGCCCGGTTTTCCCACTCGTTTTTTGCTGCTTGCTCCTTTTTGAGCTCGGCTTTTGTTGCAGCGAGTTCCTGTGCAGTCGATTGAAATCGAGTCTCAGCTTCAAGTGCCTGATTTTCCCACACATTGGTTTTTTCTTGCTGCTTTTGGAGCTCGACGAGCAGTGAGTCGATTTTGGCTTCTTTCTCCTCGATCTTCTCTACCAGGTAAGTGTTTATTCCCTCTACTTCTTGACATGACTGTTGGTCAACAACAACTTTCGTTTGTTTTTCCATTCATATTTCCCCCTTTTATTAAGGGAGATCAGTCACGTCGCACGCGGCCAGATGCATGACGCATTGGCAACCGTCCACAGTGTCTGCTTGAGGCAGACGAAAAGCTATAGGTAAAACTGTGCAGGGAATGGCGAAAGCCCTCTACCTGCGTTGCTATCGCTGGTTCCTGCCAAAGGCAGCTGTTTTCACGATAACGCGATCGAGCAAACATGCAGCTCAACTCAGCCGAGAACATCATGTTCGATCAAGCGAGGAGCACATATTTTCATCAGATCAAAACAGACATACTTTTATCTAACCATAATTAGATAATATTTTCAATATTTGCTATAAAATCCGTTGTCTCAATCATCCTTTTCCGAGTAGCTGGATGAAATTGCGCTTTGGAGTCAAATTTTTAAATATCTCAGAGAATCGAGTTTTTGAGAGTGACTATAGAATAAAGAAAACGGGTTGCATATCGCATGCCCGTTTCTATTAACTCACATCATATGACCTAATAATCAAATGCTTAGCCTTAGGGGATAAAGTTACTTTAAAAGTTTGAGTTAATTCAGATTCACAAATTTAAATTTTCAGTATATAAATTATGATAAAAAATAGATACGATGAAAGGGTGTACAATGAGCACACTGTTATTTGTGGTGGACGTTCAAAATGGATTTGTGAGCAGCAAGACGAAATTTGTACTTGAAAGAATAACAAACCTGTTGCAGAAGGGCTTATTTGATTATGTTGCATTCACCCAATTTATAAATGAAGAGGCCAGTCCTTATAGGGAATTCCTTCATTGGGGAAAATTATCTACCACATGGGAACAAGAGTTACATCCTCAAATAAAACCTTTTGCTACGAATGTATTTAAAAAGGGGATATATTCGGCTATTAACAAAGAGACATTGAAATTTATTAAAGAAAACAACATTGAAAAAGTATTTATCGTTGGAATTGATACGGATTGTTGTGTCTTAAAGACGGCAGTTGATTTATTTGAACATCATATTCATCCTATTGTTTTAGCTTATTACTCTGCTTCTAATGGTGGAAATGTAAGTCATGATGCAGGGGTGAAGGTGTTGGAGCGTTTAATCGGCAGACAAAATATTATTCATTCGGAAATAGATGCAGATGTGCTTTCGGATATTTAATTAACCAGGTGCTTCATTATCGATTCCAAAGAGTATATATAGAAACTGCTGAATATCCGATGAAATATTTGTAAATTCAATCTTTTTGTGGTGAGCAAATTGCTTATGCCAAAAAGATTGTATGAGATTTTTGCTGAATCTGATCTCAATCAAGGGGATAAAACGATGAGCCAGAGTGGGTTGGAAATTAATTTAGATCGTGTTCATCATCTTGGAACAAAGATAAAAGAAATTCATAAGCAAATTCCAATTATAGATACGGTTCCCATTGTAAGAACCAGGGAAGAGGCTGATTGGTGGGGGCTATACTGGATGGTGATGGTCTCCAGTATTCAACATACTGCTAATATATCTGGCCGAGTTGATGGGAAACTAGTACGAGGTACTGATTATTTATTTCTCGCATCGCAGCGGCATTTCTTAGCTCATCCAAGCCAATTGGATTGTGAAAAACTCAGTCAAATGACTACAGAGGATTTTAAAAGTATTTTCCTAGATGATAACGGTGTTGCGAACATTGACCGGATTGATGAGCGTTTAGATGGAGTGCATTCTACTGCTGCCTTGTTATTGGAACGCTTTAATGGGAGATTTTCGAATTTATTATCCGAATCAAATTACGAAATATTTGGTCATCATGGTCTCTTTTATAAATTGCGTCCATTTCCTGCATATGCTGACCCAGAGGAAAAGAAATCGAGGGTTCTTGTTATTTATTTGCATCAAGCAAATATCTGTAAATTTAGTGATTTTTCAAAGGTTAAACTTCCTGTAGATTATCATGTTATACGTGTATGCTTGCGATTAGGTTTAGTAGAGGTTATAGATCCTGTTCTCGGTGGAAAGATCAAAACAGGGGAAGAAGTTTCCTCAGAGTTTGATATTAGAATACGAAATTGTATAGCTGCCATTGGAGATATTCTAACTGAATATGCTTCTATGGCCGTCATTAATCAAGTACTTTGGAATATAGGCAGAGGTTACTGTTTCAAGGATGGTGCTATTTGTTCAGGTACTTCCACGCATCATTCTATTTCTATTTTCGAACCTAGATATGGTGACAAATGTCCAGCAGAAAGCATTTGTCCATCATGTAAAGACAAAAGCAAACAGCATCTCCTCAAAGAGCCAAATGTAAAGACAAACTTTTATTAGAAGTGAGGGATAATAATGAATGTAGCATTAGTTTGGTATGAATTTGTTTAACCATAGTGCTAGCTTTAATGAATTCCATATACATATCATGGAGAAGGCAACGAGCGAGTCTGCAATAAAGGTACTCTATGAGTAGATATATATGTAGTATTATTCGAATGGTTGGAATGTATAGTATTATTTGAAATGGGGTATAACATATATTAAAAATTTGTATAGCAACCTTTGTTACTTCCCTTCAAACAAAGGTTGCTTTTTTGTTTTTAAACTTGTTTTGAGAGGAAGGAGCATTGCATCTTTCAATAAAAAAACTTAGCGATTATATGGTAAACGGGGGAATGTATCGACCATCTATATCAGTAAATCCGTATTCCTTTGCTAGATCGCCAACTTTTAGCACTTGTCCGCTCTTGTCCAGGATCTTGGGATCATTTGCTAAGGCTGTGATGGCACGTCCGATATAATGAGGGCTTTCTGTATTTTTCAAAGCATCGATTTCCTGCCAATTCTGTTCGTCGGTTTGAAAGCCTAATAGTACCAGTTCTGTTCTCATCCATCCTGGTGAAACTGCTACTACAGGGATATGATCTTGTTTTAGTTCGATGGATAAGCCATATGCCATGCGAGCTAGTGCGTTTTTGGCTAAATCGTAATAAAAGGTTCCGATGTATTTGTCTTGATCCCAAAAAGTCGTATGGACAATGAGTCCCTGTTGCTTTTCACGGAGTAATGGGATTGCAAAATAATTGGTAGCAAGTTGAGCACGTACACCCGCGGTAAACATGGTATCCCATTGTTTTAACGAGAATTCCCAAAAAGGTTTTGGTTCTGCATCACTCCAAAGATCGTGCCCGCCCCATACGTTATTTACTAGAATATCGAGCTTGCCTTGTTCGCTGCGAATTCGGTTCATCACAGCTTCTGTCTCTGAGTCATTGGTATGATCACAACGAACGGCGATCCCATTCCCGCCTGCTTTCTCTATTTGTGAGACGGTATCATCGATGGTTCCAGGCCAGTTGTTGGTGGAGTTCCCTTTGCTGCTGCGTCCTGTAACATAAACGGTCGCTCCTGCTTTTCCTAGTTCGATAGCAATACCGCGCCCTGCTCCTCTGCTGCCTCCTGTTACAAGAGCGATCTTTCCTTCTAATGATTTCATGTATCCATTCCTTTCAGGTGTAAGATAGCTTTATCATAAAGGATAATTCTTGACAACTTGTGTCATATTTCATTAAATAAATACACTTCATCTGTATTGAAAGGAGAGTAATATGAGAGGGGATCGATTGATATCTATTCTTTTGTTGCTACAGTCACAAGGCCAAATGACAGCCAAAGAATTAGCAGAGAGATTAGAGGTTTCCGAACGAACAATTTACCGAGATATGGAAGCCTTAAGCGGAACGGGTATCCCTGTTTTTGCAGAGCGTGGTAAAAATGGCGGTTGGTCATTATTAGAAGGTTATCAAACAAATTTAACAGGGTTAAAAGAATCCGAAATACGTGCCTTATTTGTTTCTCCTTCTGTACAATTACTAGACGAATTGGGTTTAACTCGTTCTTCACAGGAAGCTAGAAACAAACTTATCGCCTCGCTGCCTTTGAATTATCGCGAAAGTGCCAATGAGGTATGGAATCGAATCCATGTGGATACAAGTACATGGCGGCAGCAGCAAGAAAAAATCGAATCATTTGAAATGCTGAAAAACGCGATATGGAAGGAAAATAAATTAGAAATCGAATATCAAAGGGCAGACGGAAGAACGAGTATTTGCCTTGTTAAACCCCTTGGACTGGTAGCGAAAGGGAGTCGCTGGTACTTTATTGCTTCCAAAGATAATGATGAAATTCGAACTTATCGAGCATCACGCATTCAAGTAGCGAAACCTGTAAAGGAAACATTTGAAAGACCAAAAGACTTTGATCTTGCGGGGTATTGGAGATCTTCCACAAAAGACTTTGTAGAAAACTTGCCGATTTATGAAGTGTGGGTGGCAGTCAGTCCGTCTATTTTACCAAGGCTGACATTTACCGATCGCTTTGTGCAAATTGTTGAATATGGAAATAGAAATGAGGATGGCTGGATATCTGTGAAACTTTTATTCAATACCGAAGAGGAAGCAAAGGGGTATATATTAGGATTTGCAAACCAGATGAAAGTGATGGAGCCTAAAGAATTACATGATAAAATTCGTGAGATGGCTGAAGCTGTTGTGGCGTTTTATAAACAAGAGGAGTCTAAACTCAAACAATAAAATGGAATGGGATGTATCTTAATCAAACAGTCAACTGTTGCAAATTGCCAATACTTGAAATGGCACAAATGAACGGCAATAAACTGTACCTTATAGTATGAAGGGTACAGTTCTATGTTTTGCTGATTGTTCTCTGACAAATCGTCCTTACAAACGAATGAGTACCCCATTCCCATCTTTATCTTCGATATCGGCTATTGTTACACCCTTATATTTCTTTAGTTCTGAGAGGACAGGCTGGAGGGTCTGTTTGTCCAAAGTAGGAACAGGGAAGGTGATGTTTTTTGTTCCTTTGTTTATCGCTCTCCAAAACCATTTGCTGCAAAGGACTAGGCTTATGATATGCAAGACGGAATAGGGGAGAGGGATGGTATAGCGTTTTTTTTCCGCTCGAATGACCACTTTTATCATTATTCGATTACAACTAGAACAGTGTCTTTATTCGCAGAGGTAATATCTACAATTTGTCCTTCTGCTTCGTTTTCGATGGCATGGATTAGTAAATCCATATCAATATCTTTTACATATTTTTCGGACTCGGGAAATTTTTCTGCGATATGATGGCCTGCTTTTAAGATGGTTTTCACAAGATTAAGCGGTATGTTGACGTTCACTTTGTCTCCCTCAGCAGAATTGACTCTGATTCTCAGCATTTTCTTCAGGTAGTTTGTATGAGACGAAGCGTTTGAAGGTTTTTCATCCTTTAGCAATTCGATTAATTCTGCTCCTTTGTCCGCTGTGATTTTCTCCTCTTGTACCATCGTCAATATTTTGGCGATCTCTTCTTTCATCTTGAATCACTCCTATCCTTTTTTTAACATCTCCATTGCTTCTTCTGGGCTGATTTCCCCTTTTTCCAGCAAAGAGACGATCTCTTTTTTGTTCACATCATCTTGTTTCTTTTGGGTTGAATGTCCTAAAGCCACTATAATTTCATCCAATTTTCCACGGACGGTTGGATAAGAAATTCCTAACGCTTTTTCCACTTCTTTGATATTGCCACGGCAGGTTAAAAAGATTTCAATAAAATAAAGCTGTTCTTTTGCTAAGGTAGCTAACTTGGAAAGCTGAAATTCATTTTCGATCGTAGTGTGGCAGTGTGTACATTGAAGACGTGTAATTTGCAGCTGCTGACTGCAAACGGGACATGTGGTAATCATCGGAAATGCCATATCGATCTCCTTTCTTAAACACATTATATAATTAGAGATTGAATATATCAATATAAAAATTGATTATATTAATATTTATGATCACATATTTCGTTAATATCAATTTATAAATTAACAAAACTCGCTTATACGAGTGTTTGTTATTTAATATAAAAATATACCGAATTTATAGTATTATGAAATAAGGAGGTGTAACATTTAGTTGAATAAAGATAGTAAAGTGTATAAAAAGTATAGAGTTATACGAAGGAAGTATATTGAGTTCAAGCGTTCTGTTAAAAGTAATTTGAAAATTCCCTTTTATCCGTTTTTCGCAATCCAATTTTTATATGAGCAATGGAAACAAGGATATGCTCCTTCGCTTGATCGACTGATGTTTCAAACAGACAGCCCATTGGAGCGGATGCTTTACTATGAGCTCCGGTATACCTTCCAAGGGAAAATTGCGCCACAGCATGCCCTAGGACCATACTGGATCGACTTTGCGATTCCAAAACATAAGTTAGCACTGGAATGTGATGGGTACCAATATCACTCGAGTGAAAAAGCACGTCTGCATGATCGAAATCGAGATGCTTATATGAGACGTGTCGGCTGGAAAGTGATGCGTTTTACTTATAAGGATTTATGCAGGGAGAATATAGCTCAAACGATACAACAAATACATGAATATACGATGAAGTCTACTTCAAAGCGGAAAAGAGCAAATTGAATTTGTAATCAGTACAAAACAAATAAAGCCATCAGACATTATAGGTTCTGAATGGCTTTATTATCTATTTTGATGTATTCATGGTGGCTCGCTATCCAAGGTTGTCCCCTCCTTTTAGCAACAACATTTTTTGTACATCTTCTAGGGACTGGATATATCTACCCATTTCACCAGCTTTTTTCCAACAATCTGCCAAATGTACAAGGATTACTTCAAGATAGTTATCTAGATGATATTCTTTTGCTAGTTTTTTTGCATCTTCATAGTAAAGTACAGCACTTGGAAATTTACGTTGATTTGATTCAAAATCAGCAGAAGACATTAAAGCAAAGCAATATCTTGGTGCATCTTTAGATTGTTTTCCTTCAATTAATGCCTTCTCAAAGTAATTTCTTGCTTTTTCTATGTGGTTTTGTTTGCTATAGAGTAATCCAAGGTGTGTGTAGGTGGAAACAAACAAGTTATTTCCATCGATTTTCTTTTTGATTTTGAATTCAAGAGCTAGTAAATATATTTGTTCTGCATTTTTATAGTCTTCTAGATTAGTTAAAATGTTACCCCAAGTGGTTAGAAGCTCCACCGCTCTTCGATAACTTTTATTTTTACTTGCTAACCTGTAACCTTCGATTGCGTACTTTATTGCTTCATTAAAATCTCTTTTTCGGTTTAATAAAGATGCTTTGATTTCATACATATTAAGAAGTACTTCTAAATCTGAGATGCTAGCATATTCAAGCCAAAGCAAATCTAAGGTATGTAAGGCATCATCAATCTGATTAAATTTTTCGAGGTATATTACTTTTCCAATCATCAAGAAAAACTTTATTTCATCTCTATCACCATTGGAATCATATCCATCCAACCCCAACTGAACATAATGCAGGGCAGAATTTAGATCATTCTTTTGAAAAAAGCTAATCCTCGCCAGCTCCTTATAAGCAGAAGCGATGAGATTAGAGGAAAAATCTTTTTGCTTGGTAGCTGTCTCCACTACTTTCTCCAAGTAATTGCGGGAACGATCCCAATTTTTCCGGTTAAAATAGTACAAGCCTTTGAGAAAGGATATCGTACTTAACATTTCCCCTTGTTTTTCTAACTTGCGAAGTTCTGCGAGCAGGGAGCTGTCGTCAAGATGGAGTTGAATTTTGGATTCAAGTAAAGATAAGTGCATCTGGAGTTGTGAATTCGATTTTTGTTGGTGTTCGATGAGATGTGGAAACTGTGTTGGTTGAACACCTAGTTTTTCACAATATCGGTGAAGCTTGCTTTCTTTGACACTTTTGCCTTGCTCGATAAAACTTATGGTAGCGGAAGAGAGACCTTTTTCTACGAGATCGGCGATCCGTAATCCTTTCTCTTTGCGTATAGAGCGCAGTGCACTACCCATTTGCTTTGACATGCCGATAACCCTCCTGATTCAGTTACCCGATTTTATTGTAATTTTTTTTAAAAAATTTCGCCATCTTTTGTTTAAAACCTTCTTTTTCTTCCATATCTTAGAGTTTGCTTTCTTGTTTTTGTCGAGAAATTGTCCGCTATTGGTTTGTATGTATCAATATTTAGAAAAGAAAATAGATATTTTTTCTAAAAAGGATAAATTTGCAAATTAATTTCTACCTATTGTACAATGCAATCAGCCTATTTTAGATGGTTAACTGATCAGCCTGCCTTATCTCTATTATTTGATTGCTCATCTGTTTTTTGGGATTTATTTATTGGAATATTCGATATTCGTGGTTGGCACCAAAAGAAAGGGGAATAAAAATGGCACTAAAACTTATCGTAGAAGGTTGCAGAGACAAGGTGAGAGATTTTGTGGATTTCCTGAAGATCAGTCCACATTGGCAGCTTTATAGCGGATCGAAGTTGTCTTTGGGAAAAGAGGAGATGAGGATTGATTACTATTTTGATCGAAAGCCGGCAAATCAGCTTTCTCTGTCAGATAAACCGATTAGTAAACTCATTCTTCACAGCCAAGATGGGAAAAGAATGGAGATTACGTTACTTGGCGCACAGGTAGTGGAGATGGGGGAAGGGATTACTTATATTCATGGGACAAACTACGACGTGTATGCTGGGAAACAACCAAAATAATAAGGAATATTGAAATGATTGTTTCTTTGATTCTAAGTCTGATCGTATTACAATGGAAATAAGTCCTGAAAGGCATTCGACCATCTGTTGGAGTATCAAGCTATGCATTTGACATTTTCGCAAATCGACACTGCAGAGAGCATGATCCAGGATGCGGAGACTGCACTTGAAGAAAGGCATTCCTTTCGTGGCCTCGGTTATGCGGAGCTAGTTCAATCTCACATCCTTTCGTCTGTATTCTCCATCGACGTAGAACCCCAAGTTCAGAAAGCGCGAAGCTTCTTGGAACGTGATGATGCACAGGAACAGCGTTTGGGTTTGGGATATGCCAGATTGGCCACCATCTATGCGTCCATTTCTCCTGCCATTTCAATCAAAATGGCAGGAGAAGAGCTGCAGGGATTGATGGCCATCATCCGGGAAGCAAAGACTGCCCTTCGTGAAAGGAATCAGGATCGAGGTGTAGGCTATGCGGAACTAGCCCATTCCTATCTCGCAGCAGCAGTTGCATCAATTCGTTTCGAGTTGGGGAGAGAGGCGAAGCGCTATTACGATGCAGCGTGGAGCAAGCTCGGTAGTGACGATGCTGCTGAACAGAGTTTGGGATGGGGGTATGCCCGGCTCGCTACGGTCTATGCGTCCAATCCCCGGAGTCCGAAGTATGTGAGTGAGTATGCGGTTATAACCATCATCCGGTCCTCGCTGACAGCACTCCAGGAAGGGAACTCTGTTCGAGGTCTGGGGTATGCGGAGCTAGCCCAGTCCTATCTTTCCGCAGCAATCGTCTTTCGAGACATCTCCTCCCCTGACCTCCAGGTGAAAAGGAATGAAGCAATGCGCTGTTACGATGCAGCGTGGAACAAGCTCAAAAGTGACGATGTTGCAGAGCAGCGCCTTGGGTTGGGATATGCCCGACTCTGCACTGTCCACACGAATCTGGTAGATATGAGCAGCAACTAGCTGAGCTCAACAGAGGGTCTACTCCCCCATAGGTCAAGCACTTTGTGCAAGCACACTATCTGTGTGTGCCTATGATGGGGACCCGTAAATTATTTGTTTGTTTCACATAGATGGCAATCCAGTGAGGTAATACCTAAATGCAAAGAGCAACCTGAGGATCAGGTCGCTCTTTGTCGTCTTAAAGAAATGCTACTTCTCATCGGGATTTTCCCAAAAATCTACTTCTACCCTTTTCATGCCTAGTGTTTGCAATACTTTGTCATACGTATCACTGGTGATTCCAGGGGTTCCACCCTCGATTCTAGAGATGGTTGTCTGTGTAATAGCGTGACCAGTTACTTTTTTTACTTGTTGAACTAGTTCGTTTTGTGTCCAGCCCAGTTGAATACGGCGGTCAAAAATAAGATTCCTCATCTGTACAGGGAAACTTTCCATAAATTCGTTCATCTTTGGCGTCTGGTCAAGAAAACTCATCAATTCTTGATGAGTGGTAGGCTTTTTCATCGCTCTATCATCTCCCTATATATTTAATAGGATTACGAATAAAATCAGCATGCATTTTTAGGGATTGTGTTACCATTTTGGTAAACGCTATACTAGATTTTGATTTCATCATGATAGATTCGGTACAACAAACATACTGTATTCCATTATGATAATGAGTAAAAAACAGCATTCGAAAAAAATAGCTTTCTTTTTTGCTATCCGTTGGAAAATGATCTTCATTTACTTGAAGTTCCAAAAGTGGCGGACTGTGATCTAATCGTCTGACGACATTAAGGGTAACTAAAAATCTACTCGATTCTGTGGTGACAAATTGATAATCTTGAAATGCATCCCATTCAGGAATTCCATGTTTCTCCATATCCCGCAGACCCAATCGAATTAGTGGCAGGAGACGAAGACATGATTTATCACCAGCATTTGCTTTTTGAGCCATCACGTAAATGGTGTCTAAAGCCGGCTGATCCCCGTTTTTGTTTTGCAGGTAAATTACTTTGGCTTTATTCATATTATATGATACAGGATTTAAACTGTCAGAAAAAATTAAACCCTGATTGTTACACCCTCCTTCTTTCGAACTATATTCTGGTGCAGAAGTATAGAGGAAGATTATGTAATATTTTATTTGAAATAATCAAAAATTACAAAATTAATTTTTAACGAAAAAGCGACAACTACATCATGTTGTCGCTTTCGTGTTTCCTTTATTTTGCAATCATTTCATATTCCAGATTAAGAACTTTCACTCCGCAAAACCAAAAACGGTGAGTCATTTGCAATCTTCCATATTCATCAACCCAAATGATGAGATTCTCGTTGAATGGAATCCGGAGAGAAAAGTTTTTTGTCATGAGGTAATGACCTTCATCACCGTCTCCCCCTCTTCTTGGTACTGAAGTGCATTGAAGGGACCCATTTATACCATGTTCCAGCCGATAAAACGTTGCTCGATTGTAATTTGGTACTGGCATAGTGAAGTGAATATATCGTTCACCATCGTATTCATGCTCGGAATAAACACCAGCAATATAAGTGTCATCGGAGTCTTTATAAGCACAAATCCAAGCATTTAATTTTCTATTCCAATATTGGTGAGGGTTATGAATGCTAATGATTTTACTGTCTAACTCTCTTATACCCTCCCCAGGAGAGGGGATATTCGCTTGTTGTATTTTATTTGACAATGCTTTATGTAATTTTTCAAAGAGCCAAGCCCCTTTGGTCCAATGGGCGTGAAGAGAAATATCATATAATGATGTATTTTCCATGAAAGAGATTACTTTTGGATGGAGCTGATCGATCATAAGATCGCTTCTTCTGAACCTTTCCACCTTTGTTAAGATACCAGCATGAGAAACGATTTCTTCTTCATATCCATTTTCTTGTAAGAAATTTTTACCGATAAACCATTTTCCATTGATGTTGATTTGAGGGAGTTGATATAAATTTCTCCTCTCTAACGGTTTTCGGTAATACCATCCAATCAGTCCTAATACAAATCCAATAGCAATCGGAATTTCATGATAATACACCCAAACATTCGATCGAATCCATGTGACTCCATGCAATTGGTATATACCATTGATAATAGACAAAATGCAGGTGGCGACTAATAGTATTGCAGATATTTGAATGCAAAGATCAGTGATAACATTCTTTTTCTCGATACGGAAAAAGACAAAATAGCAATATGCTACTATGCATAAAGTATAAATCCATAACCCTATGTTTTGAGTCCAAGGATTGGTGAGCATGCCAATTCCAATGAGCAATGGACTGACTATTATACCGATAACAACACAGCGATATAAGAAACCAAGTTTTCCATCGATCGTAAGTATCCTGCCTGTCCATCCAATAAAGAGTGCAGATAAGATTGCAGTAAATTGAAAATGGAAAGTGGTGCTTAGATAATGATAAGCGATGCTCGGATTGGTAGAAAAGCAGTACATACTGAGCGTAATGCCGCCAAGGAAAGCATATAAGAAACTTGAATCAACTGCAATTTCTTCTATGACATAATATCCTCGTTCCATCAAACGTCTGACTCCATAACCAAATAGTGCAAATGAATAGATCAACCAAACGATTGATAATATTTTACAGAGTGTGCTTCCAGTAGGAAATAACAATGCAATTCCCATGATTAGGGCAAAAAATATATGACATTTGGATAGAAGGGCATGATATCTGGAACTATCTCCACTCATTCTCTTTATTGTAGGGACTAAAGCCAGTGAAGTGGGAATGAAGAGAAAAATAGAAAAGAGCAGAATTCTTTCAATGCCAGACACCATAACAATAAATACTAAACATAAAAGAAAAGAAATTAGCGAGCTTTTTAATAAGTAATTTTTCATATAAATAAAATTTCCTTGTCTTTTTTCTGAATAGTCTACCACAAATAATAGGAAGTAGATACGCTACATAGTAAAAAAACATGACAAAAATTACGATGGCTGAAAAGAAGCTATGAAAATTCGTGGATTTTCTCAAAAACACCTAATTCGTCTGACCTTGTATGGAGGCTGTTTCAAAAGAATCAGTACTTTCTGTGTATAGTACTATTATTATAAATAAGCTTTTGATAGAATATTATTAGTCTGAAAATATAAAATAGGAGATCTAATCAATGGTTCGGAGTTTATTAGTCATAAGTGGTTTATTTTTGTTTGTCCTTTTAAGTGGTTGTATGAATACAGAGGCAGCAAGCCCTACTGAAAAAGAAAAAACAATCATTCTGTCTAATAATCATATGAAAAAAGCAATGAATGTTCATGAACAACCACTTTCTCCAGCAGAGATCCAATATGGAAAAAAATCGGTTTATTTTAATGGTAGCCGCAATAAGAAATGGGTCGCTCTTACCTTTGATGATGGTCCAGATAATATTTATACTCCAGCTATACTCCGAATATTGAACAAATATCATGTTCATGCGACTTTCTTTCTAATTGGTCAAAACGCGGCACAATATCCAAATATCGTGAAGCAAATTGTTGCCAATGGAAATATAATCGCGGACCATACTTGGGATCATCCCCTTTTACCAAAACTAACGGATCAAAGAGTTTTATGGGAGATAAATCGGTGCAGACAACAATTGAAACAAATAACAGGTAAGGATGTAGCTATCATGCGTCCTCCTTATGGTGCAATTAAAGGAAAAAAACAAGTTATTCTAAGGGATGGATTTCAAATTGTAGATTGGGATGTGGATACGCTTGATTGGAAACCTGGCAGAACTCCTGAGCAAATTCTTAATACCATTAAAAAAGAATTAAAAAATGGAAGTATTATTTTAGATCATAGTGGTGGCGGTAATCGGTCGGCAACTGTAAAGATGCTGCCTACTTTGATTCAATATTTGAACTCCAAAGGGTATCAAATAGTAACAGTTGATCAAATGTTACACATCCCAGCTTATCGTTAAGATTTTAAACTATCGAGCAGCAAAGAAATGCTTGATAAAACAGTTTTCACAGAAGTATGGTTTTTTGAAAGTTACATGGCCCTCGTTAGGTGAGTCTATTATACAACCATATGCCATTGTAAAAAGGATTTTATCTAAGTAGAAAGCGAGCTGATTATTAGCTCGCTTTTTCTGATGGATTTCTTGATGTATAATATAATTGGAAAATTCAATTTAAATGTACACTTACATAATAATTATCAGTAAACATAAAGGAAGTCGAACGATGGCAATACCAAAATTTGAAAATATTTTCCTCCCATTCCTCCGAACTTTATCCAATCAAAAAGTACATACGTTGAAAGATGTGAGAGAGAGATTGGCGAAGCGGTTTCGACTGACACTAGAAGAGAGAGAAGAGCAAGTATCTAGTGGATCAAGGCGGTTTGATAATCGAGTCGCTTGGACAAAATCTCATTTGATAAAGGCATCTTTGGTAGATAGTCCAGAGCGAGGGAAGTTGCAAATTACCAAGCGGGGTTTGGATTTGTTGGCAGAGAAGCCTAGGAAGTTAACGATTAAAATATTAAAAGAAAGATACTCCGAATATGCAGAGTTTCGACAGCAGATCCGAACATCGGAAGAAGAGACTCAAGTAGAGGAAGAAGAGACCAACACGCCAGAAGAAGTGTTAGAAACTGGTTATAAACAGCTTCGCAGAGCATTGCAACAAGACCTCCTAGACAAAATCAAGGATTGTAATCCGTATTTTTTTGAAAAATTAGTGGTCAACTTGTTAGTTGCGATGGGGTATGGCGGTGCGCATGAAGAGAAGCTGGGTTTAAGTCGTGATGGTGGAATTGATGGGATGATCAAGGAGGATAAGCTTGGTTTGGATGTGATATATATTCAAGCAAAGCGATGGAGTAATCCAGTGGGACGTCCAGAGTTACAAGCGTTTGCGGGAAGTATCCTCGGTCGTTCCGCCCAAAAAGGGGTGTTTATCACAACATCTCGGTTTACAAAGGATGCCGTTGAATATGTCAAACATCTCAATCAAAAGATTATTTTAGTAGATGGGGATCAGTTAACGGACTATATGATCGATTTTAATGTTGGTGTGCATGAGACTGCGAGATATGTGGTAAAAAAGATTGATACCGATTATTTTTTGGACGAGTAGGGGTGCATCATGAAATACAAAACTGTTTTTTTAAAGTTACAGAAACAGGTAGCATGATCGATGAAGATTATCTCTTAGAGCTGGATGAAAAAATACCAGATTTAGAGATGGATGCGGATATTTCTTTGCCAGATAATGATTATTATGTGATGAATAAATTGTATGACCTTCTTCTTGATGAGGAGGAGGAGTGGATATTTACAACTTACTATGGTGTAATCGATCAAGATACATGGGATGACAAAGTACAAGATTCTTCAGCAGCTCCAATAGAGCAGTAAGAATGCTTTCGTATGCACGGTACAGGAGGTTCTTCTAAGATTACATTATTTTCCGAAGAGATAGGAAATTCTTATTAATGTAAGATAGGATATATTTTGCAATTTATGAATAATAGTTTTATAATAGAGACGTTTGTTACCTATAAATAGGAATAATATTTCATTTTAGGAGGATATACCTTGTCTGTAGATGTAAATGCAAATGGGACTGAAATTTCAAGTGAAGTGGTAGAGGAAGTGGGAGAGAGCAGTTTAGAAGAATCTCCCGCGTATGAGGATAACTATGTATTCAAAAGAAGTATTTTCACTCCTTGGAATAAGGTGAATTTGAGTATCAATGATAAGCTGTTGCAAGTAAATGGAAGAACCTTTTTGTTAGGTTTAATCCCGACCGGAAAATACAACTTAACCTTTCCGCTAAAATCGCTTTCTAGTGTTTCAACTAGTTCTTGGTTTCGACTAGGTAGATTTATTATAAGTTTTCTTGTTATGTTAATTGATTTCTCTTTTTCTCTATCTGATGGACTGGGGACTTTTCTGTTATACATACCTTTACATATCTTTGTTATTTTATTATTTTCGTCTGCTTTTCCCCACCGTCTTCATATTTTAAATCATGGAGGAGAGCGAGAAGTCATTTCTATTTCCTATTCTGAGCGAAATAGAATGAATGGGATAGCAAATCGTATTAACAATGCGATAGCAAAGTTATAGGGAACAGAATATAAATGAAAAACCTTATTTTCAGAGAGAGAACTCATGAAAAATAAGGTTTTTCGCCTTTTTGAGCTAATCCTGACTCCTATATAGATTCCATTTTGCGCTTTTTCTCGAACACTTCTATAATAAATAGTAAATAACGAAGAAATTAACTCGCAATCTAAAATGGAGGATGTTCCATTGTCCAAAAAATCGAATACAACTGACGCACAAAAACAAGATAGTGGAAAAGAATACCAATTTAAGAAAAGCATTTTCTTTCCTTGGACAAAAGTAAAGATAAGGTTAGACAACAATCAACTTCAGGTTATAGACAGAAAAAGGTTATTATGGACGATTCCTATTGGGCGATATAGCGAAAAATCATATCCTCTGCAAATTATTTCAAAAGCAGAAGAAAAAAAGCGTTTTGGTTTGAGTGGATTTCTTGCGGGAATATTGCTCCTTTATTTTTATCTATATATGGTTGGGAATAGCTTGGTCTTGGATGTTATTGTGGGACTTGTATCTATTTTTGTATATTCCTTGTTTCTCATTTCTGGATTGTATTGTCTTTCTAAAGGACTAGGTTATAAATTATATTTGATTAGTAATGAAAAAAAGAAACAAACAACCATCGATATTTCCTTTCGAGAAAAAGAAAAATTACAAGAGTTTGTGGATGAGATCAACAAAGCGATAAAAAAACATTGAAACGAGCCCTCATTCTTCGAATTGGGCTTATTTATTTATATCACAAAATTGTGAATAATTATTGACTGAAAGCCTTTTCTTTATATTATCATTAGAGTGATACCACTTTAAGCATAAAGGAGTTGGCTATATGTATATCCTTCTTTTGCCGCTTGTGATAATAATCCTCTTTTTTATCCTCACTTCCTTACGAGTAATTCAGCAATATGAACAAGGTGTAGTGATTCGTCTTGGGCGTTATGCTCGTTCTTTAAAACCTGGCGTGAGATTTGTATTCCCATTGTTTGAGTCGATCAAAAAAGTAGATATGCGGATTCGTGTAGAAAATGTAGAAAATCAAGATATTATTACAAAAGATAGTGTCCCAGTAACAATCAATGCTGTCGTTTACTACCAAGTAGTGGATGCTCAAAAGGCACTTCATGGGGTAGAAAATTATAAAAAAGCAACTTCCACTGTGGCACAAACCGTGCTTCGCTCTAATCTTGGAGCTCATACGATGCAAGAAATGTTAACAGAGCAGAGAAAATTAGACGATTTATTGCGTAAGACATTAGATGAATCCACTGAACCATGGGGAATTAAAGTTACTGGTGTGGAGATACGGTCGATGGATCTTCCAGAAGGTTTGCGCCGCGCGATGGCAAAAGAAGCAGAAGCAGAACGGGAGCGAGTAGCCAAAGTCATCACTGCCAAAGGGGAATATGAAGCTGCTGAAAAATTAGCAGAAGCAGCTAAGGTCATCAGTCAACATCCTGTCGCCATGCAATTGCGTACTTTGCAAACTATGACTGAAATCGCAGCAGAGAAGAGCAGTACGATATTATTTCCATATGAAATGTCTAATTTAGCAAGTTTATTTCAAAAATCATCACAAGATGAAACCACAACACTATCGGAAGTGATCCAAAAAAATAGGAAATTAAATGATTTTGATGATTTAATAGACAGCTAGGTAAAAGGTATCCTCTATATAATACAAAGAGGATACCTTTTTTTGATGATCCAGAAAAATATAATTATGAGGAAGTGGAAATGATTATTCATAATTTACAAAAAATAATTGATCCATTAGAATCTTAGGTAAGATCTTCGCTTCAACCATGGAGTATGGGTGTCGCAAAAGTACACCACGTTCGGCAGGGAAGTCACTTTGGATGTCTATGGAGTGGACTTCGACCTCCTCGACAATGTGGGGGAGTTAGAAGTCCAGTTAATCCGTGCAGCCAAGGAGTGCGGTGCCACGGTAGTGGGTGTGGAGTCTGAGACATTTGACCCGCAAGGCGTCACGATTGCAGTGGTGCTGTCCGAGAGTCACTTGACCATTCACACTTACCCTGAGGAAGGATACGCAGCGATCAACTGCTTCACCTGTGGTAGAACAGTTGATCCGGAGCTTGCGATCCGATACCTGATCGAGGTGCTAGAACCGGAGTCGTACTCTGGCTGGCTCATTCCAAGGGGACAAGGACCCATGAGTCCGAAGCCCTTCAAGTAGGCGAGGAGCTTTCAAGGGACTGGTGCTGTCTTCGATGGTGCCAGTCCCCGGCTTTTATGTAAGGTTGGACGAATAAACGAGTATTAGAAGGCAGAAATGAGCCTTCTAACGATAGAGACGAATATATGAAAAAGATAAAAGCCTCCATAATTAGGAGACTTCAATAAGTTATTTTATGGTTACCTTTACATTTCGAAAAGCATTGTTCTGATAGGTTTTACACTTAGAATGATCCAATGGAATGATCAATTTATTGATTTCTTTTCCATCTTCTTGACTTTGTTCAAAAAGTTCAAGGGTTAAGTTTTTATGTTTTTCTACTTTGATTTTTTCCTTAAAATCTCCCCAGTCAGGTGCACCTTTCGAAGCTGTACCATAACCTTTGGTTAATTCTTTCTTTTTTAATGTAATCCGATAAGAGTAAGTGGCTTCCCAAATTCGAGCTTGTCCTGTCACTACATAGGTGACATAAGATTTTGTTGGTGTTTTTGCTTCTGCTAGATTTGGAACGATTACAAGTGTGGCAAAGAGTGAGAGTGCTAGAACATAAGATGTTAATCGTTTCATGATAGATTCCTCCAAACGTGATAGGTGATAGAGTTCACGATGTATATTTTATACGAAAATTATGATAATTAAAATAAAAAAATCAAAACATTCACATCTATTCTGGGTTTCCATAAAAAAGGACAGCAATTAGGACAGTTTATCTAAGGAGATGCAAGACAACTGCTCTCTTGGTATCTCTTTGTAATAAAACAACTTCTCACCCAAGAAAGCGGACATGATTCTTATGGAATGCGAGATGCAGCGTTTCTGATGCGAATGATACTATAAAGTATAAAACAGAACGATCTTTTGGACCGTTCTGTTTTTTATTGATCTGTTTCCACCAGAAAGTCACAGGAGGCTTTTGCCACTCCGTTCACAAGGATGGTCAAAGTATGGACTCCACCATAATGTTTTCGAGTAGATAAGTCTCGAAATGAATGCCTTTTGCTGTAGGACTTTGTTTCCCCACTTTTCATCTCGATTTCTGTTATTTTGAATACTTTTCTACTGGTCTTTCCGCTTGCTTTTACAAAATCAATTGCGTATTCGATTCGCGATTTCTGTTGATCTTGTGAATGAATCTGAAAGGAAAAGTTAAGATCGCCCCCTATTGGAATGGAGTTTGGACTATGAGTAAAATGTGTCAATTCGAAAGCAGCGTTTTCTTGGTAACCAAAAATAGAGAGGATACGCTGATCGCCTTTTTTTAAAAGGGTACGGCAAGCATGTTTGATAATCCAATCGGTATGCTCATTTTCTCCATACCACTTTGTAGCGAGCTCTAGAATTAAATCAGGATGTGTTTTGGAGATATCGTTCAAGCTGTTGGCAACACTCTTTCTAACATAGAGAGACGGATCTTGTTTAAGATTTTCAAGGATAGGTAAGACGGGTAACGGATTATGTTTGAGTGATGGAATAGAAATCCCCCATGGAAGGCGTGGACGACATCCTTCGCTTGCTAATCTTCGTACGTGTTCATTTGGATGGTTAGACCATCGGAACATTTGATTCAACATTTTCGGTTGATTAAGTAGTAAAAATGGCCGAACAGCAAACTCAGCAGTAGAGTATGGTGTGAAAATTTCCAGTGCAGATATCGATTCATCCCAATTTTTCAAGCCGTATTGTTCCACATAGTCAGGAAAGATGAGTCCCGTTAAACCAGTGAACTTTGAAGCTACTGCAAATAGGATAGCAAGTGTGTCTAAATAAGCTTTTGGTAAGGTTTCATATAGGGAAATTGTTATCCGACGCATACGCTGTTTGAGAGCTAGATCATCCCAATCTGCCTGGAAAATATACTGGTGAAAGGCTTCTTCGTCAAAAGAAGGATATTCTTTTTTTACTGCTGTACCAAGCTGATTTACAAAACGAGAGTTGTAAACATTTTTTAATTTATCCATTGTTTGTTCTACCTTTAGAAACAATTTTAGAAGATATTATCCATTTTATTCTAACCGCCTTTTGATAAAATGTTAAGCTATTCAAATTTGACTAGCGGTGATAATTTGATTATACTTAGTTTGATGAAAAGGAGTGAAGAGATTGTCAGCTGTTCGATTACTCGTTTTGGGGACCTTTTTACGAAGAAAAGTAGCTCATGGTTATCTTGTTTATCAAGATTTAACAACATGGAGAGCGGATACTTGGACAAGTGTGAAACCAGGTTCTATCTATCATGCTTTGGAAAAGCTCGAATCGCAGGAAATGATCTTGCCGATAGATTCTGCCAAGAGTGGAGTGAAACTTGGCCCATCACGAACAGAGTATCAATTGACGAATAAAGGAGAAGCAGAATTTCTCATTCTGTTGGAAGCAGCATTAAAAAGCAACGATTTTCAAATGTTGGCTGCCGGAATTGCCTTTATGGAATTTATGCCACGCGAGTATGTAATGAAACTTTTAGAGGATCGGCTTGTTCACTTGCAAGAAACAGAATCCTTTCTCCGAAAATTGCCAACAGAGTTCATCCCATCTGATCCTTCGAAACACCCAGAACTGGTGGGGATGTGGGTTGGTTATATTGGATATGCCCAAGAAGTAACACATCGATTAATTCATTCGATCCAGTCAGGGAGCTATGTATTTAAGGGAGAGTAGAAGAAGAGGAGGAGTTTAGTTTGCTAACAGCGACGAAATTACATGATGGAAGTATGATAACGATTGAAGTCTTAGGCACAGGGCCAAGTTTATTACTACCAGTAAATCCGCAGCCAGTAGAAGGGGCACAAGCAGAGGAGATGAAAAAATGGGGTGTAGACCCAGCTTTAGGTCGAAACTTAATGAAAGGTCTAAGTGACCGATACCGAGTCATCGCATTCGATTATGAAGGGCATGTTCAGCAAGTACCGAAGGCAAATACGTTGACGCCAGAAAATGTAGCAGCAGACATGCTAACTATCGCAGATGCTGTAGGTGCAGATACATTTATTTATTATGGTTATTCTTGGCTGGCATTGAGTGGATTACAGTTAGCAATTCGTACAAATCGAATTTCTGGTTTGATCATGGGCGGGTTTCCTCCGATTGATGGTCCATATAAAGAAATGCTGAAAGTAACGATGGCGACTTATGAGATGTCTAAAGAGTCATTAAATAAATATTCCTCATCACCTCAAACAACAGAATCAGAAGAATTTGATTGGTCAACCGTAGACGTGACACTAAGTGAAGAGCAAACAAAACAATTTGTTACCTTGTATCAAAGTTTACAAACATTTGACGATAGGAAAATCCAATCCTCCCTCATATGTCCAAAACTTTGTTTTGCTGGAGGAGCGGATAAAATCGAATATGGGGAACGTTGGGGAAATGTACAAGTAGACATTGCAGTGCCAATGATCCGACTGCGTCAAGAATTAGAATCATATGATTGGGATGTTCGAATACTTGACGGCTTGGACCATACACAAGCGATGCAGGCAGATCATGTTTTATCAGTGATCCGACCTTGGTTAGAAACTCATTTTTCTACTAAGGAATAAAGAAAAAGATTGTGCATCAAGTTCATGCACAATCTTTGCCTGCTAAAAGTACCGGACGGATTTGTATTTCTCGATTTCACTTAATATTACGTTCACATTTTCATTCAACGTTTTGACAGGGATAGTTCCCATAAGGGCTTTTTCATACCCCTTAATGCGAATGAATTTTGTTCGACCTAATCTATTATATTGAACTTCTTTGATTTGTTCCCATGCAGTAAAAAATTGTTTTCCTTTTAATCCTAAAACAGTTATTCCCTCGTCTGTAATTGTAAGTAAGGGCTCCGTAACGTTTAAATAGTTGAGATGATTACGTAGACTGATGAAGGAGACAATACTCATTAACAAGAAGAAGGAAAAAGGAATAATCAAGATCCATCTTTGATTTTCTACTGTTTGTAAATCCACTAACCCAACAAGAACACCAAGAATAAATAAAGCAATGACACTCAATAAAATCGTGAGGAATAAGCTTAATATCAACATTTGAATTCGTTTTCTTCGATTCTGAAAGATTTGCATGTTCTGTCTCTCCCTAAAAGTAGCATATACAAAAAGAATTTTAAGTTTGATTATATTATGATTTTCTGTTTGATGCATTTGTAATGAAAAAACTTCAATTTTTCCGTTTAATAGAAAAGCAAGATAGTTCGATAACTATCTTGCTTTTTTGCTTGTGACAAAGCTGCATATTCATGTGTTTAATTTTTTTCTTGTTGTGATCCAAATAGACAAACCATTTATCCATAGTGTGAGTGCTACCCCAAATCCAATAAACACATAAGTCGGGATAATAGAAACGCCTGATATAGTTGCAGATGTTGGTAAGAAAAAAGCAATCAACCCCAAAATACAAAGAATAATTCCAACTGCGTAGTGAGAAGAAACTTGAAAAAGTTTCGCTAGCGGAAAAAAATGTATCCCGACAATAATGGCCATAATCGGAAAAAATAATTCAAAGTGATTCAATGCACTACAAACAACACTGGCTATAGCTATTGCAATTCCCTCTATACCAAATACGATCCCAAATTGTCGATTCACCCGTTTCCAGTGTGCTGCTTCTTCGGGAGAGAAATGATTTTCTAAAGAACGGGCACGATAAAATAACATAATACCCCCGATCAACAACAATACACTTATGATGATCGATATTACAAGTGACCAAGGAGACCATAACCCTTGTAGTCCCCCTATTCCGATTGAAGCCCACACGGCACCAAAAAAAGCCATAAAAAGTATACCGCTAGCTGCACCCCTCACAGCAGCTTTTGGCAGTTGGAGACTATTATTCATTTTTTACACATTCCTTTTTGTTCATTTACTCTTTAAATAATAATATTTATTTTAGGAATCTGTCTATATGAAAGCCAGCCGAAAATAAAAAAGACCCTACATCGAGTCAAAGTCAAGTTTGGGACTACAGTTTAGTTATTTCTTTGCGTTCGTTATTTAACTTAGTTAGATTAGGAGTTTTTGATTTTTCTTGATTGGTCAATTTGTATTACTCTTTCAACATCAAAATATGTGGTACACTTTCGTCAATTCGTTTTTGAATTATCGTCCTTTATCGATGACGCTTAAAATAAATATAATGATGAAAAATATCTCTTGTAAAGTGAGCGACCGTCCGGTGTTTGTCGAAAGACAACACCGGACGGTCTATGCTCCGCTAGGAGCTAGGAACTACTGCCCCGGCGGGGGCGGGGGAACGGGGTTGGACTCCGCCTGACCGGCGGTGTCACCCTTGGCCACTTCCTCGGCGTTCTGCCGATCCTCGTCACCCATGGGGAGTACTCCTTTCAGTAACGGCAAACAGGGCGTTTGCCGACTGAATTAATAATAACTAAATTTCGCTATTTTTTCAATATTTTTTATATAAAGAAAATTAGATATACATTAGGAATTATTGCCAAAAAGACTTGAATATCGATGAAGGATTCAAGTCTTTTTGATGTGTTTTCTATTCAAGAAGTGGGTGTTTGAGGTGTACTGGAAGGAAATAGGGGATCAGTTGGCTGAATTTCTTGTTCCTTTGCCGGTCTGTTGACAAAATAAATGCCCACTCCAATAAAGATGGCACCAAGTCCTACATACCAATGCAGTACTTCATGTAAAAGGAGCCAGCCGCCAATCGTACCAATCAATGGTACAAGGAACAGAAATGAACTGACTTTTGCAGGATCATTATTTCCGATTAAGTAGAACCAAGTGACAAATTGGACGATGGAGCTCATGATGATCAAGTAAATCAGCACAAATAGAAGCTTGGACAAAGCTACAGCGTGAAGATCAAACATGGGTTTTTCTAAGAACATACTAGCGATGAAGAGAAAAATGCCTCCAAAACCCATCTGATAGGCAGTCATCACCCATGTATTCATTGTTTTCCCCCAATGCTTGATCAGTAAGGTAGCAATAGCCCAAAAAATTCCTGCTAACAAAGCAATCCAAGCACCTGATTCAAATTGCAACTGCATCCCTTGGGTTAAAAATACACCTGCAAATCCTAAGAGGACGCCAATCCATTGTAAGGCTCGATATCTTACTCCCAACAACAAAAATTGGATGATCACTAACCAGATAGGATTGGTCGAAGAAAGGATGGATGCATTGCCGGATGTGATCGTACGCATGCTGAAGTAGATCATCCCTAAAACTAAGGTGCTTTGAAATAGTCCGATAGTGGCTATTTTTACCCAGAGCCCAACTTGTTTTGGATGAGGTAACTTCCAAATAAAAGGGTACATGAGTAAAAAAGCACCTAAAAAACGGATACTCAACAGTAAATAGGGAGAAGAAAAGGTTAATCCCATTTTGCCAATGGGATAATTTAAACCAGCTACTATGGTTGTAAGCGAAATGAAAAAGATAAAGGAAGATCGTTTCATGTTAATCCCTCATTCTGTATTGGATATGTTATAATCCTATATGCATATAACCATCATGTAAAATGATTAAATTTGATATATATAATCATAAAAAGTGATACAAAAGGGAGAAAGGGTTAGGCGTTTCTTTGCTGCCAAAATCAGCGGTGAAAATGATGGAAGATCAAGGATTAGTCTGCACGCATCCAATCCCAGATCACTATCGGCACTCTCATATTTATTTTGTCTATCGAAAAGACTTATTTCAAACATGTGCATTCGAAAAATTTCTGGAGCATATTGGTTAATCTTGTCTTTTCCAAATGGATTATTGCTGGATAACTTATCATTGACTCTTCTATCTGATCCGTGGTATCATGTTGTCTGTTACCGCACAGAGTAGGGTTTAAATGGACTAGCTCCTCCCTCACTTTTGGCGAGTCTTCATAATAGAGGAGGTTAAAAGATGTACGCATTGATTGAAACAGGCGGCAAACAATACCGCGTAGAAAAAGATAGTGTGCTCTTTATTGAAAAATTGGATGCAGCTGAGGGAGATACCGTTACCTTTGATAAGGTGTTGTTCGTTTCCAATGAAGGAAATGTACAAGTAGGTAGCCCTGTAGTGGAAAATGCAAAAGTGACCGGTAAAGTATTGAAACAAGGACGGTCGAAAAAAATTACCGTCTTTAAATATAAGCCTAAAAAGAACTACAAGAAAAAGCAAGGCCATCGTCAACCATTTACTCGTGTTGTAATCGAATCTATCGAAGCGTAAGATGATTCGCATTCGAGTAAAGCGAAACCAAGCTGGTCTTGTAGAGCAAATAAAGGTAACCGGTCATGCTAACTTTGCAGAGCACGGAATGGATATTGTTTGTGCTGCCGTTTCTGCTGTGACCATCGGCATGGTAAATGCGATGGAGCAGATAACAGGTGTCACCGTTCATCAACCCGATGATGGAGAAGGCAGAGTAGATTGCCGTATACCTGATGATTTGCCTACAGAAGAAGTACGTACACAGCTCGGTCTTCTCATGCAGGCGATGGATTTATCGCTAAAGGGTATCGCGGAAGGATACCCAGAGTATGTTCAATACAAATAAAATAAAAAGGAAAGAGGTGTAACCTATGCTACAACTTAATCTACAGTTGTTTGCTTCTAAAAAAGGGGTAGGATCGACAAAGAACGGTCGTGATAGCCGATCCAAACGTCTAGGTGTGAAACGTGGAGACGGTCAATTCGTACTCGCTGGTAACATCTTGGTTCGCCAACGTGGAACAAAGATTTATCCAGGAACCAATGTTGGTCGTGGTGGAGACGATACACTATTTGCGACTGCTGATGGTGTTGTGCGTTTTGAACGCTTTGGAAAAGATCGTAAACGTGTAAGCATCTACCCAGTTGCCTCTGAAGAAGTAGCAGCAACACAAGCGTAATTACATTGTAAAAGACAGGAGTGACACTCAGACATTGGTAGTGTCACTCTTTTTTTATCTTATAGGAAGAAAAGGAGCGATAGGTTTGCCGCGTTCTGCTTTTTATTTGCTAGTTCCAATGGTTGTGCTTGTAGTATGGGGATTGACTACGATGGATGTTGTGTGGTTTTTTACCATCATTGTTGTCTTTCTACTCAGTTTATTTTTTTATATTCTAGCGGCAAAAAAAGAACAACAGCAACAAGAAGCGGCAAGAACAAAGCGATTGCTCGGTAAAATTCGTCATGATCTGATGAACCATGTGCAAGTGTTGATGGGATATCAGATGATGAATCGTGTTGATAAAATAAGCGAATACTTAGAGCGTTTAGCAAAACAGGCGACGGTAGAAAGGGAAATATCGGAGTTAAAAGATGAGGAGTTAGCGGTTTTCTTATTGACCTTGTCTCATCATTTTCCCCAGTGGGAATGGGAAGTTCAGAAATTGCCAACCTATGTGGAACAGCCTGCTAAGACAAATGAGCCGATTGTAAATTGGTTGTCCACATGTATTCAATTGTTAGCAAAAATGGGAGAGAATAAATACGATTGGCAAAAGGTCATTTTGCAGTTATCTGGTGACGACCGAACCAACTTTTTTTCGTTTCAAGTATACGATGCAGAAAATAAGCTCATCCAGCTTCATGTTCCGGCTGGAGAATGGACAAACTTAAAAGATCAGTTTAAACAACTGCAATTAGAGATGGAAAATCAACAACGACTAATATTACGTACAGGTGTGAGTAGGTGAGAAGGTGTTTGTCGATAAAGTCAAGATTTTTGTGAAAGGCGGCGATGGGGGCAATGGAATGGTTGCTTTTCGCCGTGAAAAGTTTGTAGCAGAAGGTGGCCCATGGGGCGGCGATGGCGGCCGCGGAGGAAATGTCATTTTTGAAGTTGAAGAAGGACTTCGTACTCTTGTCGATTTTCGTTACAAAAAGCATTTCAAAGCGGATCGAGGCGAACATGGACGAAAGAAAAATCAACACGGTGCTGGTGCAGAAGATATGGTGGTGAAGGTCCCTCCAGGTACAACCGTTCGTGATGCAGAGACTGGTGAATTGATAGTTGATTTGACAACGCATCACCAGACTGCAATTATCGCTAAAGGGGGTCGTGGTGGAAGAGGAAATATGCGTTTCGCTACTTCTGTAAATCCTGCCCCGCAGATTGCGGAAAATGGAGAGCCCGGCGCAGAACGATGGGTAGAATTAGAGTTGAAATTACTAGCAGATGTTGGGCTTGTCGGGTATCCAAGTGTGGGAAAATCGACGTTGTTATCAGTTGTTTCAGCGGCAAAGCCGAAAATCGGTGCTTATCATTTTACGACGATCATTCCGAATCTAGGTGTGGTTCGTGTGGATGATGGTCGAAGTTTTGTTATGGCAGATTTGCCGGGTTTAATCGAAGGTGCTCACCAAGGTGTGGGTCTTGGTCATCAGTTTTTACGTCATATTGAACGTACTAAAGTCATCGTCCATGTAATCGATATGGCTGGATCAGAAGGTCGTGACCCATATGAAGATTATTTACAAATCAATGAGGAAATCCGGCTTTATAAACATAACTTAGAAAAAAGACCGCAAATTATCGTAGCCAACAAGATGGATTTGCCAGAAGCAGCAGAACAACTGGAATTATTCCAAGAGCAGATCGGTCAAGATGTACCCGTTTATCCAGTATCTGCGATAAGTAGAGAAGGACTCAAAAAAGTCTTGTTTGCTGCTGCTGATTTATTAGAGAAGATGGAAGAAGAGGAAGTAGAACAAGAACAATCCGAACAGATTTCAGCAGAGACAGTAGTGTATAGAAGCGAAGGAGAAGAACCAGCTTTCACCATTCGCAGAGAAAATGAAGTATATGTCGTCGAAGGTCATCGGATTGAGAAACTGATCAAGATGACGAACTTTCGCTTTCATGATAGCTTAATGCGTTTTGCCAATACGATTAAACAAATGGGTGTCGAAGATGCGCTTCGTAAGCGAGGAGCAAAAGAAGGCGATACCGTACGTATCGGGGAGATGGAGTTTGAGTTATCGGATGGATTAGATACAGATACGGATTAAAACGGGCGGCCGGGCGACCCCATTTGTCGATGGGTCGTCCGGCCGTCTCTGGTCACTTCTGGGGCACAGAAGGTTCGAACTGGAAGCGCTGGCGGAGATCGACGATCGCACTGTACGGGTCTTTCTTCTTTTGAGAACCTGTGGAATCACTTGCTGACTCACCCAGATCCTGCCGTGCTTCATAGACAGTTCTACTTAGGTTATTCCATTCCTCGGACATACCAGTCTCCTTTGACCAGAGGTTACTTATAACATTAAACTATTTTTCAATGTACTGCTAGTCATTAATTAGAAAAAACATAATTATCTTTTTTTAGTTTTTAAAATCTTTATCCATCGTTTAAACTGAAAAGTAATAAAAAAACAAAAGCGATATCATCCGCTTTTGTTTTTTACATATCTTATACTAATTGTTGTCGATATTTCGCTTTGATTTGATCGAGTAATTCGTGACATCCAGAGGAAATTAAGTCGTAGGTTTCATCAAAGTCGCCAGTAAAATAAGGGTCTGGTATTTCTTTATATGTCGTATGAGGAAGAAAATCGACAAATCGATATAAGTGAGGGCAAGGACGTCCACATAAACGTGTCAAATTTTTAAAGTTACTGTTGTCCATTGCTATGATAAAGTTAAAATGAGTAAAATCAGATGGAGCTACTTGACGTGCTTCCATCCCTTCATGACATATACCAGCTTGATCCAATTTGGTGCGGGTGCCGACATGAGGAATATTTCCGACGTGCCAATCTCCTGTACCTGCTGAATCAATGTGAATCTTATCTTGTAGGCCCGATTCTTTGACGTAATGACGAAAAACTGCTTCAGCCATTGGAGAGCGACAGATGTTACCCAGACATACAAATAATACGGATATCATGCTATTTCTCCTTATCAAAAATAAATTCATGTTAAGTGTAACATAAGTACCGAATGATTGGACAGCCCATGAAAGTTCATTGTACAACCGAAAAATTAAAAATGGAGTAGGAGAAAAATATTCATGTTAAAAAAAGTAGGTTACTTAGGACCAATCGGCTCATTCAGCCATGAAGCAGCAGAGTCCTTGTTTCAATCTAACATATATGAGCATACCCCACTCGCCAGTATCCCTGATGTGATTAGCAGCGTCGACAAAGGTTCTGTGGACTTAGGGGTTGTTCCAGTAGAAAATGCAATTGAAGGCTCTGTCACAGCTACACTAGATTGGTTGGTTCACCAAGTTGATTTACCAATTGTCGCCGAATTTCTTTTCCCAATCTCGCAATGTATCTTAACTCACCCAGAGCAAATTCATACTCCTGCAAATCAGATTACAAAAGTTTTGTCGCATCCACAAGCAATCGCTCAATGTCGTGTTTATTTGAAAGAAAAGTACCCACAAGCGGAGTGGGTGTTTACAGATAGTACTTCCCAAGCAGCCGCTCTTGTTGCGGAATCTCCAAGTGAACCATGGGTTTGTATTGGTGCAAAGCAGGCAGCCGTGCTAAATGGATTAGAAATTTTAGAATCACATGCGGAAGATCACCCAAATAATGTGACTCGTTTCATCGTTATCAGTAAAAGTGTGGAAACGTGGAAAAAAGAATCGAAAGAGTATAAGACGAGTCTTCAGATCACATTACCTAGTGATTATCCAGGAGCCTTGTATCAAGTGTTGGCATCATTTTCTTGGCGAAAAATTAACTTAACTCATATTGAATCAAGACCAACAAAAACAGGTCTAGGAAATTACTTTTTCTTAATTGATGCCCAATTGCCCGTGGATCATGTGCTTTTAAAAGGAACAATAGAAGAAATAGAAGCGATTGGATGCCAGACGCGTGTACTTGGTTCTTATCCGTGTTTCTCGTTTTTGGAGCAAGCTATTCATTGACAAGTAGGGAATCTCAAGCTTATACTTTTTAAAAATAATTAAAAATTATGGGAGGAACAGAAATGGAAAGCGAACGTTGGGTATTTATCAATGGAGAGTATAAACGTAAGGCGGAAGCCTCAGTTTCAGTCTTCGATCATGGCTTTTTATATGGGGATGGAGTCTTTGAAGGAATTCGTGTATATAGTGGAAATGTTTTCCGTCTGCACGAGCACATGATCCGACTCTATGAATCCGCCAAGTCTATTCTCCTTGATATCCCTTATACCTTAGAGGAACTGGAAGCACATGTGGTAGAAACCGTTCGCAAAAATCAGTTGTTGGATGCATATATTCGCCTTGTTGTGTCAAGAGGGGATGGGCCGCTTGGTCTTGATCCAGCAGAATGTAACGGTGCCAATGTAATCGTCATTGTTGATAAAATTCGTCTATATCCACAAGAACTTTATGATAAAGGGCTTTCTGTAGTAACTGTTCCAACTCGTCGGAATATTCCCGATGCATTAAATCCACGTGTGAAATCACTTAATTATTTAAATAATATTTTAGCGAAAACGGAAGCGAAGCAAGCTGGAGCTCAAGAAGCAATCATTCTTTCTAGTGATGGATATGTAACAGAAGGTTCTAGTGATAATATATTTATGGTAAAAGATAATGTTCTTTATACTCCTCCTTGTTATCTGGGAGCCCTTAAAGGTATCACAAGACAATCGATTATAGATATTGCTGCGGAATTAGGTTACCAAGTGAAAGAAGAACCATTTACCCGCCATGATGTTTTTATTGCTGACGAAGTATTATTAACCGGAACGGGTGCAGAAGTTATTTCTGTTGTACAGGTTGATGGTCGTCCAATTGCAGATGGTGTACCAGGTCCTGTATTCCAAGATTTAATAACCCAATTTAGAAAATTAGTAACCTATGATGGTATTTCTGCATTTCCTTCTGAAGTTAAATTGTAAATGCGAATAAAAAATCCTCACACGTTTGCTGAGAAAACGTGTGAGGATTTTTTAATTCAGCACATCTCGTCTGGAGAAAACGACAAATGCAATAATAATTGCCACGATGGACCAAATAGCGAGGATAGCTAAGGAGAAGGGAAGACTCATACCTGAGATAAGTATCGGCTTTCCTGCTAAGTAATCGGTCAATCGAAGATTGATAAAAACGAAGTACCGCAAGCTCTGCCAAGTCGGTGCTAATTGAGTTAGCAGGCTTCCGGAGATAACTGCTGCCAGCATTACTCCCATACTCGTTGCTGTGTTTCGAACTAACACAGACACCATAAAAGATATCGTACCGACAGCGAGCGCAGAAAACCAAGCCAGTCCAAATGCATAAATAATATACTTCCATTGCGGAATAAGATGGACTTGATTAGTAATCAGTTGATTACCTTGTTGGATAAATCCACTTAATACAGGTAAACTCCAGCCTTTATATCCAAAAATAATACCAGATATCAGGTAACTCAATAGTCCTGTGATCAACATGACCAGCGAAATACTCAAAATAAGTGCCAAATATTTGCTTAGAAGCACTTTCCATCTGGCTACCGGTCGTGTCAACAATACTTTTATCGTACCATTGGCATATTCAGAGGAAACTAAATCCGCTGCTAAAATAACGACGATCAGTGGTAAAAATAAGGCAACTGCTTCTTCCATAAATTTTCGTACGAAAGTAGGTGCACCTGGAGCTGTAGGATTGATATTGTTTTTTAAATAGTATTTTTGTTGATCGATGGTCAATTTTGTCCACTTTTTCCATTCTTCTGGTACTCGACTAGAGGTCAACTGATTTTCACTGTCAACAATTTGTTGCTGCAAAATAGCTTTCCAATCCGATGTTCCGATTTGTTTGATGGTAGCTTGGACAGTCACATATTGAGCGTATGTAAAGATGGGGATTAATACAGCTAAAATCAATACTACTACTAAGAAGCGCTTTTTTCGGAACATTTTTAGCAGTTCATTATAAACGAGTTTAACCAATTCCTTCACCACCGGTCATTTCCAAAAATATATCTTCTAATGTTTGATTCATTGGGCGTATTGCACTTACCTGAATATCAGATGCGAGTAAGAGTTGGTTGGTCTCGGCGATTTTTTCTACAGGCATGTGCACCATCACGCGTTCTTTGCCTAGTTGCTCTACATTTTTGATATAAGACAATGCAGAAAATTGTTTGATAGCTGCGGGTATTGGGTCTAATGACCATTCTACTTTGCTGTCATCGCCTACTAATTGTGATACAGCAGCTGTCTTTAACACTTTTCCATGGCTTATAATTGCAACGCGTTCGCAAAGAAGCTGAATTTCGTATAGGATGTGGCTTGAGATGAAGATGCTGATAGATTGTTCTTGCGCAAGTTGACGTATGAATGCTCGAAGCTCACGAATGCCTGCTGGGTCTAAGCCATTTGTAGGCTCGTCTAAAATGAGCAGTTGAGGATTTCCTAGTAAAGCTTGGGCGATCCCCAGCCTCTGTCTCATGCCAAGGGAGTATGTTTTTACAGTTTCATCAATTCGTTTCTCCAATTCAACTAATCGAACTACTTCATCAATACGATCCTCGTCAATATTATCGATCATTCGAGCAAAGTGCTCCAAATTTTCTCTTCCGGTAAGATAAGGATAAAGTTCTGGATTTTCAACGATACATCCTACTTGTTTGATAGCATCCAAAAAATTGCTTTGTAAGTTATATCCTCCAATAGCAATAGAACCCGATGTTGGTTTGATAAGACCCACTAACATTCGAATCGTAGTTGTTTTACCGGCTCCATTGGGTCCGAGAAAGCCAAAAATTTCACCAGGATTTACGGTAAAGGAGATATCATCGACGATCGTTCTTCCTCCGATTTTTTTGGTAAGGTGTTCGACTGATAAGACTGGTTTCATCGGGAAGTCCTCCTTTTATGGAATTACTGGGAATACACGATCTGCAATACGCTGATAACCAGTGTCATTTGGGTGGAAGTGGTCGCTAGATAAAAATTGTTTATTACGGATTTGAAACAAATCAAAAGTAGGGACAACGATTATTTTTGAGTAGTTTGCACTGATCTTTAACAGTTCGCTGTTCCAATCAGCCACTAGCTCAGATGTCATCTTTTCATTTTCTAACCCCGCAAACGGATTGTAAATACCCATAACTACAACCGTCGCTTTTGGGTTCAAGTTTCTTATGACACTTAAAATTTGAGTCATGTTTTTCTTATATTGATCTAAACTTTTTTGCGCACCTGATATGTCAATATTTTCTAATTGTCCACTTCCCCGAAAAAGATCATTGCTCCCGATCGTGATAGTGATCCAATTTGCCTTTTTTATAAAATCTTGTATCTCTTTGTCTCTTATCTGTTTTACTAACTGTGGCGAAGTTTGCCCACTAACAGCAAGGTTTATCATACTTAATGAAGAGTGATTTTTTGATTCCATGGTCTGTTTGAGTCGACCGATATAGCCTTTTCCTGTTGAATCTCCAATTCCTCTTGTAAGCGAATCCCCTAAACCGAGCAATAGTCCGTTTTTACTTACGGACACATTTTCAGATGGTACTGTTGATTTCACTGTTTGGATTTGAGGTAAAAGTATCTCTTTTACTCCTAATACAAACCCTGTGATGAGAAATAGGGTGGAGAATACCGCCACTGTATAGACAAGAAACATCGTCTTTTTCCGCATACAAAATCTCCTTTTCTAAGGGTCCACTGAAGTATTGTACCGTTTATTTGTCTTTAAGAAATCATACCTAAGTCTTATTTCAAAAATCAAAAAGCAAAATTAGCCCACTTCGTGCATAGGATGTAGATATATGCTTTTATAGGAGGCAGAATATGAAAATCCATATTGTTCGACAAGGTGAAGTTTTTGAAGAGCTTGTACAAAAATATAATGTGCCATTTGAAAGATTATTAGAAGCAAATCCTGATCTAAATGGAGAAGTTTCATTAGAACCAGGAAGTAAAATTCGAATCCCCATGGGTAAGGTACCTCTTTCCGTTCCAAAACCAGAGAAAGAAGAAGCATTAGTAGATGAACTTCCTCCTATTTTTTTGGAGCCTGTGCCGGTTGAGGAGACAGAGTTAAGTTGGGAACTGGATGAAGAGGAATGGGAGGATCTAGAAGATGAGTTTGATGAGGAGGAGTTTTCGTCAGTAGCGGCACCATTTGCACCGATATTTCCAACTCAACCCGGTTTTCAACCCTATTTTTCAACGTCAAGTTTCGAACCGATGCCCTTTTTACCCTATCCTGTATACCAGCCTCCTGTCTACCCTCCTATGTCTTATCCGCGAACAAAAAAGGCGAAAAAAGAAAGCTCTTCTACGGTATACGAATGAATCTTAAACCAAATATAAAGCAATTGTCATTAGGATTACAAATGAAGATTCATGAAATAAAAGAATATCGAAACTATTGGCTTGTTATCGGGGAAACAGGAAAATGGGTGGCAAAACCAATAAAGGATAGGCAACACCATGTTTGGTGGTCAGATGTCGAACAAGAGCTTCGCAATAATGGATTTCATTCTTTTTCCCAGACGAAGCAAGTAGGATGTTGGCTCTTATCTGAATATATTGAAGGAAAATGTCCGATTTATAAAGATAGAGATATTGGCATCTCTTTGATGCAGACACTTGCTCAGTTTCACAAACATGGTCAAAAGTTAAATACGCCGCCTACTCCTCAGGCGGCGTATCTCTTATCCGATCGTTTATTTGACAGACTACAAGATTTTTATCATCATTTAATTCGGCGTGAGGATAGACCTGAAAAACTGACTCATTTGATTTCTGAATATGGTTCTATTTTTTATCAACATGGAAATGAGACTTATCGTACATTATGTGCATTGGGTTTACCTTATTTAGCTTTATCATCAAGAGATCAACATATGTTGAGTCATCGGGATTTAGCAAATCACAATTGGATCGTCGATCGTAATCAACAAGTGTGGTTAATCGATTTTGAAACGGCTGAGTATGACCTGCAAATCGGAGATGTTTGGCAAATATGTTCTCGAATAATGACAGAACATCAATGGGACATTCATTTGTTGCAAGAATTAATTTGTTCTTATGAATCTGTTAAGCCATTAAAAGACTGGGAAAAACAAATACTGGCTTGTCTTTTTCGGTTTCCTAATGAGTTTCTAAGAGAGACAATTGGTATACTAGATAAGAAAGCAGGTTATGACGGGAATAAAACTATCCCCTACATTGAAATGATCGCTTCTGACTATCCTATCTGGTTACAAAGAGTAGGACAGATAAATACTTGGTTCAGGAAGGGAAAGACTCAGTAGATTCATAGATTATGTTATGATGGTGAAGACAGGCGTTCAAGGAGGATGAAAACAACAAAATGAGAGTAGGATTAGCCCAATTTCGTCCCGTATTAGGGGACTTACAGCGAAATTTAGATCTTCACTTGGAATGGATTGAAAAGGCCAAACAAAACCAAGTGGAGTTACTTTTGTTTCCAGAATTAAGTTTAACGGGATATAGTCTATTAGATCTTACCTATGATGTAGGCCGGTCTGTTTACAGTGAAGATATCAGTAAGCTAGTCGCCCTCTCAAAGAGTTTGGATATTGTATTCGGTTTTGTGGAAATAAGTGAAGATTACATCCTTTATAATTCTACCCTTTATGCAAGTAAAGGAAAAATTGTACATATTCATAGAAAAGTCTATCTTCCAACTTACGGCATGTTTGATGAAGGCAGGTATTTTGGACGTGGAGAAGTAATAAGAAGTTTTCCAACGCAGTTTGGTCAAATGGGTATTCTGATCTGTGAAGATATGTGGCACCCATCAGCTCCATATTTGCTTGCTCAAGATCGTGCGCAAATTATTTTGATCCCTTCCAATTCCCCAGCTAGGTCCCTTGACCAAAATGAAGTTGGCTCGCAGTCTTTTTGGTATGCTAATTTGGAGAATCAAGCAGCACTTGGAGGCTTGTTCATGTTGTTTTGCAATCGAGTAGGGACAGAAGATGGAGTCAGTTTTTATGGGGGATCTGCCATTGTAAATCCTTATGGAGATGAGGTTGCTCGAGCAAATAGATTAGAGGAACAATTGCTTTGTGCAAATATCGATCTAGATGAAGTTCGCCGTTCTCGTTTTGAAACACCATTACTGCGTGATGAGAATCTGGATCTTACTATCAGAGAGTTAACTCGTATTCGCCAGAGTCGGTTAGAACAGAAGAGGTGGACTTGAATATGTCGACACAATTAGAAGAGCAATTACTTGCAGCTCCTTACTTAACATTGGATGCTCCATTAGCAGTAGAAATACTGACAGCAGCATTAAAGGAAGAAGTAGAAAAGGCAGGATTTCGTAAGGTGGTTCTTGGTTTATCTGGTGGGATAGATTCTGCATTGTCTCTCTACTTAGCTGTGCGAGCATTTGGTAAAGATAGTGTTATCGCAGTCTGTATGCCTTATCGAACAAGCAGTGCTTCTAGTCTTACCGATGCAGAAGAAGCAATTTCCGATACTGGTGTTCAGTCATTGAGAGTTGACATTAGCCCGCAAATTGATGCTTATTTTGAGTTAATGCCAGAAGCAACAGCTCTTCGCAAAGGAAATAAAATGGCACGTGAGCGTATGACGATTTTATATGATTTATCTGCTCATTTCCAGGCATTAGTGATTGGGACAAGCAATCGAACAGAATTACTGCTCGGTTATGGAACGCAGTTTGGAGATTCTGCATCTGCTGTCAATCCATTGGGAGACTTGTATAAAACGCAAGTACGGCAACTTTCCAAATTTATCGGTGTTCCACGTTCTATTTTAGACAAAGCTCCTAGTGCTGATTTATGGGAAGATCAGACGGATGAAAAAGAACTTGGTTTTTCTTATTTTGATGTCGATCGATTGCTGTATCATCTGCTCGATCGCCGTTTAACGAAGGAACAATTGTTAGAACAAGGTTTTTCTAATCAATTGATTGAACAGGTAACTAAGCGGATTACACGAAATCAATATAAACGAAGAATGCCTCTGATTTTAAAGATAAGCAATCGAACAGTTGGTGTCGATTTTCGTTATCTTCGTGATTGGGGCTTATAATATCTCTAGATAAGAGCAAGTAGGAGAGGGGAATAACATGGCAGGACATTCAAAATGGAAGAATATTCAACATCGAAAAGGACGACAAGATGCAATAAAAGGAAAAATATTTGCAAAACTGGGTAAAGAAATATACGTTGCTGCTCGTAGAGGAGATAAGGACCCAGCGAATAATAATCAATTACGTTTAGCGATAGCAAAGGCAAAATCACAAAATATGCCAAATGATAACATTGATCGGGCGATAAAAAAAGCAGCTGGAGAAGGTGATGGAAGTAATTATGAATCCATCATGTATGAAGGCTATGGTCCGGATGGAATCGCAGTTTTAGTTGAAGCGCTTACCGATAATCGAAATCGGACAGCAGCAGATGTGCGATTTGCATTTACCAAACGTAGTGGAAACTTAGGAGAATCAGGTTGTGTCTCTTGGATGTTTCATCGATATGGTGTCATTGAAATTGCCAAAGAAGATGTCTCTATAGAGGAAGAGGAAATGGAGCTTCTTTTGCTTGACTTAGATCCAGAGGATATAGAAATGACAGAAGAATCCTTTATTGTTTATGTCGTACCTGAGCGTTTAGAAGAAGTTCAGGAACAATTGCAGACTGCTCATCATATCTCCATTTCTTCAGCAGATGTAATGATGATTCCGGAAAATAAGATTCATGTTAAAGGAGAAACTATTAAGAAAGTACTGGATTTGATTGAGACATTGGAAGATCACGACGATGTACAAGCAGTTTTTACTAATTTTGATGCGGATGAAGAGGAGATAGAAAAATACAGCTAGTTTCTCGTCCTATCTGCTTAGATCACTCTTTGAAGTGATCTTTTTTTAATTTTCATCGACAATTAAGTAAAAAAAATCGTATGATGATAAAACCATATGAACCGATTGGTTTAGGTTATATTAAATGGGGAATCCAGTGAGGTGTTCAGATGAAACAAACCGTCCATGATAAAATTCGTTTTTTTTATTCTTTCCTTCAATCTCCAAGACGTATTGGAAGTGTTATTCCTAGTTCTTCTTATCTTGCCAGAGGAATGTTTCAATCTGTTGATTTTTCTCATATTCATTCGATTGTTGAACTTGGAGCTGGAACTGGAGTTTTCACTAAAATAATCGCAGAGAATCTTCAACCTACTACCAAAGGCCTTGTGTTTGAACAAAATAATAAAATGCGGAATAGGTTAGAGAACACCTTTCCGAATTTAAATTTCTATTCCAATGCCACTGAGTTGACAGATGTGGTAAAAACGCTGGAAGAAAAAGCGGTTGATGTCGTCATATCAAGTCTCCCATTTGCAAACTTTTCCCAGGAAATAAGAACGCAAATAGCACATGATATATATAAGGTATTAAAACCAGATGGTTTGTTAGTGGCGTTTCAATATTCCAGACAAATGAAAGCTGTTTTTGAATCATTGTTTGCAAACGTATCCACTACTTTTGTTCCTTTTAACATACCTCCAGCTTTTGTTTTTACTTGCAACAAAGTCCACCAATCATTCAAGAAAAATGCTGTCGAAGAAAATCGTTTATGGTAAAATAGCGGTGTTCGAGGATTCATGGCTTTTTTGAAAGATTCCTCACGGATGGGTTTTGGGGAGTGATCGGAATTGTCTTTTTTTGGTCGACTAGCGTGTTTTATTTTGTCGGTGGCAATTGTTTTGTCAGGTTGTTCAAACGAAGAACCTGTTAAAGCACAAAGTAAGGAGAAGTCAGTCAAGTATACCGCCGAACAATTTAGTCAATCGATGAAACTTACACAAGCAAAATCTTTACCTGTTCCACAAGTTAATATTTCCGAGTTAAAGCAAAAAGAAGCACTAGAAACGACAAAAATGCAGTACCAAACATCTTTTTATCGCGGTTCTAAATATAAGAAACAAGTAGCCCTAACTTTCGATGATGGACCTGATAACAATTATACGCCGAAAATTCTGGATATCTTAAAAAAAGAACATATCAAAGCGACCTTTTTTGTGGTTGGAACCATGGCCAAGCGCTATCCTTCTTCACTCAAGCGGATTTACGATGAAGGGCATGTGATTGGGAATCATTCTTGGAACCATCCGGTATTATCTAAATTGCCTGCACCAGCTGTTATGAAGCAAATCGAGGATACAAATAATGTAGTGACAAGCGTTATTGGCAAAACTCCTCTTTTGGTCCGTCCGCCATACGGTGCTCTGAATAAGAAATTGGAAAGTGTCGTCGGTAAAAAAGGCTATAAATTAATTTATTGGGATGTAGATACTCTGGATTGGAATCATCAATCTCCAGATAAGATTATGGCAACTGTGAAAAAAGAATTGAAGAAGGGGAGTATTATTTTACAGCACAGTGCTGGCGCACAGAGCATTCAGGCAACAGTAGATGTACTGCCAAAGCTTATCGCTTATCTGCGTAGTCAAGGTTATGAGTTTGTTACGATTGATAAGATGCTCCATTCTCCTGCATATACCAAAACTCCTATATTGGATCCCAAAAAACCGGTTGCCAAAATAAAATCAGAATCGACGAAAAGTTTTAATCATCAGAATAAATCACATGAAAAAGATTTTCCTTCTGATAAAAAGTTCAATCCGGATAAAAAGATGCAAACAACTCCTACGAATTAGGGGTTGTTTTTTTCCATCTATAAGTATTTTTGTGTTTTTGGGTAAAAATACATAGATGGAAAGGGGTTTTGCACTTGAGTAGTTCCACTCAAAAACAAGTATCTTGGGTTTTGCTGATCAAACGCGTTATTTTCATTGTCATAGGAGCTATTTTAGTTGCCTTTAGCCTAGAAATGTTAATGGTTCCGAACCGAGTTATTGATGGTGGAGTAGTTGGTATTTCCATCATGCTATCGTATTTAACCAATATCAGTCTTGGTCTTTATTTATTTATCTTAAACCTCCCATTTTTTTTATTTGGATACAAGCAAATAGGGAAAACATTTGCGATCTCTACTTTGTTTGGAGTTTTGGTGATGTCAATTGGAACGGTTCTGTTTGCAGACCATAAACCTATTACCAATGATCCTCTGCTCGCTGCAATATTTGGAGGGATTATTCTAGGTATTGGTGTTGGCTTAGTTCTTCGATACGGCGGTTCATTAGATGGAACTGAAATCTTGGCAATCTGGATCACGAGACGGATTCCATTTTCGATTGGTCAAATCGTTATGTTTTTTAATTTGTTTATTCTTGGTAGCGCAGGTTTTGTTTTTGGCAGCTGGGATCGAGCGATGTATTCACTAATTGCCTATTTTATTGCATTTAAGACCATAGATACGACGATTGAGGGCTTTGATGAAACAAAATTCGTTTGGATCATCAGTGATTTGTATAAAGAGATATCAGATGCCATATTACATAATTTAGGTAGAGGAGTAACTTTTTTAAATGGAGAAGGTGCTTACACAGGTGATACAAAACGGGTTATTTTTTGCATCGTTACTCGTTTAGAAGAAGCGAAATTAAAATCAATTGTTCAAGATATAGATCAGGATGCTTTTTTCGCAATTGGAAATATACATGATGTTCATGGGAAACAATTTGTCAATAATGAAATTCACTAATGTGTCGGTTCATAGACAGGTTGGGTAGGATGGTCTAAAATGGAAAGAAGCCACCACATAGAGAGAAAGGTAAGGCAAAACCATGACTACCCAACAATCTTTTTTACAACATCTACTCAAATTATTGCTTCGATATCACCGAAGATTGGGATTAAACCAACAACAGTACATATTGTTACATAGTTGTATCCAATTTGATGATATGGATGTTCTTGTAGAAGTTACGGGTTTATCAGAGGATCAGATTATGAATTCATTGACGGAGATGGCAAATCGAAAAATAATTGCTCTTACTCCAGATAAAAATATTAATCTCCAATACCTCTATCATTTGTTGAACATGGTTGAACAAGACAATATTCCTTTCCGTGAAATTCTTATCAAAGAATATGTGAGTGAAAAAAAACACAAAACCGGGCATGTTGGTCAAGTAGAGCTAGTTCCGATGAATAGTGGTATAGCAGTTAGGCTAAGAAATGGTACTTTTTTAACGATTGCTCGCTTGCGGGAATTGGCAGATGAGTTTGAGTTATTTGCTAATTCGATCAAAGAAGAAGAGATATGGAAAGTAAATTTGCAGTTATTGTCTCAAATTCATCGTGAAAAAGAGGAAACAATAGATAAAATTGTATGAAAAAGAGGAGCATGAGGAGTAAAATTGTGAAAATAATTGGAATTGATCCAGGAATAGCCATTGTTGGTTATTCCGTTTTAACGAGACGGGGAAATAAACTTCACCCTATCGACTATGGTAGTATAGAAACACCTGCGGGCATGCCGACACCTAAACGATTGAAAGAAGTATATGATGCAGCGAAACATTTATTTCAACTTCATCAGCCTGATGTCATAGCAATTGAAAAACTTTTTTTTAATCGAAACGTTACCAATGCATTTACGGTTAGTGCCGCCCGAGGAGTAATTATGCTTGCGGCAGAAGAGTGTAATATTGTTATAACCGAGTACACACCTTTGCAGGTTAAAATGGCGGTTACCGGATTTGGAAAAGCGGAGAAGAGTCAAGTACAAAAGATGGTTCAACGATTGCTTCATCTCCCTGCGATCCCAAAACCAGATGATGTAGCGGACGCACTAGCTATTGCAATTTGCGAAGTACATGCTGGATCGAGATAAGGGAGAGTTGAGATAGAGATGATTGAACGATTACGTGGGGAAATTTTTTTAGTAAACAGCGATTATATCGGTGTTGATGTTCAAGGTATTGGTTACCAAGTTTATGTAGTAAACCCTTATCAGTTTGAAGAGGGAGCTGCTAGTATCGTTTATATTCATCATGTGGTGAGAGAAGATGCTTCATTGCTCTATGGATTTGCAGTTCAGGAAGAGCGAGATTTGTTTCGTTCCTTGTTAGCCGTATCTGGAGTTGGCCCAAAAGCAGCTTTGGGGATATTATCTGCAGGTACACCTGCTCAAATTGTATCGGCAATTCAAGCTGAAAATGTTGCATTTTTAACAAAGCTTCCGGGAATAGGGAAGAAAACAGCTGCTAGATTAATCTTGGATCTTAAAGATAAACTAGCGCATTGGATGCCCAAAACAATCGAAATATCCACGCAAACCATTGTTCCTGAATCCAATGATCGAGAAATCGTAATCGACGCGTTAACGGGACTAGGTTATGATGAGAAAGAAGCAGCACAATTAGCAAACAACAGTTTTGAGGAAAATCAATCTGTAGAAGCTTGGATAAGAGCAGCATTGAGGCAAAAGGGGTGAGTGATTTGGAGGAGCGGATTATTTCCGCTAAATTAGCCATGGAAGAAGAGCAAGTGGAGTTTAGCCTTCGACCGAGGTTTTTAAGAGAATACATAGGGCAGTCTCATGCAAAAGAAAATCTGAAGATTTACATTGAGGCTGCAAAACAACGAAACGAATCACTCGATCATGTGTTATTGTATGGCCCTCCTGGATTAGGGAAAACGACATTATCTCATATCATAGCAAATGAAATGGAAGCTAATATCCGCACTACTTCTGGTCCTGCAATTGAGAGACCAGGCGATTTAGCGGCAATCTTAACTAATTTAGAAGCGAATGATGTTTTGTTTATCGATGAGATTCACCGATTAAATCGATCAGTAGAAGAAGTATTATATCCTGCGATGGAAGATTTTGCGCTTGATATTATAATCGGTAAAGGCCCGAGTGCAAGGACAGTACGCCTTGATTTACCCCCATTTACACTAGTTGGGGCGACGACAAGGGCAGGCTCTCTGTCTGCTCCGCTGCGCGACCGATTTGGAGTTGTCAGCAGGCTTGAATTTTACACAGAAGAAGAGTTATCCTTAATATTGCTTCGGACTGCTGATTTGCTTCAAGTTGGGATGAATGAGGAAGGTGCAGCTGAATTAGCTACTCGTTCAAGAGGAACTCCGCGCGTTGCAAATCGATTGCTCAAACGTGTACGTGACTATGTACAGGTTGAAGGTGATGGATTTATCAGTAGGGATGCAGCAGTTAGCGCATTGGATCGGATGCAGGTGGATAAAATGGGATTAGATCAGTTGGATCATCGATTACTCAAATCGATCCTTTCCAATTTTCGAGGTGGCCCAGTAGGTTTGGAAACCATTGCAGCTACTATTGGAGAAGAAAGTCACACAGTGGAAGACGTATTAGAGCCATACTTGATGCAGCTAGGCTTTTTAGAGCGTACTCCACGCGGGAGAATGGTTACGAAACAATGTGCCGATTACTTAGGTATGAAATGGCCTAAGTCTACGTAAAAACAGAGGCTTATGCCTCTTTTCTTTTTGGAGTTGATCGTGATGGATGTATCTATGTTTGATTATGATTTGCCAAGTGAACTTATTGCCCAAAAACCGATAGATGATCGTACAGCTTCTCGTCTGATGGTTGTCGATAAAAGGACAGGTGAGTTAGAGCATGCTACATTTCGAGATCTGCCTTCCTACCTTCAAAAAGGTGATCTATTGATTTTAAATAACAGTCGTGTCCGGCATGCAAGGCTTCTTGGAGTAAAAATCGAAACAGGTGCGAAAGTGGAGTTGTTATTATTAAAGCCCCTCGGTGATGATCGATGGGAAGCGCTAGTAAAACCTGCTAAACGTATGAAACCTGGTGCAATTGTGCAATTTGGTGATGGAGAACTCAGAGCGATTGCAGTTTCTCCAACGGATATAGCTGGGGGATGGATTTTTCAACTAGTGTATGAGGGAGATGTGGAACAGCTATTTCAGAAATTAGGACAAATGCCACTGCCTCCTTATATTCGGGAGCGACTTGAGGATAGTGAGCGATATCAAACGGTTTATTCGCAAGAAATCGGTTCTGCAGCTGCACCTACAGCAGGTTTACATTTTACTGAGGAATTACTTCGGGAATTGGAGGCAAAAGGAGTAGAGATTGGTTATGTGACGTTGCATGTAGGATTAGGGACATTTCGGCCAGTAGCAGTGGAACAAGTGGAAAACCATACGATGCATGCGGAATATTATGAGTTATCGCATGAGGTAGCTGAGCTGATAAAAAAGGCTAAACAAGATGGTCGAAGAATTGTTGCTGTTGGAACCACAACCGTTCGTACGTTAGAAACAATCGGCAATCATTTAGATGGAATTAGGGAAACTAACGGCTGGACAGACATTTTTATTTATCCAGGATATAAGTTTCAAGTGGTAGATGCGATGATCACTAATTTTCACCTTCCTAAATCTACTTTGTTAATGCTCGTAAGTGCTTTTAGCACACGAAATATCATGATGCAAGCATATAAGAAAGCAGTAGAAAGGGAATATCGCTTTTTTAGTTTTGGGGATGCCATGTTGATCAAGTAAAATGGTGGTTGAGCAGCAGAAGCTTTGGTGTATAATGGATATTGTGTATTTCAACAAGTGATGTGAGAAAGGAACAGGAACATTGGCTGTTCGTTACGAATTAATTAAAGTATGTGAGCAATCTGGTGCGAGATTGGGAAAACTACATACTCCACATGGTACAATTGATACACCTATTTTCATGCCCGTCGGAACACTGGCTACCGTGAAAACGATGAGTCCTGAAGAGTTAGTCGGGATGGAAGCACAGATTATTTTAAGTAATACATATCACCTTTTTTTGCGCCCAGGCCATGAGATCGTGCAAACAGCTGGAGGACTCCATCGCTTTATGAATTGGGATCGTCCCATTTTGACAGATAGCGGTGGTTTCCAAGTCTTTAGTTTGAGTAATCTGCGAAAAATTTCCGAAGAAGGGGTAGAATTTCGTTCTCACTTAAGTGGAGAAAAATTGTTTTTGTCCCCCGAAAGAGTGATGGAGATCGAAAACGCACTCGGAGCAGATATTATGATGGCATTTGATGAGTGTGCACCTTATCCTGCGGAGAGAAAGTATGTGGAAGACTCTGTAGCATTGACTTATCGTTGGGCGAAACGTTGTAAAGAAGCACATAAACGTCCAGAAGATCAAGCACTCTTTGGGATTGTACAAGGCGGAATGTATGCCGATTTACGAAAACAAAGTGCAGAGCAATTAGTCGAGCTCGATTTTCCCGGCTATGGTATCGGTGGATTGAGTGTAGGAGAATCCAAAGAACTTATGTATGAGACATTGGAAGTAACTACTCCACTTTTACCAGTGAATAAACCACGCTATTTGATGGGTGTGGGTTCCCCTGATGCATTGATCCAAGGCTCTATTCTTGGAGTGGATATGTTTGATTGTGTTCTTCCTACGAGAATAGCCAGAAATGGGACAACGATGACAAGCCAAGGTAGATTGGTGATTCGTAATGCAAAATATGAACGGGATTTTGGACCGCTTGACCCTGCTTGTGATTGTTATACTTGTCGTAATTATTCTCGTGCATATTTACGTCATCTGATCAAAGCAGATGAGACGTTTGGGTTACGATTGACGACCTACCATAACCTGTATTTCTTATTAAACTTAATGAAGCAAGTAAGAAAAGCGATTATGGAAGATCGATTACTCGATTTTCAAAAAGAATTTATGATCCAATATTATGGATCTCTAAATCCAACAAAAGCATTTTAGGGAGGAAACTTGATGACCAGTTCTTCATGGAGTATTGTGTATATCGTAGTGATGTTTGCGCTACTTTACTTTGTATTGATTCGCCCACAAAATAAACAGCGTAAAGAACAATCACAACTGCTTTCTGCTTTGAAAAAGGGAGATAAAGTAGTTACAATTGGTGGACTTCATGGTTCTATTGTTGATTTAAATGAGCAACGAGTAACTCTAAAAGTTAGTGATACTACTAGACTTGTATTTGAGCGTGGCGCAATCAAATCCAAAGTTTCGGAAGATACACCAGTAGCATCTGAGAAAAAAGAAAAAGTAGAAGAAACACCCATTGAGACCAAAGAAATCACAACTGAACCTACAGAAACAAAAGAAGAAGCGAAAGAGTCCAAATAGGCTCTCTCGCTTTTTTTATCTTGATGTATTTACCCCGAATATTCCACCTAAGGCACCGATTCCAAATGCAAATATTCCAAAGACGAGTGGATCAACTCGCATACTAGTGTCAAATGCGAGAAATGCTATCAGCCAAATAAATAAGGTATAAATGATCCCTTGAAGACCACCGTAATACCAACCCTTTTTTCTTGAACGTTTTCCTGATACAAATCCCGCAGATAAGAGAGCAATTGCATTTATGCAGAAGGTAATGGGAGGTAAGCTGCTCGTTTCCAGGCTAGTAAATCGGAGAAACAAAGCAGTAATCAGAGATAATCCGACAATAAAAGCCCATAGTATCATTTGTCCTGCCACCATTGGTGAATGCCATCCAGTGCGTAAGATATCTTTCATAAGGTCGAACCTCCTAGATATTCTTGGTACAACCTATGGAAAAAAGGTTTCTTTTATGACCATTTTTTCTCATAGAAACTTGGGATCAGGTAAAAATAGTAAAGGACATGAGTGGAAAAGGGAGCAATTTACTATGTTGAGCTTGATCCTCCGAACAACTTTTATCTACTTTTTTATTTTGTTGATGATGCGTTTGATGGGAAAAAGAGAAATAGGAAAATTATCCGTGTTTGATTTGATCGTCTCCTTTATGCTCGCTGACCTATCTGCGATGATAATAGAAGATAAAAAGTTAGAAATTATTAATGGGGTTACTCCAATTGTTACAATAGTTACACTTCAGATCTTGCTCTCTTTTATCATGTTGAAAAATAAAAGTGTTCGCAAACTGATTGATGGGGAGCCAACAGTCATTGTGCAACATGGTCAAATATTAGATCGTGTTATGGCGAAAAGTAGATATAATTTAGATGATTTAATGATGCAGCTAAGAGAAAAAAATATATCCAATATCAGCGATGTAGAGTATGCCATCTTAGAGACATCAGGAAAATTAAGTGTTTTTCCTAAAGTAGGAAAAACAGCAGTGACAAAAGAAGATATGAAACTAAAAAATCTACAGACCTTTCATCCTCCTGTTCCAGTTGTACTCGAAGGAAAAGTTTTAGAAGATGGATTACAACAGATCGGTCAAAATCGTTTTTGGCTAAAAAAAGAACTGCGTAAAAAAGGTTATAAAGAATTGTCAGATATCTTTTATGTCAGTGTGAATTATGAAGGTAAGCTATTTATTGATGCAAAAGACAAAAAACATTAGCTGGGCAATACTTTGGCAATCCATTTACCTACATAAGGAATTCGATTTACATCTGTCTTTCGAACAAGACTGAAAAGTAACAAGCAAATAAAATAGATACCAAAACTGCTAATACTAGTTAAGAGTACTTTTTGCAGCAATGGTGTGCCTTCTTGCTGGATTAAATAATAAGCAACTGCACCCATAGTTATCACTGAAAAAGTTAGTTTCGAAATGGGTCTTAGATGTAAAGAAATTGGCACATATTTTAAAATGCTGATAAAGTGAAGTCCTGTGACTAAAATAATTCCTATATTAATAGCGATAGCTACTCCATCAATACCTAGAGAGGGTCTTGAAGCGAGTAAAAAGATAAGTGGAATCTTTAAAATTGCGCCAATAATCGAATTTCGCATGGCAATATTTGCTTTATCTAATCCTTGCAGGACTGATGCAAATGGACCTTGCAAATAATGAATAAATGACACAGGTGCGATGATATAAATCATATGTGCGATCTCTTTTTTGTGGTAGAGTAATATAGACAATGGTTCAGCTAAAATCAGAATAAAAACGGTACAAGGAGCTCCAATTAAAAGGGAGAGGCGAATTGCTTGTTGTAGTCGATGTTCGATAAGTTTTGGTTGATTTTGAGCAGCTGCCTCACTTATAGCTGGCACGAGTGATACGGTTAAGGCATAGGTGATAAAAGTTGGAAAGAAAATGAGGGGTATTGCCATTCCTTCCAATCGACCATAAAGAGCAGTGGCGACAGATGTAGCGATTCCAGCGATAGCGAGACTCTGGGCAACTACAATAGGTTCTAACGCATAGGAGAGAGAACCTATCATTCTACTCAGTGTAACTGGAACAGAAACACGTAAGACTTCTTTCAGACTTCTCATAAGGTGTTTTGGTTTTTGAAACAAGGTGAGAGGTACATACTTTTCATCTCTTCGATAACTGATATAAATGTAGATCATCCCTACAAATTCTCCTACTACCATCCCTAACATTGCTCCAGCAGCAGCATATGCAATTCCATATGGCAATAAATATTGTGCTAGAAAAATAACAGTAAATATTCTTACCATCTGCTCTGCGATTTGTGCAATTGCATAAGGGCTCATATTTTGTCGACCTTGAAAATAACCTCGAAAGATCGAAGATATAGCGATAATAGGGATAACAGGTGTTATGGCTAACAGAGTATAGATCGTCCTGCCATCTGTGAGTAACACATGTGCAATTTTAGATGCCCCAAAAAAAATAGAAATGGCAATGATTACACTGGTGATCAATACGATAAAGATTGATACAATAAGTATTGCTGGAACACGATCTTCTTCTCCTCGTGCTTCCGCTTCTGAAATCAATTTTGAGATAGCTACAGGAATACCTGCTGTAGTAACTACTACAGCGAAGATTAAAATAGGAAAAACCATTTGGAACAATCCCATTCCCTCATCTCCAATAATCCGAGATAAGGCAATGCGATATACAAAACCTAGTATTTTAGTGATAAATCCAGCCCCAACTAGGATAATGGTTCCATAGAGAAAACCTTGTTTGGTCATAAGCCTCCCCTTCTCGTTCACAGATCCTTTGTAAAATTTGTATGCCTTGTCCGTTGGTTCCATGTCTGAAAGTTATCCATTAGCAGGAAGCGACATGATAGATGTCGAATTTTTGCGATAGTAGATAGAGAGAAAGGATGAAAAAAATGGCAAAAGCATTAAGAGCAGTTAGTATGAAACGAAACCGTACCGATGTCGAATTATTGACAGAACAAGAGTTGAAAAATTGTATAGAAGATTTATGTGATAGTAAAGCAGATGAATTTCGTATGTATGGATATGAAGATGTGACTGGGGAACAAATTTGGGCATGTGTATCAGAAGGATATCGCCGTGGTTGGCCAAGATTAAATCGTCTTGTAAATGATATTATGTCTTTAAAAGCAAATCGGTTTATGAACTGGCTGATGTTAAGTGTTTATAAAGCTGATTAGCCTAAAAATTTATGCGACTCGCTTGAGTCGCTCTTTTTCGTACATAAGTAATAGTATATTTTTGTATGTTTGACAACGTTATTCTTCTGCTGGGATAATGGAATTGTAATTTTTTGCAGACAATGTTTTTATGAGAGATGAAGGAGTATGAAGGATGAGAGTAAAACGCGGTAAAATAGTGATATTTGTCCTCCTTACTGTAATCATTCTCGGAACTGTTTTGTCCACAACCGAAACAATCTGGGGTAGGATTACCAAAGGATTAGACTTACAGGGAGGATTTGAAGTACTTTATCAAGCTGCTCCCAACCAAAAAGTAAATACAGATATCTTGAACCAAACAGCGAGTGCGATCCGGAATCGGATTGATATCTTAGGCGTTACAGAGCCGGATATAACCATTGAGCCCCCCAATCGAATCCGTGTACAAATAGCCGGAGTCAAGGATCAGAAAAAAGCTCGTGATATTATTGGAAAGCCAGCACAATTGACTTTTCGTGACCCTACTGGAAAGAAAGTGTTACTAAAAGGAACAGATTTAAAACCAGGTAGTGCCAAAGTGGGTTATGATTCGAACAATCAGCCGCTCGTAGAAATTCAACTTACAGATGCTAAGAAATTTGAGGCGATTACTCGTAAATACATAGGGCAGCCAATGCCCATCTACTTAGATGAAAATGAGTTGAGTGCTCCGACTATCGTGCAAGCGATACCAGGGGGACGAGCTACTATCAGTGGACAAGAGACGGTAGACAAAGCTCAAGATTTAGCAAGTCTGCTAAATGCAGGAGCACTGCCTATTAAGCTCACAGAGGTTCAAAGTTATGCAGTAGATGCAAGTTTAGGGGAAGAGGCATTAAAAGATAGTTTGAAAGCAGGTGCCTATGCGATTTTAGCTATATTTATTTTTGTGATCGGTTATTATCGCTTACCAGGTCTAGTAGCCGTTATTACTTTGATTGCATACGGTTATCTTGTGCTGTTGGTTTTTGATGCGTTAAATATGACCTTAACCTTGCCAGGGCTAGCTGCCTTTATATTAGGAATTGGGATAGCAGTCGATGCTAATATCATTATGAATGAACGCATAAGAGAAGAACTGCGGCATGGAAAGAGTGTTCGTGCTTCAGTGAAAACGGGATCTAGACGTTCTTTCCTAACTATTATTGATGCTCACGTGACCACGATTGTTGCATCTTTGTTACTCTTTTACTTTGGAACAGCTGCAGTAAAAGGATTTTCTGTATCCCTCATGGCTGGGATCATCGTAAGTTTATTAACAGCAGTAGCATTATCAAGAATCATGGTAAATTTATTGGTTAAATCTAATCTGATGAACAAGCCTAGCTGGTTTAATGTGAAAGAGGATGAGATTAGTGACTTATAACATAGATTTTGTAGGAAAACGGAAATTGTTTTTTGGTATCTCGATTCTCCTGATTGTTGCAGGAATTGTCTCTTTGTTTGTACAACAGTTAAATTTGGGGATAGATTTTGTAAGCGGAACGAGATTGGATATTTCCATTGGTAAAACAGTGAATATCAATGAATCTAAAAACATACTTACCAAGCTCGGATATCAAAATCCGAATGCACGAGTGGGTGGGAAAAAATCAGATATACTCATTTTTCGTACTTCTGAAACGATAAATCCTGCCAAAGTAGCTGAAATAACCTCTGCTTTTAACAAAGCATTTAAAACAAAAGTTAGTGTTCAATCGCAAGTTGTAGATCCTATCATTGGTCGTGAATTGGCGAGAAACGCGATTATCGCTACTTTGCTTGCATGTGTGGCTATTGTTATTTATGTGTCTATTCGGTTTGAACACCGATTTGCTATAGCAGCTGTTATTACGTTGTTTTATGATGCATTGTTCACAATTGGTATCTTCTCCATTTTTCAAATCGAGGTTGATGTTGTGTTTATTGCAGCTATCCTGACAATTATTGGATACTCCATCAACGATACGATCGTTATCTTCGATCGAATTCGTGAAAACTATGATCGTCAGCAGCCTAAAAAATGGGAAGATCTAGCATCCATGGTCAATGAAAGTATTCGACAAACATTAGTTCGTTCTATTAATACAGTTGTTACTGTTCTCTTAGCGGCATTGGCTTTGGTTCTGCTAGGAGGGGAGAGTATTCGCAATTTCTCCTTAGCTCTTATACTAGGTTTGGTTTCGGGAGCATATTCATCCATTTTCATCGCAAGTCAAATATGGATCGTATGGACATGGAAATCAATTCAAAAGAAAGTGTCATCCTCTGCATAGAGACTGCTTGTTTCAGCATTTTAGAGAAAAAATGATCGGTAGAGATAAACCGCGAACTTCGCGGTTTTATCATTGTTCAAAGGAAGAGAGGGGGTATGGAGTTGCTACATCCCAAATCTAGATGGAATACGATACCAGTAGCTTCTGAGGAAATTCAAATATTAAAAGATGAGCTTTCTTTGCATCCCATGGTAGCTCGCATTTTGATACGAAGAGGTCTGCGTGAAAAAGAAGAAGTCAAACGGTTTTTACAACCTTCCTTGGACTCTTTGCATGATCCCTTTCTTCTACATGATATGACCAAAGCAGTCGAGAGAATCAGAGCTGCCATCCAAAATCAAGAACGAATTAGAATTTATGGTGATTATGATGTAGATGGTGTATCGAGTACAAGCTTGATGCTACAAGTATTTGAAGTACTTGGAGCACAAGTAGACTACTATATTCCAAATCGATTTCGAGAAGGATATGGGCTACATCAAGCGGCCATTCAATCAGCCAAAGACGAGGGAATAAGTTTACTGGTGACAGTTGATACAGGGATTAGCGCCGTGGAACAAGCTGCATTTGCTAAATCCATCGGTTTAGATCTCATTATTACTGATCATCATGAACCTTCTGCGGTAATTCCAGAAGCGGTGGCTGTCTTAAATCCCAAAAAGCCAAATTGTTCCTATCCAGATAAACAGCTTGCTGGAGTCGGAGTAGCTGCAAAATTGGCCACAGCCTTGTTGGGAGAAGTTCCCACTCGTTGGCTTGATTTAGTAGCATTAGGTACTATTGCCGACCTAGTTCCCTTAAAAGGAGAAAACAGGATATTTGCTTCTTTTGGTTTGAACTGCATGAATTCACAGACCAATATAGGATTGACTGAATTAATGGCAGTTTCGGGGATTGAGAAAAAAGTAAATGCTGGACATGTAGGATTTTCTCTAGGTCCTCGTATTAATGCGATTGGAAGGCTTTCTTCTGCTACAGAAGCAGTAGAATTGTTAACTACGAAAGATAAAACACGAGCTAAGCAGTTGGCGATGTTATTAAATGAAAAAAACATCGAACGTCAAACATTGGTAGATACTGCCACAATGGAAGCAGTTGCCCAAGTAGAAGCAGATAAACAATTACACAGCAAAGTAATCGTGGTATATAAAGAAGATTGGAACTTAGGAGTAGTTGGGATTGTTGCATCCAGGCTGGTAGAGACATTTTATCGACCTACTATTGTACTTGGAAAAGATCAGAAAACAGGTCTTTTAAAAGGGTCTGCAAGAAGTATTCGTGGATTTCATTTGCATCGAGCATTGACAGGAGCCAGTAGACTGCTATCGACTTATGGAGGCCACGAAATGGCAGCAGGAATGGCTCTAACAGAAACGAATCTGCCTCATTTTCATTCCAAGCTTACAGAATTAGCCGAAGAGTGGTTGACTAGTGCAGATTATATAAAAGAAACGCTGGTTGAAGAAAAGATTTCAATAGCAGATGCAAATACGGCGTTAATTGATTCATTAAATCAACTAGAGCCTTATGGTATTGGCAACCCAGTTCCTTTGTTTCAAATTGAAGAAACAGAGGCTTACCGATTAGATTGGATGGGTGGTCAATCTAATCATCTCAAATTACATTTAAAAGATGATAGTGGTAATAAATTGGAAGCGGTTCGTTTTCGGTGTAGTGAACTTGCAAATCAATTAACAGTTGGGGCGAATACTCAAATCGTGGGAGAATTGCAAGTAAACGAGTGGAATGGGAGAAGAAAAGCGCAGGTTTTGATACGAGACTTGGCTATCCCTCATCTGCAAATATTTGATTGGCGTACCAATCGAAAAGAAGCTAGAGTCGCAGAGTTAGCTGGAAAAGCGGTGCTATGTATTTCTTCGAGCAAAGAGAGGTATACCAATTTAGAAGAAGGACAATTGTACACATGGGATGACGATATTCCCCACGATCTCCCATTTGCTCATCTTGCTCTCTTGGATGCTCCTCCATCCGTTGTGAGGTTTAAAACAGTAATTCAAAGTTTAAAGAATACGGAGCGTATCTATGTTTGTTTTGGTGATGAAGATATGGTATATCGTTTACCAGTCGTTCCCAGTCGTGAGAAATGTAAGCTTATGTATCAAACACTTTGGGCGAAACGTTCTACCCGTATCCCAATGCAGGCGAGTATTGATGCATTGAGTAAACGTCTTGCTATGTCTGCTAGAGTTATTCGTTTTTTAATGGATGTTTTTGAGGAATTAAATTTTATTGCCATTGAGGATGATCAAGTAGAAGTTATAGCTAATCCAATAAAACGTGATTTATTCGAATCCAACATATATCAACAAGGAAGAGACCAAGCAGAAGTACTTCAGACACTTATCTATTCTTCTTTTCGTGAATTGAGCAAAACAATTAAAGGAGCATAACGTACATGAACTTAAAAGATATAATTCGCGTTATCCCGGATTTTCCTCAACCGGGTATTCGCTTCAAAGATATTACAACTCTATTGAAAAATGGTCCTGCTTACCAATTCATGATCAATCAACTAGTAGACATTTATAAAGATAAAAAAATTGATTTAATTGTTGGACCTGAGGCTAGAGGTTTTGTTATTGCAGCACCTCTGGCCTATGCGTTAGGAGTTGGATTTGTACCTGTTCGTAAACCAAATAAACTTCCGCATGAAACGATTGAAGTCACATATGATCTGGAATATGGTCAAGACTCGCTTGTCATGCATAAAGATGCAATATTGCCTGGTCAGCGGGTGCTTATAGCAGATGATTTATTAGCTACAGGCGGGACCATTTCAGCGACACTTGAATTGGTAAAGCAACTAGATGCTGAAGTGGTAGGCGCAGCATTTTTAATTGAGCTGGCTTACTTAGATGGACGTGAAAAATTAGGAGATATCGACATACAGACATTGGTTCAATATTAGAAGTGAGGTGGTTTGTACCACCTCATTTTTTTGTACTCTGGTTTTGAAAAATGATAAAGGATTAAACAATCAACATTTTTAATTTCCTTGCTTCTTTATGTAAAGGACCTGCAAGCTCCATATAATCACCTTGGTCGACTCTGCGTTATCACATACAACTGTGCTATGTATCCATCTTTGCTTTCCAGTACGTCTCGAAAAGTGTTATAGACTTGTTTAGTAGTTTCAGGAACGAGAAGACTGTGACAATACAAATATGCTGCATCATATCCAGCAGGAGCCATACCCCAACTCTCCCACAGCTAAAACACCATCTGCACAATGCCCACATAATTGATCTGGTCCCGGTTGTAAAAAATTGTTGTAGGTGTTTTCCTTTTCGGGGAATGGGTAAAAATGTAGGATTTATCCCAGATTGATTTTTTGTTGTTATCGTTGCCCTTTTTGGATAAATACGTTTGTCATTCTTACTGCTATCTTACTTACATAATTCACAATTAAAAAGAGAACAATAATCGCAGTAATGATTAAGATTGCGGAGGTAATTATTAATGGCAAAAGTATTGTATATTACAGCAAATCCAAAACCAGTCGCAGAGTCTTTCAGTTTGCGTACTGGAAAAGCATTTTTAGAAGAATACCAAAAAGAAAATCCTCAAGATGAAGTAGTCCATCTCGATCTATATAACCTGGATATACCGATGATTGATGCTGATGTATTTAGTGGGTGGGGAAAACTTTCAAAAGGGGAAGACCTTTCAGCAGATGAAAGAGCAAAAGTAGAGCGAATTGCTGAACTCACAGATGAGTTCGTAGCAGCAGATAAATATGTATTTGTAACACCTTTCTGGAACTTCCTCTTTCCACCAAAATTGAAAGCATATATCGATGCGATTTGTATTGCTGGGAAAACATTCAAATATACGGAAAATGGTCCAATTGGTTTGCTTGGTGAAAAGAAAGTGGTGCATATCCAAGCACGAGGCGGTTTTTATTCTGAAGGACCTGCGAAAGAATTGGAATTTGCAGATCGCTATCTTCGTACAGTGCTTAATTTCCTAGGAGTTACAGATATTCAAACTGTTGTTGCCGAAGGAATGTCATTTGATCCGAGTAAAGCAGAGGGAATTGTTGCTAACGCAATTGAAAAAGCGAGAGAAGTCGCAAGAAATTTTTCAGGTGAAACAGTTCGAGCGTAAATAAGTAAAAAAGTACAATCCATGTGGTTGTACTTTTTTACTTTTGTTGAGATAAAATGAGTAGTAATAGTAGAATAATAAAAACAATCGTCAGAATAAAATCTTGTTCATTGGAAAAAGGATGGAAGTTTTTAAATATCGGGATATCGACTTTGGGAAAATCCCACTGAGCATTTCGGAAATCTTTGGACACGTTATGAAAAAAATCCATTTCATACTCCCTTCGACAATCTTTTGCTTTAATTTAAATAGTAGAAAAAAGCACAAGTATTTGCAACTTTCTTTGAGATGGGGCTGAGAAAATGATTATTTCTTCCGATCTAACGAATAGATGTTATACCCAAGATGATTCAGCGAGAAGGAAGTCTGCCTTCACTTCTCCACTTGAAACAAGAGACCCATTTGAACGGGATTATGGGCGAATCGTACATAGTGCTTCATTTCGTAGGCTTCAAGCCAAAACCCAAGTGATAGGCTCAGAAGCAGGTGATTTACATCGTACAAGACTGACGCACTCCATGGAGGCAGCGCAGATAGCTCGCAGCATTGTTATTTTTTTAAATGCACATGATCCAAAACTTGGAGCTGATTTTTCTCTTGACGTGTCTCTACTTGAAGCAGCAGCATTAGCTCACGATCTTGGTCATCCCCCCTTTGGTCACCATGGCGAACAAGCTCTACATGATTGTATGTATCATTATGGAGGATTTGAAGGGAACGCCCAGACGTTTCGCATTTTATCCCGCATAGAAGGAGATAAAGTCGTAGGATTAAATTTAACGCGTGCTCTTCTCTATTCTATTGTAAAATATCCTATCATTCTCGATGATGCGATTGGCAAAAGTACCAACAAAGAACACCCGCCTAAGGCTAATATATATAAAGTAGACGAAGAAGCTTTTCACTGGATGATGGAGCCTCTGTCACAGGAAGAAAAAAATTATTACATGGAAACCAAGACGACAGAGGAAGGTTTCCAAAAGACAGTTCGGAAATCATGGGAGTGTTCCTTATTAGAACTATCTGATGATATTGCCTATGTAACCCATGATGTGGAGGACGCGATCAATCTAGGTTTCATTCATTCTTCTGCTTTGACGAAAATATTGTCTTCCTTTCCAGGGTTTGAAAAACATTTTTTGCGAACCGATCACTTTAAATATGATTTAAAACAGTTAATATCTGCAATGATTTCTTATTTTGTTTTTGGTGTAGAGCTAAAAGAAAACGAAGTAGATGCGAGTTCGCCTCGATTGAAGTATCGCGTTGAATTAATGGCAGAGCGATTTGAGCTGCTTCGTATTTTAAAACAATTAGTAATCGATGAAGTAGTATATTCACAAACCGTCCAAACGATGGCTTGGAAGGGTAGATTTGTCGTTAAGCAGTTATTTGAAGCGATGATGAACGAACCAAATTTATTACCCCATAATGATCGGCTGACGATCAAGAAAGGGATATCTACTTTTGATAAAGCAAGAGTGGTCTGTGATTATATATCAGGTATGACTGATCCGTATGCAATGAAAGTATACCAACAGCTTTTTGGAAGAGGAGATGGGGCATCTTTTATTCCACATCTCTAGTCTAAATTCCTGCTTGATAAGAGAAACTAAAAAATGGTATTATTTGGATAAATATAAACAAAATCTCTTTCTAGGGTTTGCAAGTTTTATCGTCACGGTAAGGAGTGTTTTTGCATGGATGAGTTGCATGACATTATCCGAGTTCTCTTAGAGAGTGTAGACCGGCGTTATGAGTTGATGGAAAATCAATATAGCAATCAAACACGCGAAATAGAAAAGAGAATGGATCGATTAGAAAATCTGTATGAAGAAGAATTTTATCGACTGAATCGAGAGATACGTTATCTTCAAGAAAGAATTCATGACGTGGAGACACAGTTGCTGTTTATGCAGAACAGTGAAAATCTACCAAAATCGAATCGGAAGCGTTTCTAAAAATGTGAAATAGATAAGAGGGCAATGTTATCTTATCTATTTTTATTTTGATTTAAATCCGACTTATCAAGTTGGTTTTATTGACTTAAATTTTTAGTTATGTATAATAATATTAGTTTGGAACATGCTTTTACTAATAAAGGTAAGAGGAGTCGGATGTATGAAGCGTTTAATATGGTTTGCTCCCTTTCTATTGGCTTTTCTGTTATTAGCAGGGTGTAGTGTCGGAACCACCAATGACATCTATACAAAAGTAAAAGAAAGCGGAGTATTGGTAGTTGGTACAGAAGGAACTTATAAACCATTTAGTTATCATGATGAAAAAACAAATGCATTAACAGGATTTGATGTAGAAGTAGCTCGTGAAGTAGGAAAAAGATTAGGGCTCAAAGTCCAGTTCAAAGAAATTCCTTGGGATGGAATGTTGACTAGTCTCTCTTCCAAAAAAATAGATATGGTGGCAAACCAAGTAGGGATTAAACCGGAGAGACAAAAGAAATTTGATTTCTCTACTCCTTACACGGTGTCTTATGCGCAAATTGTGGTGAAAAATGATAATACTACGATCCATTCTATTAAAGATGTAAAAGGCAAAAAAGCAGGTCAAACTACAACAAGTAATTACGGAAAGATGGCTCAAGATGCTGGTGCAACTATCGTTCCTTATGAAGATATGATGAGTGCGATGCGTGATGTAGCAGCTGGCCGGATTGATTTGAGCATGAATGACCGCTTAGCAATTGCAGAAATGATGAAGCAAACTCATCTCCCTCTTAAAACAGTAGGAGAACAAGTAGAGAAGTCATCTTCTGCGCTGGCGTTTCCAAAAGACAGTAAAAAATTGGTAGATGAAGTGAATAAGGCACTAGAAGCAATGAAGAAAGACGGTACCCTTGCGAAAATATCAAATAAATACTTTGGCATGGATGTATCCAAATAAGAATGATGTTTAAGGAAAAGTAGCTTTTATGGCAAGCTACTTTTCCGTTTATCTACAATCCTTCATGAGCATAGTAAGAGGGAGCTATATAAGAGGGGACGAGAAACGCATTGGGTGGAATACAATGGAATAATTTATTTGATTTCCAGTTAGCGAAAAGCTCTGCATGGTTTGTTTTGCAAGGGTTAAAATATACGATTATTATTACATTGATCACGATTGTTATCGGATTATTAATCGGATTAATTGTAGCTCTGATGAGAATGTCTTCCGCCAAAATTTTACGTTACCCAGCAAGGGTATACATATCTATCATTCGAGGGACACCATTGTTGGTACAATTATTTATTTTATATTTTGGCTTGCCTGTGATCGGAATTAACCTGACTCCTTTTCTTGCGGCGATTATTGGTCTTTCGTTGAATGTGGGCGGGTATTCTGCTGAAACTTTCCGGGGAGCACTGCTTTCGATTCCCAGAGGGCAGTGGGAGGCAGCTTATTCGATAAATATGACATATGGACAAGCATTAAGACGCATTGTGATGCCTCAAGCACTTCGAGTGGCACTGCCATCTCTGGCTAATACATTGCTCAGTTTGGTGAAAGATACTTCCTTACTCTCGATGATCACAGTCCCAGAAATGCTCTATCAAGCCAAAATTATTGGCGGTAGAGAATTTGATTACCTTACCATGTATATTTTGGTTGCTATTTTTTACTGGATTGTATGTACGATACTTGCTTGGGTCCAAGACCGTTTAGAAGATCGATATGGGAAATTTACGAAATAGGAGGAAAGACAGATGATTCAAGTTTCCAATCTGGTAAAACGTTTTGGTGATCAAGCAGTGTTGCATGGGATAGATGTCGAGGTGAAAAGAGGAGAAGTTCTTGCGATTATTGGTCCGAGTGGATCAGGGAAGTCAACTTTTTTACGGTGTTTAAATTTATTAGAAAAACCAACATCTGGAACTGTTCAAATTAATAATGCTGTTCTTTCCTTCCAAGAGAAAAAGAAAGTAGCAGAACGAGAAATAAGACAATTACGAGCGAAAACGGGCATGGTCTTTCAAAGTTTTCATCTCTTTCCACATATGACAGCAAAACAAAATGTAATGGAAGGCCCGATTCAAGTGAAAGGTGTTTCACCCAGCAAAGCAGCGTCACAAGCTGACCAACTATTAAGACAGGTAGGTTTACAAGAAAAACAAGATGCTTATCCTGATCAGTTATCTGGCGGTCAGCAGCAACGGGTAGCCATTGCCCGAGCACTAGCAATGGAACCAGAAGTTCTTTTGTTAGATGAACCAACTTCCGCACTAGATCCAGAACTCGTCGGGGAAGTATTAGCAACCATTCGCCAACTTGCATTGGGAGACCAGACGATGTTGATCGTGACTCATGAATTATCGTTTGCAAAAGAAGTAGCTGATCGAATTATCTTCATTGATCAAGGACAGATCGTGGAGCAAGGAAAGCCAAAAGATATATTTGAAACACCACAAATGGAGCGAACAAAGCAATTTTTGGAAAGATTTAGTCAGTTGTGATTTCCATGTTAAATAAGTATACTATTTATAATTAGTAGATCTGAAAGGTACTGGTGTGGAAACTCCTGAGATAACTTCTGCGACCAACGAGCGTTCGGTGTTTGGCGGGAAGATCGCAGTCGCCGTGCTTCTTTTGGTTGTGGTGGTTGTATTCCTTTTTCCGTTGTCTGGAATAGGATTTGCCTTTCTTCTCCTTCTGGTCCTCGCGGCAGCTGCTGTGTGGTTTGGAGGCTTCCATACCTACAAGAGTAAGCCGAAGAACTAGAAAGAGGCTCGGACCCCCCAGTCCGAGCCGTCGAAATTTATGTAGGAAACGATAAATATTAAGGCTGAGCATACAATTGCTTAGCCTTATTGCTTTTGCGATCCACTTTCTAGATAAAAGAGACCTGCGGAGATTAAGTCTACTTCGATCCGTGGATGATATTGCCAGATACATTCTCTTTGGCGTGCTGTTTTTGTTGATTTTTGCTCATCCGTTTGTTTTGCTTCGTCAGGAAAATAGGTATTTACTTGTTTTAGTTCCTCTTTCAGCCGCTTTTGGGCATCTTCCGCCCATCCATGATCTTCTTCTGTCAATTCTTCGGTAAGGAAATATTCGATTTCTCCAACAGCTTCTTGTATGGTCATGCGGGGGCTTAATGTATACCTTTTTTCTGGAAGCTTGAGTGTCCATTTATACTGATGGAGTTCATCTGCAAAATTGGTATTAATTTGACCAGTTTGCAAGTTGATACCATAAGACGATACTCGATCTTTTTTCTGATCACAGACATAGGAAATCAGAAAATGCACAGATAGCCAAGGTGTGTAGCCTTTTGATTGAGAAGAATACTGGGACCAGCCTGAAGGTTCTTGATAGAGACGGACAAATTTACCTTGTTTCTGAGCGGATCGTAACAGTTGTCGAAACCTTGGTGATCCATAAAAAAGGTATTCTGCTCGTCTATCTTCAGGTGGATTTTCAGGGTCAAAAACAAGGCAGAGTTGCAGGGGATTTGCTGGTAAATTCATTTTTTCTACATACATCCAATAATAGGGACGATTGACCAAATCTTTATCTGCTTCTATAGATAATTGAGTATGTAGATAGAAAGGAGTAGATTCCATAATTCGGCAACCATTGGTTTCTAGGTATCTTTCGGTAAAATTTCTTAGTGCTATTTGGTCCACAGTAACTCCTCTTTCTTAGCATTCTCCTGAAGGTGCTCCTCTTTCACGTTTTGGAAGCGATCCCCGATTTGACTGAGTTGAATTCGAATTTCTTCATCGGTTTTGCTTTTTATCATAATATCCATCAGATTTTTTTCTAAGGAAGTGTCCTTTTCTAGACTCTCTAAAATGGTTTCCAGCTCACCGATAACGGACTCAAAAAGTGCTATTTTCTCATGAAGCAGCCATATGATATGTTCTTCAATTGTCCCGATCGTAGCAAAATTGTAGATATGGACATCATTTTTTTGACCTAAACGGTGAACGCGTCCAATGCGTTGTTCTACTCTCATCGGATTCCAAGGCATATCGTAATTGATGATATGATGGCAAAATTGAAGATTGATTCCCTCGCCTCCGGCTTCTGTTGCGATCATGACTTGAGCTCTTTTTTGAAAAATCTCCATCATGTAATCTTTTTTGTTTCGATTAAATCCACCTCGAAAAGGTACAGCATGTATTCCTTTCGCTGCCAGTGCCCGCATCAGCATTTCTTGGGTTGCACGATATTCTGTGAATAAGATTACTTTATCGTCCAAACCGCTAATTAAGTTAACCGCTGCTTCTACTTTGGAAGAAGTCGTCACTGCACGTAATAAGTGAATCAAATGATTCACTTCAGGAGGTATAGATGCTTCCTCTCCATTACCTTTTTGGAATAATTTAAAAAGCGTCAAAAAAACAGCATCACGGCTACTGCATACTTCTTTTTGTAAAACGAGCAATGATAACATACTTTTGAGATCAGCAGCAGAAGAATAACGATCTCTGACAAAATCGCTCACCCCTTCATACAAGGCCTTTTCTTCTGGAGTAAGTTCGATTGGGATGGTTTGGACAATCCGCTCTGTAAGGGGAAGATCGCTCTCTTTACGTCGATTACGGATCAAGACGCGGCTGATCTCTTGACGCAGTTGATCTTCATTTTTTGCTAAGCGTTTTCCCGCAACAAAATCTTTGTTAAAACGAGATTCGTTGCCAAGTTGCCCTGGTTTTAAAAGGGAAACTAGATTATATAGTTCTTCCATTTCATTTTGTACAGGAGTTGCAGTCAACAGTAAACAATACTTTTTTTGCATTTCACTGATAAACTGCCAATTTTTTGTTCGGCGATTTTTTAGTTTGTGCGCTTCGTCCACTATTAACAGGTCGTAGGGTTGGGAAAGAACTACTTCCCGATGAGGATCACGTTTTGCTGTATCCATCGAAGCGACCACAATATCATATTTATCCCACATCCATGCTTTTTTTTGTGGGACTGCTGGAATTTGAAATTTTTGGTTTAGTTCTCTTGTCCATTGTAAAACGAGTGAAGAAGGTACAAGGATCAATACTTTTTGTACCAAACCACGTATGAGATATTCTTTTAAAATCAACCCTGCTTCGATGGTTTTACCCAAACCGACTTCGTCAGCAAGAATCGCCCTGCCTCGCATTTCTTGGATGACCCGTTTGGTGACATCAATTTGATGAGGAAGTGGCTCTATCCCTTGAAGTTGATTTAGGCATAAAAGGGTGTCGAATTCAGGTACAGCAGTAACTTTGGCAGCTTCGATGGCAAGCTGAAACCGATCCCAGTTTGCCCATCCAGAATCTGTTTCAACTTGGTCTTGGAAAATAGGCAGCCATTCACGATGAAAACGAATCGGAGGTGTATTCATTTTTCTTCTCCATTTAGATAATTGGTATCTGATGTAGTATGAGTTATTTTTTGGTAAATAATGCATCATGGAGGTAAATGTGGCATAAACAGAGAAGATGCCATAGCATGAAACGACTGCGCGGTATAAATTACTCCTACGTTTACATAACAGTAACCAATCGCGTATAGAATGTTGGCACAGATGAAAAGGATAAGTGAGAGCATCACTACCCCTCGAATTCCTTTTTTCAGGAAATCGGTGAGCCAAACAAAAAAACCGGAGCCAACAACAATGAAGATACATTGAATGAGAGTGTAGGTAGCGACTACTTCACCAATATTAAGGCCCAACTTGTCTAGTTGAATGGGGAGTTGAGCCAAAGAGGAACAAGAAGTTAGCAGGAATAGCATTCTGGAAAAAGTGATGTATCGCATGTGTCTCCATCGTACACTTCAATATTTTGATCTATTTTAATTATAAAAAAACAAAGAATTTGGCAAGCTGGAAAAGACGTACTTTCTTTCAAATAAAGCATGCAAATGATCGGTTTTTATGGCAAAATGGAGGAGACAAATACATAACTTTTGACGGTTGAAGACGAGAGGAGAGACCACACCCCAGTATTGTTAGGGGTTGGCGCCGAAGGAGCAAACCTGTACAGGTGAATCTCTCAGGCAAAAGGAGGCTCGTCGGACGTCACTCTGGAGAGCGCTCTTTATGAGCCGCCAAAGGGGCATGTCCACTCAAGGACAGAACTCTCAGGTACCAAGGACAGAGGAATTCTTTATGAGATAAGGAATTTCTCTGTCTTTTTTGATGGAAATGATTTGGAGGTGCAAGGATGACAGCATTAAAACGAACAGCCCTTTATTCGGTATATAAAAATGAAGCAAAACTAGTTCCTTTTGGTGGATGGGAGATGCCCGTTCAATTTTCCAGTATTAAGGATGAACACGAAGCAGTTCGAACACGTGCTGGACTATTTGATGTCTCTCATATGGGGGAAGTGGAGATCACGGGAGAGGATGCAAAGAAATTTGTAAATCGCGTGACTACCAACGATATTCATAAACTGACGGTAGGTCAGGCTCAGTACTCCTTGCTTTGTTACCCAGATGGTGGAACAGTTGATGACTTATTAGTGTATCAAACGCAGGAAAATGGATTTTTGCTCGTTATCAATGCATCCAATATCGATAAAGATATTGCTTGGTTAAAAGATCAACTCCAAGATGATCAAGTAACGATTGTAGACCGTTCCCTAGATACGGCATTACTCGCTTTGCAAGGACCTTTTGCAGAGGAAATTTTACAACGTTGTACGACTTTTGATCTGGCGATTTTGTCTTCCTTTCAATTTGCTATGAACATCGATATATGTGGAATTCGAACTATGGTCTCTCGTTCAGGTTATACAGGGGAAGCTGGTTTCGAACTATATGTAAATGCAAAAGATGCAGAGAAACTCTGGAAACAACTGCTTCAAGCAGGTGAGGAATATCAGTTAATTCCTTGTGGACTTGGAGCAAGAGATACTTTGAGACTGGAAGCAGCATTACCCCTCTATGGACAAGAATTATCGGCTCAGATTTCTCCTTTGGAAGCAGGATTGGGATTTGCTGTGAAGTTAGACAAGGGAGCGTTTATTGGATCAAATGCGTTACTTTCTAAGAAAGAAGCAGGAGTAAAGCGGAAAAAAGTTGGAATTGAAATGATCGACAGAGGAATTCCTCGAAGTCACTATTCCATTTATATAGAAGATCAATTAGTAGGAGAAGTGACTTCTGGAACACAATCCCCATTGACCAAACGAAATATTGGTTTAGCTCTTATTGATTCATATTTTGCTCAGATGGACCAAATAGTAGAAGTAGAGATCAGAGGAAAACGAGTGAAAGCAAAGCTTGTACCAACGCCATTTTACAGGAGGGCAAGAGGATGAAACAGCGCTATCTACCAATGACAGAAAAAGATCGTACTGAGATGCTTGCAACTATTGGGGTAGATACAGTAGAAGATTTATTCCATGAAATCCCTGCTAGTATTCGTTTTCAAGGGGAGATGAAAATACCAGCTCCCATGGCGGAGTCCACATTAGTTCGTCACATGCGGCAGTTAGCAAGTAAAAATATATCCACTGATACACACGCTTCTTTTCTTGGTGCAGGGGTATATGATCATCATATTCCAAGTGTAGTTGGTCATGTTATTTCTCGATCTGAATTTTATACTGCTTATACTCCTTATCAACCGGAGATCAGCCAAGGAGAGCTTCAAGCAATCTTTGAATTTCAGACGATGATCGCAGAGCTAACAGCTATGGATGTAGCTAACTCCTCCATGTATGATGGTCCAACAGCCCTAGCAGAAGCAGCAAATCTCGCAACAGGAGTCACAAAGAGAAAACAGATTCTCGTCTCTCGTACTGTCCATCCAGAAGCTCGAGAAATTCTTCAAACCAATTCTGATGGATTGGGCTATGAAATCATTGAAATACCTTATAAAGCTGGGATAACAGATACTTTAGCATTAGAAGAATTAGTAAACTCCCAAACAGCGGCTGTCATCGTCCAATCTCCTAATTTCTTTGGTCATTTGGAAGATTTGACGGCAATTGAGAAACTAACTCATCGGGATAAAGGTTTATTTGTTGTCAGTAGTAATCCTAATTCACTAGGAATGTTAAAACCGCCTGGCAAATATGGAGCAGATATCGTGGTTGGTGATGCGCAGCCTCTTGGTATATCTGCGTCTTTCGGTGGTCCACACTGTGGATTTTTTGCTACTACCAAAGCTTTGATGCGTCGTATTCCCGGTAGAATTGTTGGAGAAACAGTAGATGAAGATGGAAACCGCGGCTTTGTTCTGAGCTTACAAGCGAGAGAACAACATATTCGCCGTGACAAAGCGACATCTAATATCTGCTCCAATCAAGCTTTAAACGCCTTAGCAGCTTCTGTCTATATGAGTGCGATGGGGAAAGAGGGAATGCAGGAGGTGGCGAGACAAAATTTCCACAAAGCTCATTATGCCAGACAAGAATTAAGTAAGATCAATGAAGTAGAAGTAGTTTTTTCAACACCATTCTATAATGAGTTTGTTGTTCAATTATCCAAACCGATCAAAGAGATCAATCATAAATTGCTTTCTTTCGGGATTATCGGTGGTTACGATCTTGGTACTTCTTATCCAGAACTAGCGGATCATATGCTCATTGCGGTAACAGAAGAGAGAACAAAAGAAGATATTGCAGCGCTATGTCAGGCATTGGAGGAATTATTGGTATGAAAGCACACAAATCTCTCATCTTTGAATTGAGTCGTACCGGACGAATTGCCCATAGTTTGCCAGTACTTGATGTTCCAGAAGTAGAAACGTTACCAAATGAATATGCACGAGAAGAAGCAGCAGATCTGCCGGAGGTGTCTGAACTCGATCTCATGCGTCACTACACCGAACTTTCGCGGAGAAATCATGGGGTGGACAATGGATTTTATCCACTGGGTTCCTGTACGATGAAATACAACCCAAAAGTGCATGAAGATGTTGCAAGACTATCAGGATTGGCAAAAATTCACCCTTATCAAGCAGAAGAAACGGTACAAGGAGCCTTACAGCTTTTATTTGAATTACAACAAGACTTAGCTGAAATAACAGGTATGGATGGAGTTACCTTACAATCAGCAGCAGGAGCCCAAGGGGAATGGACCGGATTGATGATGATAAAAGCTTATCATCAAAGTCGAGGGGAAGGCTTGCGAAACAAAGTTATCGTACCAGATTCTGCGCATGGTACCAATCCTGCTAGTGCAACAGTTGCTGGGTTTGAGACTATTACTATTCCTTCCAACGAAAAAGGGCTTGTAGATGTAGCTGCTCTTCAAGAAGTATTGGGTGATGATACAGCTGCTTTAATGCTGACAAACCCTAATACACTTGGACTTTTTGAAGAAGAAATCGTAGAGATAGCCAGGCTTGTGCATGAAGCAGGTGGTTTACTCTATTACGATGGAGCAAATGCCAATGCGATATTAGGAATTGCTCGGCCTGGTGACATGGGCTTTGATGTTGTGCATCTCAATTTGCATAAAACATTTACGACACCACATGGTGGGGGAGGCCCTGGAGCAGGTCCAGTTGGAGTGAAAAAAGAATTAGTACCTTTTCTGCCAAAACCTCTTGCTGCAAGAAGAGAAGACGGAACCTATTATCTGGAAACCGACTTGCCTAATACTATTGGCAGGGTCAAAGGATTTTATGGTAACTTTGGGATCTTAGTACGAGCTTTTGCTTATATTCGGACGATGGGAGCTGTAGGTCTTCGCCTAGTGTCCGAAAATGCAGTACTAAATGCGAATTACATGAAAGCAAGATTAAAAGACTATTATGATCTGCCATTTGAGCAGGTTTGTAAACATGAATTTGTCCTTTCTGGTAATCGTCAGAAAAAGTCAGGTGTTCGTACCTTAGATATAGCTAAACGATTACTTGATTTTGGTGTTCATCCACCGACTATTTATTTCCCGCTCATTGTAGAAGAATGTTTGATGATTGAACCAACAGAAACAGAGAGTAAAGAAACACTCGATCACTTTATCGATACCATGATCCAAATCGCCAAAGAAGCAGAAGAAACACCTGAAATGGTACAAGAAGCACCCCACCATACTTTAGTGAAACGACTTGATGAAGTACTAGCTGCCCGTAAGCCAAAACTGAGATGGAGCCGAAATTAAAGAAACAGCCGGGATTATGATTCCGGCTGTTTTTCCTTTTGAAGAGAGGGAAAGTATAAGGTTGACAAAAAGGTTAATACTGCAAATACACCAACACCCCAAAACACGGTATGCAGAGCAGTTTGCAGCCCATTCTGAAGTAAGTGCAGAGCTTCCTCACTCAGTTGGCCTTTTTTGACAGGGTCTAATAAAATATTAGCTGCGTCGATTGAAGAGAGTTTTAGATTGTTTGTATGATGCTGATCTAAATAGTATTTCAATTGAAAATTGAGAACCCCGCCAAGAATTGCGGTTCCTAGTGTTGTGCCAACAGATCGCATAAACATACTAGAAGCAGTTGCTACCCCTCTCATCTCCCAACCAACGCTGCTCTGGATGGAAATCGTAAAAGTAGAAGTAGCAAACCCCATTCCAACCCCGATTACAAATGAACCTATTCCAGCCCAAATAGGGCCTTTACTCGGATCGAGTGTAATAAAAAAGAGGGAGCCCAAAATAAGAAAAATCCCACCAAGAATAGCAGTGTAACGGAATCCTATTTTTGGAAACAATTTTGCAGTAGCACTTGCGGCGATTGGCCATCCTACTGACATAGCTGTCAGGGCAAATCCAGCAACAAGTGCAGAAGATCCCATGATTCCTTGAACGTAGGTAGGTAAGAAACTTGCCAATCCGATCATCGATGCACCTGCTAGTAGAGTGGATACATTTGCTACCGCGATCAGTTTATTTTTCCATAAAGATAGTGGAATCATTGGAGAAGTCGCTTTTGTTTCCCACCAGAGAAAAATTGCGATCGTAATGACAAATACAACAAATAAAGAAATAGTAGGAGAAGAGATCCAACCCCAGTTAGAACCACCCTCAATCAAAATAAGCATCAAAGCGGAAATAGAAATGGAAAATAGACTCGCACCAAGGTAATCAATCGATGGCTTTTTCTTTTCCACTTTTTCATGTAGGTACAGCTGAATCCCAATTAAACTGGCGATGCCAAGTGGGATATTGACCCAGAACACCCAAGCCCAGCTTACATATTGGACAATCAATCCACCAGCAAGGGGACCTATCACCGAAGAAATACCCCAAACACTTGATAAATAGCCTTGGATCTTGGAACGTTCTTCTAGCGAATACAAATCCCCCACTAATGTTGTCGCAATCGGCATCACAGCTCCAGCACCGATCCCTTGGATAAATCGATAAAAAATGAGCAATCCCATCGATGTGGCCAGTCCACACAAAAGAGAACCTACTAAAAAAATGGCTGTTCCAATCAAAAAAACTGGCTTTCGTCCAAATAAATCAGACAGCTTTCCATATATAGGAGTGGTGACTGATTGCATGAGTAAAAATGCTGAAAAAACCCAGCTATAAGCAGAAAAATTGCCTAATTCTGCTACTATTTCAGGTACAGCTGTTGCTACTATTGTGGATTCGATGGATATCATAAACATCGTAATCAACAAAAAGACAAATACACGTGTTCGTTTTGTTTTTTTGCTGGACTCCGAAAAGGGTTCTGTTTGTGTATAAGATGTCATGGTCTTGTAACCTCGTTTCATTTGCGAAAAGACATATAAGTATTCTAACCCCTTATCATGATATAACATTTCTACTCGCGAAAAAATAAATTTCGACCTACATAAAATTTGTTTAAACTTCCGTTTTTATTGCAATTGAACATTCCGATATTTAAGATAAATGTAGATAGAAAACACTCGAATCATGGAGCGACAATGTTACTGTTGGGCATTTTCCAGTTCGCATGGACTTACAGAATAAAGCAACTGACGGTGTACCCTGTCCTCCAAACTTCCAAGTGGGGAAGTTTGGATAGCTTTTCAACACTAGCATATAGCATAATCAACATGCTTTTGCTATCTCACCTAGGAATTGCTGCGATTTCTGCTGTGTCAGCAGTGCTGATCGTACAGCTTTTTTGCAGTGCTTTCGACAATGCCATCAATGAAGTGGCTCGTTCGTTGATCGGACAGTCGACCAGTGAAGAGAAAAAAAACTTCCCAGAAAGTCTGAAGAAGTTGAAAAAACTGGTTGCTAGTGGTGATCAAGAAACGCTGCTTGTACAAACCGTAAGTATCAACGCTGTAGTGCTCACAGCGATCCTTGGGGTTTTGGTGGGTTTACTGGCTGCTGTCTTTCCAGTGCAAATCCTGCGATTTTCTGGTACAGAGGAGACAGTAGCGGTATATGGCGCTTCCTACTTCCAAATTGTTGGAGGATGTATCGGATTGACCTTTCTTGTATCGGCCATGAAGTCGATCTTTCAAGGAACTAAGCAAATGGGGATCAGCGCTACCAGTGGTGTGATTGGGAACATCACCCATGTAGTTGCTGGGACTCTAGGGGTATATCTTCTAGGATTTGGCCTTGAAGGTGTCGCTTGGGCAACGATTCTAGGGCGCATAGTAGAAATGGTTTTCTTGCTGAACAAGCTCCGTGAGGGAGTATTTGCAAGAAAACTGGCGTTTTCAGGGCCGATTTGGGATGTTCAGAAGTATCTCCTCAAGAAAGCATTCCCGAAATTGGAAAATATGCTGATCTATCGTGTGAGCATGGGAGTCTTTTGGCATATTCTTCAAGGATATGGAGAAGTGACACTGCCTGCCAAGCGCATTTCTGATACGATCAGCGATATTGCCTTCGCCTTTCTTGCAGGACTAGGATCGGCCGTTAATTACCATGTGTCTAAATCATATGGGAACGCTGACTTCTCCTTGGTAAGGCGGTACACATGGAGTACGGTCAAGTTTGTTGCAGGTGTAGTTGTTGTGGTGGGGACTATCCTTATCCTCACGGGAGAGAGTATCGCATCATTCTTTTTCTCCGACAATACACAAGTAGTGGAAATGACAGGGACATGGATCATCTTTCAGATGATCAACGAATTGGTCTCACTTCCTTCTATGATCGTACAGAGATCATTGGATGGCGTACAGGCGACCAAAATTTTTCGGAAGAGTGGCCGATGGTCTAACTTCGTGTTTCTAGTTTCCCTTTGGATCGCACACTCGCTAGGTGCAAGTCTCCTTACCATCATGACCCTGGATTCAGTGTTCTGGTTCATGCAGATGGCCATTTTCACTCGATACTTTTACTCTGGTGAATGGGAGCTGCCCAAAAAAAACAAGTAGAGTACAGACATGCAGTCTGTGCAAATGGTTGTCTCGTTCACACAAAGACCCTCAGAGCAAGTGATTCGCTCTGGGGGACAAATATTTTTATAGGCGATTGAAATAAATGCTATCCGAGATATGCTTCCAGCATCCAGTTGTGTTTTTCAATTTTGGTAAGAATACCAGTTAATATATCGGCGGTTGGGTAATCTTTTGTTTCATCTGCTGCATGAATCGCTTCCCGTAGCTCGCTAGTCAATTGTTGAAAGTCACTTACTAATTGTTGCACCATTTGATTAGTTGATTCGTTTCCATTTGCTTCTTTCAAACTCGCTTTTGCTAAAATATCTTGAAAAGTAGCAACTGGTTTACCGCCAATAGCTAATAGTCGTTCTGCTAGTTCATCGAGAATTTCATCGGCTTCCCGGTATAGCTCTTCGAATTTTGCATGCAACTCAAAAAAAGTGCTCCCTTTTATATACCAATGGTAGTTGTGAAATTTGGTATAGAGTAGGCTCCAATTCGCTACTTGTTTATTTATTGCGTCTTGTACAGATTGATTCATCATTTGACTCCTTTCTGTATTATCCATACATTAGCTATGCCCACAACAGTATCTCCTGATTCTTGATAACATTGGGACGGAAACAGTATTTTCTGATATACTCTGATCAAGATAAAAAGGAGACTAGGTTACAATGCTTTGGAGATATATCCCTTATGAGAGGAAAGACCCTTATTGGAATATGGCGATCGATGAAGCTATCCTGATCGCGCATCGGGAAAATCGGGTGCCTCCTACACTGCGCTTTTATGGATGGAGCCCAGCGACTTTGAGTATTGGATATTTTCAACGATCCTATCGACAAATCGATCATGACAATAGGAAAAAATTAAACTTAGGTTTTGTTCGCAGAATAACAGGTGGCAGGGCAGTATTTCATGATCGAGAATTAACTTATAGTGTTGTACTTTCTGAAAAGAACGAACTTGTTTCTTCTTCTGTTCAAGAAACATACCGAAAATTAAATCAAGCTTTTACAGTAGGATTAGAAAATTTAAAGTTAAGTCTAAATCTAGAAACACCAAACTATATGCAAAGCAATACATCAGCTGCATGTTTTGATGCTCCGGGTTCTGGGGAATTTTTAATTGAAGGACGAAAAGCAATTGGGAGTGCACAAACTAGACAGCAAGGAGTTTTATTACAACATGGGAGCATCTTGCTAGATTTCGATTGGAAGACATTTGATAAAATTTTTTTATTTCCAAATGAAGAAAGTAAAGCACAGCTAGTAAGTAGAATGGGTACATTATCTCAACTTTTGAACAGAGATGTGAATCCAGACGAGGTAATTCGTGCTATTTATCATGGTTTTGAAGAAGGATTAGGGATTACTTTTCAAAGAAGTAATCTTACTACATATGAATATCAACTGGCAGAACAATTAGCAGCGGAAAAGTATCGCACAGAGGCTTGGAACTTTAAGAGATAATCGATAATTCGAATCCTACCATTATTGTTGACATTCCTATTATTATGGAGAAACATCGAAAGGAATGAAAAAAAGCGTGGCTATTTATGCAATAAGTGATCTTCACCTTTCTTTTAATAAATCTGTAGATATCGATCAAATAGATCCAGAAAACGATATAACTAAACCAATGGAGCTTTTTGGGTGGGAGAAACATTATGATCATATCCGAGATAATTGGAGAAAGCTGATAAAGGATACAGACACAGTTTTGATCCCTGGTGATATAAGCTGGGCATTGAAGCTAGAGACAGCACAGAACGATTTACAATGGATAGGGCAGTTACCCGGTCGCAAAGTTCTCTCTCCTGGAAATCATGAGTATTATTATCACAGTAAAAATAAAATCAGAAAAGCTCTTCCTTCCGATATGGAATGGATAGATGCAGATTATACAGTGGTGGAAGAAAAGGTTATTTGTGCAACAAGAGGTTGGACATTGCCAACTGATCGAAATTTTGATGAAACAGAGGATCGAAAAATTTATGATCGCCAAATCGGTCGTTTACGTCTGTCGTTAGAAACAGCAGTTGCCAAACAGTTTGGAAAAGATATCATTGTAATGCTCCACTATCCTCCTCTTAATAAAAATGGGGCAAATTCTGGATTTTGGGAGTTAATGAAACAATACAACGTAAAATATTGTATTTATGGTCATCTTCATGGAAAAGCAATTCATGAGGCAGTTGAAGGCAACATTGATGGAATTCAGTTGAAATTAGTTTCTTGTGACGCCCTGCAATTTTGTCCGATAGTGATTATGGACTAAATAAATACTGCTCTTCTTTTGTACAGTCCCAATCAATTCCCACTATTCCGCATACGGTAAAGGTAATAGAAGAAGGGTGGGGAGTTTCGATGGCTTGTACAAATACGAATATTCTTGCCAATGGTGGATTTCGTCATGGTTTAGCTCCGTGGACAGGGGTCAATGTAAAACTTGTCCATAATCCTGTATACAAAGGTGATGCATCCGTTTTACTTCAAAACGGCAGCGTACTAAAACAGAAACAACCTATCACCATTGAAAAAGGTTGCGCGTATTATTTTTATTTTCGTTTGCTTAATGCAACAGCTGGCGGTAAGGAAGCAAATTTATTTGCCACTGTATCGTATTTGGATAAAAATGGAAAAATTCTACGATCTACACCTCTACAAATATTACTCCCAAAAGCAAGTAAACTAGCCTTTAAATCTTATTTTGATATTGTTCCTCCACCTCCTTCTAGGACTAGAAATGTCGCTGTTTCTTTTTCTGGGGTGAACGGGAAGATATTTGTAGATTATATCCGGCTTGCAGCTCATACTGTATAGTGTAATTATTTTGCTTTCGATGGAAGGTTTATTTGTGATAAAATAGTAGGTACTATTTATAAAAAGAAGTTTCAGGGGGTTTTACTTACATGCCAACGCCTAGCATGGAGGATTATCTGGAAAATATTTACAAATTAATAGATCAAAAAGGTTATGCCCGTGTTTCCGATATCGCAGAAGCGTTGGAAGTACATCCCTCATCGGTTACCAAAATGGTACAAAAGTTAGATCAAAACCAATATTTGGTTTACGAAAAATACAGAGGTTTAATGCTCACAACAAAAGGGAAAAAAATGGGTAAGCGATTGGTGCATCGGCATGAACTATTAGAACAATTTCTACGCATGATCGGAGTAAAAGAAGAATTCGTCTATGAAGACGTTGAAGGTATAGAACATCATCTCAGTTGGAATTCCATTACTTGTATTGAGAATTTAATGGAAATAATCGAAAAGAATAAAACAGTAAAAGAACAACTACAAATGGCACCTAAAACTGAGGATTATGAGGACTTGGAAGACCTTAAATCTCAGGAGAAAATCATCCCCTAGACATTTCACATTCTAGGGGATTTTTTTCTACATATATTTGTTATAAACGTAGGAGGTGTAAAGCATGTGGGCAGATGCCGTGTTTGAAGGTGGGGGAGTAAAGGGAATTGGCTTGGTTGGTGCTTTATGTGTAGCAGAAGAAAAGGGATATAAATGGAAACGAATCGCAGGAACATCTGCTGGATCTATATTAGCAGCACTCTTGGCAGCTGGTTACTCTGGACAAGAATTATATGAAATTATGATCAATAAAAATTTTGCTGATTTTTTGGCACCTACTTGGTATGACTATATTCCCTTTCTTGGTCCTAGTGCGAGACTTTGGTTTAAAAAGGGGCTTCATCCAACAAATCGATTGGAAAAATGGCTGGAACAATTATTAGCACAAAAAGGTGTATGCACCTTTAAAGATTTTGAAAAAAAAGAGACGAGACTTCATATCATCGTTTCTGATATCACTTTAGAAAATCTTCTTGTCTTTCCTCAAGATTTAGCAGTGTACGGTCATGATCCCGCACATTTTTCCGTTGCTAAAGCAGTGAGTATGAGTTGCAGCATCCCTTTCTTCTTCGAACCAGCTCGGTTGGAGAATAAAGGAATTAATAAGACTTGTTACTTAGTAGACGGAGCTGTTTTGAGTAATTATCCAATTTGGTTGTTTGACTCTGACAATCCTGAATGGCCGACATTTGGTTTTCGTTTGACTTCCGATGATCCTCCAACAGGGCACAACATCGATAGTCCACTCTCTATGTTTAAAGCTCTACTAGAGACAATGATGGATGCACATGATAATCGCTATATTCGAGAACAGGATCAAGTTAGAACCATTACTGTACCTGCCTTGGATGTTAAATTAACTGATTTTTCAATAGATATGAAAAAGCGAGAAGCATTGTTTCAATCTGGTGTCAAAGCAGCGGAAAATTTCTTTACGAAATTCACCTTTTCTGGCTATCTGGAAATGCGAAGCAAAGCAGATTTGGCTGATGATTCTAGGAGAAGACGTTTTACAGGATAGTTAGAAAAAAGTCTGAGTTCAAAAATGAGAACTTAGACTTTTTATAATTCAACTTATTTACTGTTATTTTTTTCAGGAAGAAGAGCAGCAAATTTATCAAATGCTTTGGATTCGTTTGAACTAGAGACCATTTGAATTCCCATTTCCTGAATTCGTTTGTAAGCTTCATCAAGTTTTGTTTGTAGTATGTTATTAGTATTTAGAGATGTTTCTAATTGTCCTTTTAAGTTATCTCTTTCGGCTTCAAGAATTCGTTTATCAGCTTCTACTTCTTTTTTCATCGCTGCCTCACGGATTGCAAGTACTCTTTTGATTTCTGCACTAGCTTTTGCATCTGCTTCTGTTTTAACTTCTTGAAGTTTAACTGGAAAAGCTTCTACTTCTGCTTCTAATTTTTCTACTTTCTGTTCACGTTTTTCTACTTCTGTTTGGCGTTCGTTCAATGATTTTTTATGTTCGGCGAGTTCTGCGTTTTTGATTTCTAATTCTTGTTGGAATTCTTTTCTTTTAGCAGCAAGCTCATCTGCTAATTTATCGCTTTCGATTTTTTGACGTCTAGCAAAATCATAGGTAAACTCTTCATTTTCTCGCTTTTGCTTTTGGGATAATTCTTTAGCTTGCTCTTTTAGTAGCTGTTGATGTTCTTCTGTTTTTGTTTTTATGATAGTTTCGATTTCAGATAGTTTATTTTCGGCAGTTTCACGAGCATTAATCAGCTCATTTTCTTGAGCTAACTTTAATTCTTGATGAGCATCTACTAGTGCAGCTAATGTATTCGCTTGCTTTTCGATTCCAAACAAATCTTTTAGTTCTGTCTCTTTTAGAGCGATTGCATCCTTGATCGTTTCCAGGTTTTTGGATTCTGTTGCGATATCTTCCCCGATTTTTCCTAGTACTTGATTGATGGATTTGTTCAGATCAGTGATTTTGTCTTCCATGCTCACTTCTACGAGAGTATCGGCTTTTTTTATCGTTTCAACTGCTTTTTTTTGTGTAGTTTCTTGTTCAGCTTTTAATTTTCCTTTTTCAAGATCAGCAATTTGTTTTTCTGCTTGGCGGAGTGCTCCAAGAATAGTTGCTTTTGTATCTTTCTCTGTGATTTTACCCATGATGTCGCTCCCTGCTTAAAATGGAATCATATGTACGCTTTTTTAATATAGTACAAACATTCGTGAAAGTCAATTTAGATATCATAAGATAATTGATTGTTTTGTTACAAAATCGTAAACCTCCTGTGAAAAGTAGAGATCAACTCTAACTTCACAGGAGGTTTACGATTTAACTGCTTTTTTTCTTACCATCAATCACACGAAATGGGTATTTTTTGCGCTTTTTTGCCTTCGTCGCTGATTTTGGTTTCCTACCTGGTGTGGAAAGCTTAAAAAGCCATTTTGGTGGAAATTTATATAGATATATAACAGCTGCTATAAATGCTAAAAAAACAAGTGTTGGGACAGTATTTTGAATCAGCTCGGCCACTAAAGCAATACCGATAAACGAAAATATTATCCAGGTAACCAGTTTATTTGAGGTTTCCTTTTTCATGGATTTCGCATCCTTTCGCTTAGGTTTGGACAGATTCAGTAACCGTACTGGAGAGTTGTTTTTTTTCTACATATGCTTCATCTAATTCACGCATGCGCTTAAAAGCAGCAATTGCAACTTCTACTTGATCATCGTCCGGTTCACGAGTAGTTAGTTTTTGTAACCAGAGTCCGGGATAACCTAGATATTGCAAAACAGGGATGTTACGCGCTGAATTGGTTAATTTTAATACTTCAAAAGATAAACCGATAACAAGTGGTAATAGGAGCAGCCTCGTCAATACTCGGTCCCATACGGAATCATAAGTGAAGAAGGAATACACAATCACTCCAACAATAACAGTGAAAATCATAAAACTGCTTCCACAGCGATAATGTAAGGTAGAATATTTTTGTACATTTTGTACTGTTAATTCTTCTGAATTTTCATAGGCACTGATAACTTTGTGTTCTGCTCCATGGTATTGAAAAACTCGTTTCATGATGGGGGTTCTTGATATTGCCCATAAGTAACTGAGCAGCAGTATGGTTTTAATGCCGCCTTCGATCAAGTTTTGCAGGATCATATTTTTGACATAAGGATCGAAGATCCAACTTGCAAGTGCCGCTGGCAATAAGGTGAAAATAACTTTCCCCGCGATCAACGAAAGAACACCGACGATTGCAACACCAATCATCATTTCCAATTTTCCTGTCTTTTTTGTTTCTTCTTTTTCAATCGTAGTTCCTTCTTCATCTTGTTCATACATTTCAGTGGCATATTGCAGATGCTTGGCACCGCTTGCACTAGCTTCTATAAGCGAAACAATTCCTCTAATCAAAGGGATCCGCTTCAACATATTAACCCATGGTATATGTTTCTTTTCTAATTCTAATGTTTCTATTTTACCGTTTTTTCTTCTAACCGCAGTTACTTGTGTATTTCGTCCTCCGAACATCACTCCTTCAATAACAGCCTGTCCACCATAGGGGACAATTTTATCAGGCATATATACACCACCTTAAAATGAACATCCTTCTCTAACTTGAGCCAAAATAGATACAAATGATCCCAGCGAAGATATGTTTTGGCTGAAGCGTCCTTTGTGTTCTTTACAACAACGCGGAAGACATGCATATCAAGCGGGATTCAAATGAAATGTTAGTGAATTTGCAAATAGAGATCCTCATTAATTTCTCCTATTGTACCATATTTGCCTAGATTAATAGAGGTGGTGGCAATATGATAAGATATGGAAGAGACAAAGGAGGAAAATCAATGGCACGCATTTTGGTTTTACATGGTCCTAATTTGAACACATTAGGAAAGAGAGAACCTGAACATTATGGATCAGAGACACTGGAAGATGTCAATAAGCGTTTAGTGGAAAAAGCTCAAAAATGGGGTTGTCAAGTTGATACCTTCCAATCTAACATAGAGGGAGAGCTGATCAACCAAATTCATTCATCGGTTGATACATATGAGGCAATTATTATAAATCCTGGTGCTTATACACATTATAGTTATGCGATCTTTGATGCGATTGGGGCGATTTCTGTCCCAGTGATTGAAGTACATATATCTAACATCCACACTCGAGAAACATTCCGCCATACTTCTGTTATTGCTCCAGCATGCAAAGGTCAGATCGTAGGGTTTGGAACCCAAAGCTATGATTTAGCTTTGTCAGCAGTTCGAGAGTGGCTAGAAGGAGAATGAAGATGAATCAGCGAGTTGTTCGATTGCAAGATGTCATGAGGAAGCGAGAAATAGAAGCTTTGCTCCTTACAAACCGACGTAATTGTTATTACATAAGTGGTTTTACTGGATCATCTGGCGTGGTACTACTGACGAAAGATGATGCTTATCTACTTACAGATTTTCGCTATTTGTCACAAGTAAAAGAACAATCGCCTGATTTTACTGTTGTAGAACACCTAGGGAATCAAATGTATCCAAAAGTAGCAGAAACTTGTCGGAGTTTAGGTGTTTCTTCCCTTCATTTTGAATCGGAACATCTCTCCTATGCAGAGTATCAAGAACTTCGTACAGCTCTTGGGCATATTGATTTAGAACCATTAGAAAGTGTAGTGGAACAGATTCGAGGGCAAAAAGATGAAAAAGAATTATCATATATTCAAAAGGCGATTCATATTGCAGAAGATTCTTTTCGCCAATTACTGACAGAACTGAGACCTGGATGGACGGAAAAACAGGTTGCTCTCCGATTGGAATGGCTGATGCGTGAGCGTGGCGCAAGCGGGGTATCTTTTGATATGATAGTAGCTTCTGGAATTCGTTCCGCCCTGCCACATGGGGTAGCTTCTGATAAATCAGTAGAGAAGGGTGAACTGGTAACGTTTGATTTTGGATGTTATTATCAGGGATATGTTTCTGATATTACACGTACCATTTCAATCGGTCATTGTTCGAATGAACAGCGAACAGTTTATGAGATAGTACTTGCTGCGAATGAGAAGGCAATCGATGGTATCGTACCAGGAATGCGAGCAAGTGACGCTGATGCGATTGCTCGTGATTTTATTGAGCAAGCTGGTTATGCAGATTGTTTTGGTCATGGAACTGGTCATGGTATCGGATTGGATATACATGAGTTTCCACGACTTGGAATGACAAGCGACGATATTCTTCTTCCAGGTATGGTTGTTACAGTTGAACCAGGTATTTATTTAAAAGATCGATTTGGTGTGCGTATTGAAGACGATATTTTGATAACTCCAGAAGGAAACAAAGTATTAACGAGTTTACCAAAGGAATTAATTATTTTGTAAATGAAAAGGTGAATAGGCATTATGATTAGTGTAAACGATTTTAAAACTGGTCTCACGATTGAAATTGACAACGATGTATGGTCTGTCATTGAATTCCAGCATGTAAAACCGGGAAAAGGAGCAGCGTTTGTACGCTCTAAGCTGCGCAATTTACGGAGTGGAAACATCCAAGAAAAAACTTTTCGTGCTGGAGAAAAAGTGCAAAAAGCTCTTGTTGAAACTCATCGGATGCAGTATCTATATGAAAGTGGCGGCGAGTATACCTTCATGGATAATCAAACTTATGATCAGATTAGTCTTCCAGAAGAGCGTTTGGAGTACGAACTTAACTTTTTACAAGAAAATATGGAAGTCCAAATTGTTTCCTATAAAGGAGAAACAATTGGAATTCAGTTGCCAAATACAGTAGAACTTGAAGTAGTAGAAACAGATCCTGGTATCCGTGGTGATACTGCAACTGGTGGAAGTAAACCAGCAAAATTATCGACAGGGTTCTCTGTACAAGTTCCTTTGTTTGTGAACGTTGGAGATCGTCTCATTGTAGATACTCGAAGTGGAGCCTATATATCAAGAGCATAAAGGTAGAAATTTATTTGGAAGATCACGTGCAAAGCGTGATCTTTTTGGATAAATCGGTGAGTATACCGGCATTATTACTATCATTTTTGGGTAATTTAATTTCAAATACCACCACTTTTAGAGATACAGACTATGGTGTAATTGGTATTATTTTAGGTTATGTTATGATGGTTAAATAGGCTTTTAGATTTCTATTATGGAGGGTTTGGGATGAGTTCCATTCGTTTTGATTACGGGCATGCGCTTTCCTTTATGGGAGAAAAAGAACTGAGTCAATTAGCAGCAGAAGCAGAGTTAGCAGAAAGAAAATTACAGGGTGAAATGAAAGAAGCTGCTGGAGCAGACTTTCTTGGCTGGGTGAAATGGCCAGAGACATATGACAAAGAAGAGTATAGTCGTTTAAAAGAAGCAGCCAAACGAATTCGGGGAAACTCAGATGTTTTACTTGTGATAGGTATCGGTGGTTCCTATCTTGGAGCTCGTGCTGGAATTGAGATGCTGCATCATCGTTTTTACAACCAACTATCAAAAGATGTTCGCAAAGGTCCAGAGGTCTATTTCCTCGGTCATCATTTAAGCAGTGATTATGTACAAGATCTGTATTCTTTGCTGGAAGGAAAAGATGTTAGTATCAATGTTATTTCCAAATCAGGAACAACTACAGAACCAGCAGTAGCGTTTCGTATTCTTCGGGAATACATGGAGAAGCGTTATGGAAAAGAAGAGGCAAGTAAACGGATCTACGCGACCACAGACCGAGAAAGAGGGGCATTAAAAACCTTAGCAAATGATGAAGGATATGAGACATTTACGATCGATGATGATATTGGTGGCCGGTATTCGGTTCTTACCCCTGTAGGCTTGCTTCCGCTAGCTGTATCTGGATTGGATACGGATGCGATGCTAGCAGGTGCCGCCCAAGCGATGAATGATTATAGAGTAACAGATTGGAGTAAAAATAGCTGTTACCAATATGCAATCGCAAGGCAAGTGTTATACCGCAAAGGATATACAACAGAATTGTTCGTTACATACCAACCTGCCTTAGCTTATTTTGCTGAATGGTGGAAGCAATTGTTCGGAGAGAGTGAAGGGAAAAACCAAAAGGGAGTATTTCCTGCGTCTGTTCAATTTACAACAGACCTCCATTCTATGGGGCAATATATTCAACAAGGATTGCGAAATTTATACGAGACCGTCCTGTTTGTGGATAAATCTGAGCACCAGATCACGATTCCAAGTGATGCTCAAGACTTGGACGGGCTAAATTATTTGGCAGGAAAACCTATGGACTTTGTCAATGAAAAAGCGTTTGAGGGAACCCTGCTTGCCCACACCGAAGGCGGCGTTCCAAATCTCGTTGTACGAGTCCCAGAACTATCCAGCTATATCTTTGGTCAATTGGTCTATTTCTTTGAGAAAGCCTGTGGTATCAGCAGTTACTTGCAAGGTGTAAATCCTTTTGATCAACCAGGAGTAGAAGCATACAAACAGCACATGTTTGCATTATTGGGTAAACCAAAAAAATAATAACTCTTGTAGATAACCACTATTTGAAGTAAATAGTGGTTATTTTAAATCAAGATCTTAAAAGATTTCTTATTCGAATCACGAAGTTAATATTTTGGTTTCACATCGATGCTTGATCATATTTCACAGAATATTATATGTGTTATAATGAGATTAAACATGTAATCTCCCTTCGAGAGAAAGAGAGAAAATGAGATTGCATATTCAAAAGTATTTCCGATGGGCGAATCGAAATACCGTAAAGACGAATGTCATAGGAGCCTGTTTGGCTTTCTGGATTTCGTTCACAATCTTCGGTTCGAATCTATTGGTTGCACAAAAGATTGATAAGTCTTTTGTGTTTGTCGTTGTTCTCCTGTTTTATCTGCTGGGGAAAGACGCCACTTCTATTTCCGGTATCATTGGGCGAACAGTAAGCAGAAGACTTGTCTTGTTCATTGCTCTAGCAGTGATGACAGGTGGGACCATTGCTGTTTACTTTGTAAATAGTGTGGGCATGCTTGCATTGGTTTATATGCTAATGTCTATCGGGTATTTTCCTGCAATCAGCATTACAGCCAATCTTTATATGGATTTCCTAGCCGACGACAAGGACTCACGGAGTCGAGGTCGCAGTTTTTTTGGTACCCTCAATTTTGCGACATCGGCCTTTGGTTCATTCGCTATTCATTTGATCCTTCAGGGAATGGCAATGGTATGGATCTGCATTTCCCTCTCTGTTCTTCTTGTTGCAGCAGGTGTATTGATCTGTACAAAGGATGGTTTGGCAGTCAAGAAACATCCATGGAAGGTTCCTGACAGAAATATTTTGCCATTTTTCCCGCAAATCATCAACGTGAAATCGATTAACATTCCATGGGCCTACTCTCTAGTAGTGTGTTGTACATTGGCTACAAGGATGGCTCCTGTCTTTTTTGTGGATGAGTGGGTGGCTATCGCAATGATCTTCTGTGGAGATATGATCATTGCGGTGTGCGGGCCGATTCAGGTTTGCTTGTCTGAGTGGATGGACAACAAAGATACACTTGCAAAGAAACATATTGTTCAAGTTGTATCATTGGCTACCTTGGTTACACTGGCGATTGCAGTTGTTCTGATCCAGACAAGGATTGACTTTCTGTGCATCGTTGGTGCAGTCTTGATCGGTGTGACTAATCGTATCTTTACCTATCTAGGAATTCATTTGGCGGAACAGACAGGAAGAGGGTCATATACCTACTTTGTTGTTAGTTGTATCGGCCATTGTTTCGCTTGTATGATGGGGATGGTAATCCTTTCATCGAGCATGTTTCTGATTCCGTTGCCATTTATCTTGATTGGCATCTATTTCTACGCTAAGCCTTTGTGGAAAGCTCGCAAGGCATGATGTAGATATAAGCAACGCTTGAGAGTTTAGGTTTGAAAGAGGCTCTCAAGCGTTGTCTCGTTTTAAAGGGAAAGAATAATCTACGCCCAATAGGTGTTCTTTGTTTCTTATAATGAAGCTAAAAATAGGGAAGAAAGTTCAGCCGCCTAATAAAAGATTCGAATAGGTGATATTACATACTCTTTCTGAAAATTGTGATAGAATGATATAAATCCACTCTATGATTTTACTACACACGGTAGTGAAGGAGATGGAGTGGTAGAGAGAAAAAGGATGACAGTTCGTATTAGGAAGTTTCCTTTCACAGAATTTGTCTTGAAGGTGTTCGGTGACTGCAACTTGCGATGCAGCTATTGCTATGTCTACTTCGGCAAAGATCAGAGTTGGAAAGAAAAGCCGAGGGTTGTATCCGAGCAGGTCATGCGTGACACAGCAAGGCAAATTGCTGAGCATGTGAGGGCATATGGGCTTGAAGAAATCTCTGTGGTTTTGCATGGTGGAGAACCATTGATGGCAGGTGTTAAGCTGCTGATTCACTACGTCGAGTTGATTCGGGAAGCAGTTGGGGACGGCTGCCATGTCCTTGCGACGATTCAAACCAATGGAACTCTCCTCACCGAAAAGAGAATCCAAATGTTGGAGGAGGCGAGAATCGGCATTGGAGTTAGTCTGGATGGTGGAACTGCAAAACTCAATCGTCATCGTGTGTTCCTAGCGGGAAAACCAGCACTGAAACAAACAGTAAGGGGTCTAAATCTGCTCGCTTCCCGTGAGGAACGAGATGGTTTCCGTGTGTATCGAGGAATACTCTGCACGATTGATGTGAACAATCTACCAATTGAGGTCTTTGAATCTTTGCTGAGGTTCAATCCACCGTCAGTGAATTTTTTGCTGCCTCACGCCAACCATGAAACACTTCCACAGGCTCCGGTGAATAGAAGATGGACTGATCTAGTAATCGAACAGTTCAAGCTTCTTATCTCGCCTGATCCACACCAAGTATCAACGGAACTCGACAAACCATATGGAGTATGGCTTGGTGAGTTGTTTGACCGGTGGTTTTTCGACAAGAAATTGACAACTCATATTCTTCTTTTCGAATCGATTATCTCCTTGTTGAGGGGAGGTACGAGTTCAAGTGAAGAGGTAGGGTTGTCCCCATATGTTGCGGTCGTAGTTGAAACGGATGGGGAGATCGAACAGGTTGATGCCCTGAAAACAGCTTTTGCAGGTGCACCATACACGGGGCTGAATGTACAGACCGACAGTTTTGATCTTGCGCTTGATCATCCTGCGATCATTGCTCGTCAGATGGGTGTTGAGGGACTTTCTCCTAAATGTCAAATGTGCACCCTGAAAACCTTGTGTGGTGGAGGAAACCACACACATCGCTACAAGGATGGTCATTTCAATAATCCTTCTGTGTACTGTCGTGATTTGGAGTACCTCATCAGACACATCTCGCTCCGAATCATGAAAGTGGTCTAAGCACTAGAAAGAGAGCTTAGCGAAGATCCCCTCCTGTGATTATGACAAGAGGGGATCAACTCATTTATAGTAAGATTTTTATATGTTTAATCCCTCCTTCAGCAAGGCCGAAGGAGGGACCAGTCACCCTACATCAGTAGGGCACTTGTCAGGCGCGGCTCTGGAACCCGCGCTGGTTGTTCGTCGACGTGGGGATCTTGTCCAGCCAGGGATGCTTCCCCTGCTGCTGCTGGTTGGTGTTCATGGTCTACCTCTCTCAAGCGGGCTCAGCTAATCCTTTTTGTTTTTCTAGCTGAGCTTTCAATTTCAGTATACTCTTTGAGAAAATGAAAAGACAGTATGTTTCGAAAAAATATCTTTGCTGAATTTCTGTGTGTAGATTTTATCAGCTGTGTCTTTGATGATATACAGTATAAACAATAGAATAATAACAAGAAGAAACAAAATAGAGGTTTTTCTAGTGATGGACGGAATTTTCTTATTTTCGTTGTGGTATGATGTGACTAGGTAAGCAGGACTCACAGAAAGAGAAAATGATGGTTTTGCTGCAAGTCAAACCTGTAAAGCCTTTCCAATGGGCAAATGCAAGTACGTGGAAAACGAACGCTCTGGGTGACTTAGTGGCCTTTTGGGTCACGTTTACCCTCCTCGGATCTAATCTGTTGGTTGCCGAAAAAGTAGGGAGAGAGGTTGTTCCTGGTATCCTCCTCTTTTTTTACATGTTTGGAACCCTCTTCTCTGGTTTTTCCGGTCTCATCGGAAGAACAGTAAGCAGGAAAGCCGTACTGCTTATTGGTCTAGTGCTGATGATGATGGGAACGATCGCGGTCAACTTTGTCAATAGCTTTGGGCTGTTTGTGTTGGTTTATATCTTGATGGCGATTGGATATTTCCCGGTTATCAGCATTACCGCTAGTCTCCACATGGATTTCCTTCCGGATGACAATAATTCACGTGGTCGAGGTCGGAGCTTTTTCGGATCACTCAATTACGTGACGGTGGCATTTGCTGCATTTGCCATTCCGATGATCACTTTTGAGTGGACAACGGGATGGTTTGTGATTTCCATGTCTGTTCTCGTTGGCGCAATATATGTAATCCTGCATCTCAAAGAAGAAGTGGCTGTCAAGGGGCAACCGTTTCCGGTTCCTGACGAAGATCGACTGCCGTTTTATCGGCAGCTCTTGTCCAAAGACAAGTCGGTTCACTTTTCGTGGCAGTATGTGTTGGTGACCGCTGGTTCGCAGGCAGTGAGAATGTGGCCAGTGTTCTTCATGGAAGAGTGGATTGCGGTAGCGATGATCTTTTGTGGAGAGCTTGCCAATGGGCTGTGTGGTCCACTTCAAGTGTGGCTGTCTCAGCGGCTGGAAAAGAAAAATAAATTCACCCAGCGGCAGATCAGTCGGGATGTATCCCACGGTACATTGGTTGTGTTTGCCATCGCCCTCCTGTTCATCTGGATAGGTGCTGCGACGCCGGGCAAAATTGGTGCGACGCTGTGCATCCTTGGTGCAGCCGCGATCGGTGTGGCGGTGAGGGTGTTTACTTACTTGGAGATCACCATGTCCCCACAGACAGGAAGAGGTGCATATACCTATTTCTTTGTCCGTAGCATCGCTCAATGTCTCGGATGTGTCCCTGGATTGGTTTCCCTGTCCATGCTGGGAATCATCTTGGTGCTGCTGCCGTTCGTCATGATCGGTATCGTTTACTACAACAGAATCAGGTTGAGCAACCTGATTTCCACCATTATGATGAAGCGGAAAGCTAAGTCTTGATGGGCAAGTATACAACGCTTGAGAATCTTTGCTAAGTAGGAGATTCTCAAGCGTTGTCCCGTTTTTGAATGAAATAGAGGTTTTTTTTCAATAAAATGATTAAATAGATTATTTTTATTTCCTTGTGGTATGATTTGACTAGGCATGTAGGACTCGTAGAAAAGAGAGAAGTAATGGTTTTGCTGCCCCATTTCAAGCTGGAAAAGCCCTTTCGATGGGCAAATGCAAGCACTAGGAAGACGAGTATTCTGGGGATTTGCGTGGCCTTTTGGGTCTCGTTTACCCTCATTGGATCCAATCTGTTGATCGCTGAAAAGGTAGGAAAAGAGGTTGTCCCTGGCATCCTTCTCTTCTTTTATCTATTCGGTGCTCTTTTCACTGGATTTTCTGGTCTCCTTGCTCGTACGATTAGCAGGAAAACAGTCCTGACTATGGGACTAGTTTTGATGACCTTGGGGACGATCGCTGTCAATTTTGTAAACAGCTTTGGTCTGTTTGCTTTGGTATATATGTTGATGGCACTCGGATACTTCCCAGTTATCAGTGTGACTGGTCATCTCAATCATGATTTCCTTGGAGATGACAAGAAGCTGCTCATTCGGGGTCGTAGTGGTTGGGGAACACTCAACTATGTATCTGCGGCTTGTACCGCCTTTGCCATTCCGATGATTCATCATGGGTGGACCACGATATGGTTTGCGATTTCCATGGCTGCTCTCATCGGTGCAGCAATTGCAGTGATGCGTCTCAAGGAAGAAGTAGCAGTGAAGGAGCGCCCCTTTGTAGAGCCTGATGAGGATAAGGTGCCGTTTTACCAGCAACTTCTCGCCCGAGACAAGTCAGTACAATTTTCATGGGAATATGTGCTGGTAATCGCAGGTTCCCTTGCGGTGAGGATGTGGCCAGTGTTCTTCATGGGAGAATGGATCGCGGTTGCGATGATCTTCTTTGGAGAACTTACCAATGGGGTGTGTGGTCCCCTGCAAGTTTGGCTGACTCAACGGCTGGAAAAGAAAAACAAAGCTGTCCAGCGGCAGATCAGTCGAAATGTATCCCACGGTACGTTGGTTGCGTTTGCCATCGCCCTCCTTTTCATCTGGACAGGTGCTGCGACTTCGGGCAAAATTGATGTAGTGTTGTGTATTTTTGGTGCAGTCATGATTGGTGTGGCGGTGAGGGTGTTCACCTACTTGGAGATCACTCAGTGTAAGCAAACGGGAAGAGGGACCTACACCTTCTTTTTCATTACTGGTATTGGTCAGTGCCTTGGCTGTGTGGTGGCATTGTTCTCCATGACCCGGCTAGGAATGGTGTTGTCATTGATTCCGTTCGCCTTGATCGGCATCGCCTACTACAACAGGGTCAGGTTGAGTTACCTGATCACTTCCATCAAGACAAGGCGGTAAGTGATGATCACGGCAAAGAGAGAAGAAAAGAGGAAGCATGATTGACACGCAAGTACCGTTCAGTATCTTCGTGCTCAAGATGCATAAATGGTGCAACTTTGATTGTCCGTACTGTTACTACTACAAAAACCGTAGTGAGCAATGGCTGTCTGAGGCTCAGTCGGCAGTGATCACCGAAGAATTGATGGACGTAGTTGCTTTCCGCATCGGGGAGCATGTGCGGATGCATCAACTAGAGGAGATCGAAATCGTCTTTCATGGCGGGGAACCGCTCCTCGCTGGTGTGAGTAAGATGATCAAGTACAAGCAAAAGGTAGAAGAGGCAGTTAGTCCTTGCAAGGTAATTGCCACTGTCCAGACGAATGGCTCCATGCTTAATCGAGGAAATGTTCGTCAGCTGGCAGAAGCAAGGATCACGGTTGGTGTCAGTATGGATGGCGGACTTCGGGAAATGAATGCGTCCCGGATCACTCGTAGTGGGAGGAAGCCCGGCTATGATCAAATTCTGCGCGGACTAAAGCACGTTGCGGCATACCCTCAGACGGAAGATGGATTCCGAGTGTTCAAGGGTATCCTGTGTGTGATTGATATCGAGCACAAGGCAAAGAGAGTATACGACTCCTTCCATCAGCTGGAGGAAGAGATTGGTGCGAGGATTCCAAGGATCAATTTCCTGTTGCCACACGCCAATCATGTAACTCCACCGCCAATGCCGCAAGGAAGTTTGATACAGCGGGCTGTGCATCAGTTTGATCGGCTGTTGGCATATGATGCCGATCGAGTGCCAAAGCGTCTGACGCCCTATGGTAACTGGATTAACGAGTTGTTTGACTGTTGGTTGGCGGATAGCCAGCGACCAGATATTCCGTTGTTTGAGGCGCTGATCGACGTCAACCGCATGGGTGACAGCAGTAGTGATGAGATTGGTATCTCCCCTTCTGCTGTGGTGGTTGTCGAAGTAGACGGCAGTATCGAGCAGGATGACGACCTCCAGTTCAACGGTGAAAACGCAACTTCCACTGGACTAAATGTAGTGTCTTCACGATTTGATGAGGCGCTACTGCATCCGGGTATCATGGCACGTCAGAGTGGTCCAGACGGAGTGCCTACTGAATGCGGAAACTGTGTTTTCAACATCAAGTGTGGAGGGGGTAACCCTTCGCACCGTTACGGTAAGGATGGCAGTTTTGATCATCCTACGGTGTACTGCGACGACTGGAAAGAGGTTTTTCCTCATGCCGCCGCAGCAAGCGAGCGGAAAGTAAGGCTGCTCAGTGTAGAGAGAAAATAGCTTTTGCTTTTCCACGGTTTGTGGCAGAAGCATGCCCCCCTGCAAACTGCTAGGGGGGCGCATCTATTTATATAGGTGGCCCCCTGTCCAACTGGACAGGGGGCCTTGTGCTCAGGAGCTGTTGAAGCGCTTCTCGCGCTTCTTCGGCTTCCGAGTGAGCATGTCATTCAGATCCATGAGTCCTCCTCCCAAATGTTTGGAGGGTGGCTCCCCAGCGGTTCTTTTTTCTTCCGCTGTATGTGGGACTGACAACTTCATTGTATGTGGTAACAAACAAAGAATCAATATGTTATGAAAATTTTTTTCTCCTCCACTTATACGCTTTTCATAGACAAACAATAGTATAAAATATATAATTCATTTGAAAACGGAATAAAAATCAGGGGTGCTGGAGAATGGCCGGCTGAGATAGTATATCGATATACTGACCCTTTCACCTGATCCGGATAATGCCGGCGTAGGAAGGATATTTTTTTGTGCGCAATTTTGGCCATCCTTTGATCAGGGTGGTTTTTTATTTTGACTAGGAGGATATCTACATTGTATTGGAAAAAACTATTTATTTTTGGATTTATTTCCGTTTTATGTTTGGGATTAATAGCTTGTTCATCTGAAAAAACACAAGAAAAAGAAGTAACAGTTGTATTGGACTGGACTCCTAATACCAACCATACGGGCTTATATGTTGCACAGGTGAAAAACTACTTCAAAGAAGCTGGATTACAGGTACACATTATACAACCGGGGAAATCAACGGCGGAACAACTGGTGGCCTCAGGCAAAGCGGATTTTGGCGTTAGTTACCAAGAGGGGGTAACGCAGGCAAGGGTTGCAGGTGTACCCATCGTCTCCATTGCAGCTGTACTGCAACACAATACTTCTGGGTTTGCTTCACTTTCCACTTCTGGGATTAAAAGTCCAAAAGATTTTGAAGGGAAGACATATGGTGGATTTGGTTCATTGGTAGAGAAAGCAATGATTCAATCTTTGATGGAAAAGGATCAAGCGGATGTGAGCAAAGTAAAAATTACAAACGTTGGCTCCACTGACTTCTTTACAGCATTGAAACAAGGAATTGATTTTTACTGGATTTATTATGGATGGCAAGGGATCGAAGCAGAGCAAAAGGGCGTCAAGCTAAATATGGTATATCTAGCAGATCAAAATAAAGATCTCGATTACTATACTCCTGTCTTGATCACTTCAGAAGCAAAAATAAAGCAAGACCCCAATGTGGTAAAAGCGTTTATGCGAGCAGTGAGCAAAGGATATCAATTTGCGATTGCACATCCAGATGAAGCAGCAGATATTTTAATAAAACAAAATCCTACTTTAGACAGTAAACTCGTTCATGAGAGTCAAAAGTGGCTCAGTCCTCGGTATCAAGCAGACGCGAAAAGTTGGGGATTACAAAAAGAGTCGGTATGGAGTGGATATACAAACTGGATGAAAAGCCATCAATTATTAGAAGGGAATTTTGATCCGAAAAAAGCATACACCAATCAATTCCTTCCACAAGGAGGCAACTAGAATGAATACGCTCTTAAGCATTCAAATCCTGCCGCAAGATACCAATCGCTCAATCTCTATCCCGCTCATAGAAGAAGCAATAGGCATTATTGAGGCGTCAGGGCTGACATATCGAGTTGGAGCATTGGATACTACTGTAGAAGGGGATTGGGAGGACTTATTAAACCTGATAACGGAGATGAATCAAAGGGTTTTAGATTTAGGCGCCACGCAGACGATGTTTCAAATTAAAATCTTACACAAACCTGAAGGAATCACCATTTCTGCGCTGACTCACAAATATGATGATGAAACGTAGAATATTCCCTCTTGTACTTTCGATCGCTGTGCTTGTGTTTATATGGGAAATCATCTCAATCATTGGTAATTTTCCTGTTTGGCAGTTGCCCAAGCCTTATGTAGTTGGATTAGAGCTCTGGCGATCTTGGACAAGCAGTGAGTACCTCTTGCATGTAGAGGCAACATTTGTCATAGCATCTATCGGCTTTATTCTTAGTATTTTGGTTGGAGTCGGGGTGGCTGTATGTCTCTATTTTTCTACGTTCTTAAAAAGAATCGTCACTCCGCTTCTCCTTTTCAGCCAAAATGTCCCGATCATTGTATTAGCTCCATTATTAGTCGTATGGTTTGGGTTTGGTATAGAGGCTAAGTTGCTTGTCGTCATTTTGGTTTGTTTTTTCCCGATCACAATTGCATTAGTAGATGCATTTGCACAAGTCGATCGGAACTTGCTGAGATATTTGGAGATGTCAGGAGCTACAAAGTGGGAAAAATTTCGTCACTTAGCATTTCCGTCTGCGATCCCAGTTCTTTTTTCCAGTTGTAAATTATCTGCGACATACAGCGTGATGGGAGCAGTAGTGGCGGAATGGCTGGGAACCGAGCGTGGTCTAGGAATGATCATGACACAAGCAGCGAGTTCATTTCGGACAGACCGCGTCTTTGTGTCGATTATTACGATAGTTGTGTTGAGTGGATGTTTTTTCTTTTTGATCAGTTTAATCGAACAATGGTGGAAGCATAAGAGGAAACTATCATGAGTGATTTAACAGTGGAGAATATCTCCTTTCACTATCCAGAGCAAGAAAAATTGTTAGAGAATGTGTCGTTTGAAGTATCATCAGGGACCTCGGTCAGTATTTTAGGCCCTTCTGGCAGTGGGAAGAGTACCTTGTTTTATTTGTTAGCCGGCCTCTATTCACCCACAACTGGAGGGATGAAACTAGGTAAGCATGAACTGAAAAGTAGTGGAATGGTAGGATATATGCCGCAAGACAGTTCTTTGTTTCCTTGGAAGACAGTGAAAGAAAACATACTTCTTGGGAATAAGCTGGCAAGAAAGAAACATCCTTTTTCTCTGGGCCAGTGGTTAGAACGTGCTGGTTTAGTCGATGCAGCCGATAGTTTCCCCCACCAGTTATCAGGAGGTATGAAACAGCGAGTTTCCTTTCTACGGGCATTAGCCAGCGGACACAATATGATTTGTTTAGATGAACCATTTGCTTCTTTAGATGCCCTTACTCGTACCAAAATGCAAAAGTGGCTGGCTAGTTTGATGGCTGTCGACCAAACGTTTTTGTTGATTACCCATCAGATTGAGGAAGCTGTCCTGCTCTCCGATCGAATTCTTCTGTTTACACATGGTTTACAAGGAAAGCCAAAAGAAATCATCAACCCATTTCCTCGATCTGTTCGTTTTGAAGTGCGAAAAACTTCTGCATTTTGGGAGTTTGTGCAAGAAATAGAGGCACAACTTGGATAACAGACGTAAAAAGATTTGTTTGTTGTTTCTACTTCATAAGTTAGTATCGATTTCTATGAAAACAAAGAGCTTGATAGGTTCATGCTCTTTGTTTTTTTACAAATAAATAGAGTAGGAAAAAGACTGAAGCGATGATCGAACCGACTAAAGCAATTTGCATATCGTGTTGAGCATCCCACGGATCACCTTGTAATCCGAGAAATAAGGCGCCTTCTCTAGGTGCAACGAAAGACACCACCCAAACTTCTATTAGTTCATACATGCCGCCTGCTGCGAGGAGACATATATTTGCAAAGAGGATTGCTGATAAACGGCTGATTGGATGAAAAAATCGTATGATCTGATAGACTGGCAAAAGAAAACAGAGACCAAAGGAAAAGTGTACAACACGGTCAAAATAAGCCCGTTTGAACGATAGCCATCTGTCCAGCGGTGTATGATAGGAGTAGTGAGCACCAATTGTATGAAGGGTAAGAAAAACAGCTAAAAGTGTGTAACTAGTGAGGGATAAAGGTATTTTGTTATAGAATGAATATAAGCAGAGGATAAACAAAATAAGAAGAACATTTTCTATCGCCCAATTCAATCGATTTACAGGAGAAATAGCGAGGTATAACCATATAAAGAGAAACGAAGTAAATAAAAAGATTACCCAATTATCTTTTGATGTTGGTTGTGTCATAGGAATACCTCCAGACGGAGTGTATTCTTATCGTATGCTCATCAGGTAAAGAAAGGCAGTTCAAAAGCGGAAGAATGAAAAATAATACAAGGACATAAAAAGGAGAAATTTATGCTTATTCGAACAGTAGAATCTTATGATTATAAGCCTGTGATTTCTGTCATAAATGATTGGTGGAATGGTCGTCATATGGGTGATATGTTACCTAAGTTATTTTTTGATCATTTTCAAGATACGAGTTTTATCGTGGAAGAAAACGGAGAATTAATTGGCTTTTTGATCGGTATTCTATCCCAGTCTCGAAAACGAGAAGCTTATATTCATTTTGTTGGAATTCATCCAAATTACCGGAAAAGTGGATTGGGTCGTAAATTATATGACCTATTTTTTCAAACAGTTAAGAAAAAAGGAGTGGATACTGTTCGCTGTGTAACTTCTCCAGTAAATAAAAATTCAATAGCTTACCACACAAAGTTAGGTTTTACGATGGAAAAAGGAAGTATTGTCATAAATGACATGGAAGTACATGAAGATTATGATGGTGAAGGGCAAGATCGAATCCTATTTGTGAAAAAACTATCATTCATTTAGCGAAATATTGGAAAACTTTGAGTAAAAATGCAGTGATCCCTGCTGCCATCAGCGGACCAACAGGGATTCCACGCAAAAATACAATACCGACAATAGAACCAACAACCAACCCGATCACCAGCCCGGGATCTAACTTTAGTAAGTCCAAGCCTTTTCCATTCATATAAGTTGCCAGAAGTCCACCGATTAAAGCAAACAAACCGGGAAGAGTCGTAAATATATCTCCAATATCTTTTATGGTAACTTTGCCAGATGCAAAAGGTACCAATACGGCGATCGTTAGAAACAGTAAACCAAACTCGAGACCTCTTCTTTCCACACCAGGGAAAAATCGCTCCAAATGAATCAGCTTTAAAATGAGCAAAAAACTTGCTGCTGTCGCGATAATAGGAGAGCGTCCAATTAGTCCTGTTATGATGAGCAATACAAGTATTAGGTCTGAGTTCATATTAAAATGCCCCTGTTCCATAAGTTATGTTATCAACTTATGTACAAGCAAGGGGACTTATGATTGTAGGGAAATAACTCCTTCATGAACCATAGGCACGACATCATAGGTATCAAACTGCAAACAATCCTCGACATCACTCCATTTATCCAGGTGTTTGAGACGCTGTGAAGATTTACTTTGTTTTAACACAGCAAAATCGTTTCGCTTTATCTCTGGAAAACTAGCGGCTAATAAAAGTCCAGCATCATCCAGCGACACATCGTACTGTTGGGAAAGGATAGAAGCGAGATATCCGGCAGCTGTGCTGTCTTCCAGTGAAAATTCTCCTCTCGTACCAGAACAGAAGATCACGATATCTTTTTGAAAACTGGCAGCCTTGTTGGCGCACGCGGTACTATTGACAAAAGCTCCAATCAATATATGGTCAGCTGGTTTAGAAAGTACAATTGCTTGGGTTCCATTGCGAGTACGAAAGGCGATCGATTTATTGCGAACATTATCATTCCGATATTCATAAGGGGAGTTCCCAAGGTCAAATGACTCTGGTTTTAAACCATTATCTTCACCACCGATAATTTTGTCTGTTCCTTTGTAAGCAAGAGCTTCTTCTATTTTCCTCACGGGGATGATTTCTTTTGCTCCATGCGTCATTGCAGTAGTAATGGTGGTAGTTGCACGGAGAATATCTAAAACAATCACCGTTTTTCCTTGGAGAAGATCTGTGTAGTCTCGTTCTTCTGGATAAAAAATAACCGATAGTTTCATGTGTGATCCCGCCATATTGTTAGTGTGTCTGCCCGTAAACCGTGACGAAGTGCCTCAACAGATAATGCATCTGTAGGGGCGATATTACCTAAGTTTACATTGCAACCTGCCAGTTCCATCAGAGTAACTTGCTGTCCTTTTTTAGGGGTTTCCCAGATGCATTTGTTGTTATCGATCATTTGCAGTACTTGTTTGACGTAAGAAGTATCTACTTCACCTTGTTTGTTATATATGCCGATGTTCTCTCCTGTTTCTCGTCCCTCAACGATGACATAAGATGCACCTGCGTCAAGGTCTGTGGAAAATTGATCCACAAGAGAGGACAACTCAGTCGTACTCCCTGCTTGTTTTTTGCCTATTTCTGTAATGACACGAAATTGTTTCTCGATTGCAGATTGGATGAGGGATCGACGTTCTGATAGGTCATAATCGATTACCCCGCTAGAAATTTCTACCCATTCAAAGCCAAGTTCTTTTAGCCACTGGAGATAAGCCTCGTTTTTTTTCTCCATATAAGCTACTTCAAAGAAGGTCCCGCCTGGGTAAAGGTGAACCCCGTATTCTTTTGCCAGCGCAACTTTTTGTCTTGCCACATCTTCTGGTGTAATAGCTAATGTTCCAAAACCTAATTTGATAAAATCGATATGAACCGCAGCTAAAGAAAGTAAATCTTTAAACGCTTGCAGACCAAGCCCTTTATCCATCACCATCGTAATCCCATTTGTCCGCGGTTTAAGTGAACGGTCTGGATTTGTCCAATTTCTCATGTTTAACCTCCCTTTTTTCTATATTTTACCTTACGTGCTTAAGAAGGATGTAATTGTTTTTTAACTACTAAAATACGTGAGCGTTCTTCTTTCCCATGAATTCGTTGTGGGCGATGTATAAGAAAAAAACTGAGCAAAACTGCAAAAATAATAAGTGCTGCTGTTCCAAAGTAAAGAAGAAAAGGATGGTCTGCCAGCATTCCAAATGTAGGAGGACCCAGAGCAACACCAAAAAATCGCACACTGCTGTACAAAGAGGTAATGATTCCTCTTTCTTTCAAACGAATCGCAGAAGTGATCATCATGTTCAAACAAGGAAGGACAAGACCTGCTCCGATACCGATCCATGCAAACAAGGCTACTAAGAAATACAGGTTGTTTACCCATGGAACCACAATCAAAGGAAGACAGAGAAAAAATAAGCCAAGTACTATCATTTGTTTCATTTTACCTATTTGATCTTGGATATGACGACCTGTTAAGAAAGACGTAATACAGAGAGCTAAAAGCGGAACAGCAAGTACGAACCCTTTTTTTATACCAGCTAAACCATAGGAATTTTCCAATGCATCCGATAAAGCAAATAAAGTACCGAACATAGTGAACATGGTTACAGCTCCAACATAAAAAGCAACACTCAACCATCTTCCATGTTGCAAAAAGATGTTCTTCACTTGATGGAGATATGTTTTTATAGAAACAGCACTGTCCACTGGCTGTTCCTTTACAAGCCAGAAAAGGGCAAGTGCAGTGGGAATACATAAGACGGGAAATACAAAAAACATCGCATACCAACTAATGAGGGCAATGACAGATCCTAAAATGGGACTTAGAACCTTACCCATCCCATTGGCAGCTTCAATGGTACCTAAAGCTTTACTTCTCTCTGTTTTATCAAAAATATCACTTGTGAGCACCATAGCGATTGGGGCAGTTCCTGCTGCGCCTATCCCTTGGATTACTCTTGTCCATAACAACAGGTTAAAACCTGCATCTATAATTGCTACGATTCCAGATAAAACACCACCCAAACCATATAAAATCAAACTAAAAATAATCACTTTTTTTCTACCAATTCGATCCGCTAAAAATCCAGCGATGGGAATCATACAAGCAGCAGGAAAGGAAAATAAAGTAATTAAAAGTCCAACCTTTGAAGAACTTATTCCGTACACACTTTGAATACTAGAAAAGACAGGAATAAGCATGGAGTTTCCAAGAACCATGATGATGGGAATACTGCAAAGTGTAAGCAAGGTTCCCCATCCAGCTTTTTTTGTGGTTGTCATAAACGAGCACCTCTTAGTACATTCGTTGGTTCTATTTTTTGGATAAAGCTATTTTATATGCATCATGAATTGAAAAATCTGTATTTGGCGAAACTAGTCCTATCGAATAAACGAAAAGGGATGGTAAGCCATGTATGATCGTCTTCGTAGAGAAATTTCTTATGTGGAAGGGCTGTTAGAAGGATCAACAACGGGTAACAACCCAGATGCTAAAGCTCTTATCAGACTAATCGGTGTAGTGGACGAATTAGTGGAAGCAACCCAAAAATTAGATACTCGTCAAGCAGAGCTAGAAGAATATGCAGAAGCAATTGATGAGGATTTAAATGATTTGGAACTTTTGTTTTATGACGACGAAGATGATGATAATTATTTGATCACTTGTCCAGAGTGCGGAGAAGACGTAGCAGTTGATTTGGATGATTTGGAAGACGATGAAATTGACTTGCTCTGTCCGAACTGCCATACTACATTGACGATTGAAGATGCAAGTGAAGCAGAAGAAATAGAGAAAATAGAAGTTTAACAATCATTGAAGTTCGTATTTCTTATTGAAATAGCACTTCCTATACTACTTTTTAGTATAGGAAAAAAAGACTTGAGAAAAAGATAACTCAAGTCTTTTATCTATCGTTTTTTATTTCATAATATACAATAACTTGCTATAAATATAAGGTTATTAAGATTAGTTCAAAAGAATTAGTGGGGACTCATTTGCTAACTGATCAAATGAGTCCCTACAACAGCCGAACATCCCTCCTTAGAGTGGACTTCGTTTTGGATGCCGATAAGACATCCCGTCAGGACTCGTAGATGGTTGCCCCAGGGCCGATGACACATCGGGAGAAGGTTGCGCCTTGCATGTTGATTTCGGCGGTCCTGTAGTCCTCGTCCACATCGGAAGAAGGCAGGTCACCCTTCAAGTGGCACAACCGGAGCATCCCATCTTCGATCGTCAAACCGTTTTGGATGGGGTAGGCGTATGCGTACTCGATAAGCCACTGTTCTTCCGTGCGCCGACCCAGAACCAGATCTTGGACTTCGTGCTGTTCCCCGACGTAGAAACGGTGCGGTGTCATCTCGCCGACCGACATGCTGGTGATGAAGTCGACAGTGAGCTCCAGACCTGCGACGATCAGCTCATTGGCACGCACCACACTCGGTTCCCCCTTGCCGGACGGGAGGTTCATGAGGATGGATACCTTCTTCGCGGTGATCCATCCTTTGTTGTACTCGATCTCTACCGTTCCGCCAGGGCGGTTGACGCGCTTGAAGTTTACACCGATGAGGTCCACGACGGGGTGGTTTTCGGCCATGACTTCAGTCCCTTTCCAGAGGAGTTGCTGTTGTTTGAGCTACACTCTTTATAAGTATACAGAATTATTTTATAAATCAAAAGGTAAAAAATGGATTCTATAACTTTTTAGATGTGAAAACAATTATGGGAATTGTAAAAAGCATATTTATGAGGGGTTCTTTTGTGGGAATGCTTTTAATTACAAAAATAGAAACTCTTTTGTAATTATTTTTAGTGTTTTCAGAATACAGGGAAATATGGTACAATACTGTTGAATTGGACTATCTGAAAATAAAATTACACATGAATAAAATCATGAGAGTTGTTCTGATAGAAGAGAGGGAAGAGGAAATGGTATTTGTAGATCTAAATTTAGTAGGAGAGGCTATACGAAACTATCGAAAAGAAAAACGTCTTCGGTTAGAAGATCTGGCAGATGAGAATATATCTGTATCTACAATCAGCAATATTGAACGTGGTTTTGCTCACGTGAAGCAAGAAAAAGTAAATTATTTACTTCACAAGTTAGGGATCGATATTTCTGATCTGACGACGTTAGAGCAAAATCTTCAAAAGAAAGATGAGTATATTTCACTACAGCTAACAGGATTGGAATCATGGATTGTCTGTGACGAAGAATCGAAAGCGCTTACAGAATTGAACCATATAAAACTGGTCGATCATCATCCGTTGGCTTCACGAGTTTTTTTTCTCAAAGGGAAGTGCCACCTTCGCTTAAAAGAGTGGAAAAAAGCAATCCATGCATTTTATGAATCGATCAGACTCAGCCGCCTGCAAATGGAAGCAAGTCCCTTAGAAGCTGCATGCTATGATGAATTATCTCGCACAGCTTATTATCAAAATGATGTGTACCAGGCTATTGCCTATGCAGAAAAAGGGCTTGATCTCATACAAGAAAATCCTGATATAAAGCTTTCTTTGATTCGCAACAAAGCGCAGTATTTATTTAAACAATCAAAAGAAGCTGAAGCATTAAAATTGATCAAAGACAATTGGATTCACTTAAGTAATTTAACACAAATGGACTTGATTCTCGATTTTTATCAAGTTCGTGTAAAATTACTTATCATTACAGGATTATGGGATGAAGCTCATGCTTATGCTGAAGAAGGAATTCATTTGGCCAAGCAGAACAATCAGTATTATGCTCTTTGTGTGCTGTGGGGAGAGCTAGGAAAGATTTATATGAACCAATATCAGTATGATCTAGCTGAAGTTTGCTTTCGAACCTCTCAAGTGTTTGAGTTTCACGTAAAAGACAAATCTGCATTGATTTCTACTTATACTTTTTATGGGAAGTTACTTCAAGAACAAAAAGAATATCAACTGGCGAGTGTATTGCTAAACAAAGCAATTCAACTTGGTTCAAAATACAATGAAGTAGAAGATGTTGTGCGTGCTTATTTAGCAATGGGACAAGTTTTTCTTATGAGTAAGGATACAAAAGCAGCTATGGGATATTTTCATAAAGCAAGAGATATGGCAACAGAGCATCATCTGCCTATTCTGGCCTATGAAGCTATTTTCGAAGCTGCAAAAGTATATCAGGAGTTAGATTCAGATAAGTTTATTGCTTGTACTGTTGAGATGTATGAAATGAAAATGGTGATGAATAACAGACCATAGGATATTTTATAAAAATGAAAAATCGATAAAAACTGCTGGAGTGATTCTAGCAGTTTTTTTGTTTGGTTAAGCATAAAGGAAACAAGCCTACCATAAGCATGATGGTAAAACAGGTTTGAGTGGGAATTGAGGTGTGGTATGGATTTAAAACCAATCTATCAAGTATTGCCTCTATCCATTCGGAATCGAATTCAATCACTTCCTAGAACCATTTTATCAGGATTAGAAGAAGTTCGAATTCGCCAAGATCGTCCCTTAGAGGTAATAGCAGCTGGAAAAACATGGTTTGTCAGCAGTAATCAACAATTAAAGCTTGATCCCCGTGATAGTGTTCTTCCCACCCGTGAAGAATGCCATAAACTGCTCAATTTAATCAGTAACCATTCTCTCTATGCATTAGAAGAAGAGCTTCGGCTTGGCTATATCACAGTAGAAGGAGGACATCGAATTGGCTTAGCTGGGAAAGTGATAACAGAAGGTGGAAAAGTGAGACATGTGCGAGATATAACAGCTTTTAACATTCGAATTGCCAGACAAATAAAAGGTGTAGGCAAGGCTTTACTATCAAGTATTATCGATCAAGATCGCATAAAAAACTTGTTAATAGTCTCGCCGCCCGGGTGTGGTAAGACGACTTTGTTACGTGATTTAGCTCGTCTTGTGAGTATAGGAGAAGGGTGTAGTGCAAGAAAAGTAGGTATTGTGGATGAAAGATCAGAAATAGCGGGATGTGTAACAGGTGTTCCCCAACATGATATAGGCCCCCGTTCAGATGTCTTGGATGCTTGTCCAAAAGCAGAAGGAATGATGATGCTGATCCGATCCATGTCTCCAGAAGTTTTAGTAGTGGACGAGATTGGCAGAAGAGAAGATGCTGATGCTATTCATGAAGCTATTTATGCGGGTGTTCACCTATTCACCACCGCTCATGGCAGTTCTATTCAAGAAGTACGCAAACGACCAATTTTACGTGAACTAATTGAGGAAGAAGTTTTTGAACGTATCGTTTTACTAAGTCGTCGTTCTGGACCTGGCACGATCGAAGCAGTTTACGATGGAAAATGTCAGTTAATCCGGAGTACATCGTGCTCAAGTTAATCGGGTGTATCTTACTGCTTCTCGCTACTTCTGGCATTGGGTTTGTGTTTGCCGGGAAATTAGCTGCTAGACCAAAACAAATTCGACGCTTGATCCATGCAATAGCTATTTTAGAAACAGAGATAGGATATGGAAGCAGAAATTTGGCTGCTGCTTGCCATAATATCGGGGAGCGAAACCTAGAAAACGTCAGTGAACTGTTTCATCAAATGTCGCTGCGTCTTACCACGATGGATGGTGCGGCAACATATGAATGTTTGAGGTTAGCTGTGCAAGATTGGTGGCCTGCTACTGCAATGAAATCGAGTGAGAAAGAAGTGTTTTTGCAGTTTTGTAAGACATTAGGGAAATCGGATCGTCATGATCAACTCTCTCATCTAGCTCTGGTGAAACAAAACTTACAAGTAGAAGAACAAAAAGCTAGAGAAGAGCAGACTCAGTATGAAAAGATGGTTCGAACTTTAGGTGTCCTTACAGGAGCGCTCCTGATCATTCTGCTGTACTAGGAGAGGGTCCGAATGCCTTATAACGTCGATACAGTTTTTCAAATAGCTGGAATCGGAATTATCGTCGCTATGATTCACACAGTCTTGAAACAGATGGGGAAAGAAGATTTTGCTCATTGGGTAACATTGTTTGGTTTTGGTGTGGTGCTCTTTATGATTGTCATGCTGTTGCAAGACTTATTTACCACGATAAAAAATGTCTTCCTGTTCCGATCGTGAAGAGGGGGAGGTTTGCTTGGAGATAATCCAGGTGGTGGGGCTTGGGTTAATTGCCACTTTCTTGGTATTGATCATCAAAGAACAAAAACCCGTCTTCGCCTTTCTTTTAGCTACTTTTACGGGCATCATTATTTTCATTGCTTTAGCTGGCAAAATAGCAGAAGTAATAAAAATTTTAGAACATTTGGCCGTACAAGCTCATGTAAACCAATTATTTTTGACGACCATCTTAAAGATTATTGGCATTGCATATATTACGGAATTTGGAGCACAAGTGACGCGAGATGCAGGTCAAGGATCCATTGCTAGTAAGATTGAGTTATCTGGCAAGATTTTAATTATGGTCATGGCAATTCCCATTATCACTGTCATTATCGAAACAGTGATGCAGGTTTTACCAACATGAGGAGGATCGATATGGTAAAAATGTTTCGCATCCTCCTGCTCACTGTTTTCTTTCTATATCTGGGTACTGGTATTGTTTTTGCAACGGAAAACCCGAAAGCGACCGAGAGTAATGAAAATCTCATTCGTTCTCAACTTAATAAAATGCAATTAACAGAAGTGGAATCGTTTTGGTCGCAACTGCGTTCCAGTTATGGACAATATTTTAAAGAAAAAGATTTACCCAGTTTGATGGAGCTATTAACGAATCAAAAATCGTTTACTTGGAAAAGTGTACTGATGGCCTTTGTGGAGTATTTTTTTCACGAGGTTCTGCAAGGTGGAAAACTGCTGGGAAGTATCATTGTGCTGACCGTATTTAGCATGATTTTGGCAACTTTACAGACTGCATTCGAACGGAATCAAGTGAGCAAAGTCGCATATGCCATTGTGTTTATGGTGTTAATCGTGTTAGCAGTAGATAGTTTTTCGGTTGCTGTCGCAGCCGCTAAGCATGCGATCGGTGGAATGGTTAATTTTATGTTAGCGTTAATTCCACTGTTGCTCGCATTGCTTGCAACGATGGGTAATATCAGTTCGGTCACATTTTTTCACCCACTCATCATTTTTATGATTCATGTGATTGGAACTGTGATTTATACCGTTGTGCTGCCTCTTCTTTTCTTTTCGACCATCTTACATATTGTCAGCAGTCTTTCTGATAAATATAAGGTAAATCAGCTGGCAGATTTACTTCGCAAAGTAAGTATTGGGGTATTAGGGGTCTTGTTGACACTGTTTCTTGGGGTTTTATCTGTACAAGGTGCTACTACTGCTGTAACAGATGGCATAACTGTGCGTACAGCAAAATATATTAGTGGTAACTTTGTCCCAGTAGTGGGTCGAACGATTGCAGATGCGACAGATACAGTTGTGGGAGCGTCCTTGTTGGTGAAGAATAGTGTAGGACTAGCAGGAGTGATCATTTTATTATTGATCTGTGCTTTTCCCGCGCTAAAGATCTTAACACTTAGTTTTATTTACAATTTTTCAGCTGCAATCATGCAGCCACTTGGGAATAGTCCAATCATTGCAAGTTTAACAACAATTGGACGAACTTTGCTCTATGTGTTTGCAGCGTTAGCAGCAGTTGGATTGATGTTTTTCTTAGCGATAACCATTGTGATCACCTCTGGAAATTTGTCCATGATGATAAGGGGGTAAGGTGGTGGAATGGATGAGTGATTGGATCAGACAAATTATTTTGATCATATTTATCGCTACCTTTATCGACTTACTTCTCCCGAGTTCATCTTTGGAGCGTTATGTCAAATTGATCATGGGTTTAATTATTATCGTTTCGATTCTACAACCCGTTCTACAATTAGTACTCAATGAAGATAAGTGGTTGAAGGTTTCGGCATTACTAGCCCCTGCTGTAGATATGGATCAGTATACGTCTTTGAGAAAAATTCAAGAAAACAGTACAGAGTTAACCCATGTACAACAAGAAGCCATAAAGCAACAATTTCAAAGCTCCATTTCTTCTTGGATTGAAAAGCAAGTAGCACAAAAATATCACGTAAAGGTGGTGAGCGCCAAAGTAACTGCAAATATCGATCAAGAGACACCTGTTATTCAAAAAATTGAAGTGCAGGGTGTAAAAACTGGGGAATCGTCCGCTTCAGAAGTCATAAAACCGATCGAGACTATTGACATTAGCCGAGATATAAAAAAAGAGGAACTGCCAAAACAAGATACAAAAGTTCAGCAAGAGATCCAATACTTTATCGGGAGTGCTTGGAATATTGATGCCAAACAGGTTGCGGTACAAATTCAAAGCAAGTAGGAGTGAAGGACATGCTCCAAAAGTGGTTGCCAAAGCAGAAAAAATGGCATTACCTCATATTAGTTGGGTGCGTGGGAGCTGGTATTCTTCTCTTTTCTTCGTTCCTAACTACACAAGAAGAAGATGCAATTTCAAATTCGCCTTCAACAAACAAGACTACAAACAAACAGACAAGCCATCTGCAACAGAATGGAATGCAAGATTATGAGGAGCAATTCGAATCAGAGCTTTCTGCTATTTTGAGCAAAGTAGTTGGGGTAAGTGATGTATCTGTAGTCGTAAACCTTGATTCAACCGAAGAAGAAGTCGTTCAATCGGACACACGGGAATCAGAGCAAACAACAAATGAAGCAGATACAAAAGGTGGATCTCGATCCGTGAACCAAAACAATGTAGATAAAAAAACTTCTGTATATCGGACAAACCAAGGAGAGCAACCAATTGTGATCAAACGACTTAAGCCACGAGTAAGAGGGGTGCTTGTAGTAGCTCGTGGAGTGGAAAATCTGCAAGTTCGAGCACTGATAATCGAAGCAGTACAGCGTATTTTAGATGTTCCATCGTATCGAATATCTGTTTTACCAAGAGGTTGAGGAGGAATAGTGATGGCAATGAATCGTCAAACTATGTGGCTGGTAACCATGTTGACACTAATGGTAGTATTATCAGCTTACTATATTGTGACCGGTCCAGATCAATCAGCAGGTCCTGCAATCCAGAGTATTGATGAGATGGGGAATGAAAAAAGCGATCAAGTACAAGTAGATATCAAATCATTGGAAAAACCAGTAGCAGTGAAAAAAGAGACCAGTGAAGCAAGTGATTATTTTGTGAGTTATCACATGCAACGAAATGCAACACGAGAAAAGCAATTAGAAGGATACTACCAAGTACTGATGAATCCTACCTCTACGAAACAAGAACTAGAGACAGCAAATACAAAAATCGAAGCGATGAACAAATTGGATAAGGCAGAGACCACTCTTGAAGAACAAATTCGAGAAGCAGGATTTCAAGATGTAGTCGTAATGCAAGAAAATGACCATGTCAATATTATCGTTCAGAGCAAAGATTTGAGTCGAAAGAAAGCAGTTGCAATCATCACAATGGCACAAAAACAAATGCAAGTAGCAGCTGGCCAAATATCTGTAGCTTATAAAGCGTAAGAAGCGTTGCTCATAACGCTTCTTTTTTTATATTCCTTTTTGCTTCATTTTTCTTCTATAACGAGACTTAATTTTCATAATTTATCGTCTACATAACTGGGAATATATAGTACTATAGTTATAGTATGTGTACGAAGGAGGGAAGCAATGGAGAAGAAAAAGGATTCGATAAATAAATCTACAACTGATAAATTAGCCAATTGGTTGATGTTAACATCACTTGGTCTCATCTGTACAATTAGCGGCATTATCATTTACCAATATGCTCAGACTTATGCCCAATCTTCTAAAGTTAAGCCGCAATTACAAACGACTTTTGTTGAAAGTTCTGTTGTTTTCAAAGATGTAAAGAAGGTGATGATGGATAGTCTTCCATCACAGAGTGTGGAGAAGGAATTAGATGCAGGTCTTATATCTTACAAAGATACAGAGCAATCACCTAGCAATGGTAATCAAACTTCGATACCAGAACCAAATAATCAAAGCTCCGCAAAAATAGGATCAACATCAAGTTCTTCTGAAGCGACCTCTTCTAAACAAGTATCAACACCAGCAGTAAAACAAATAAGTTTTGGTGGCTATGCAACAAGCATTGTACCTAAACCAAAATCGAAGCACCCAACCTCTAAACCAAAACCAAAGTCAAAGTCAAAACCGAAGCCAACGCCAAAACCAGAACCAAAACCGAAACCCGCACCGAAACCAAAACCAGAACCAAAACCGAAACCAGAACCAAAACCAGCACCAGCACCAAAACCAATACCAACACCGAAGCCAGAACCAAAACCAGAACCAAAACCAGAACCAAAACCAGAACCAAAACCAGAACCAAAACCAGAACCAAAACCAGAACCAAAGCCAGAACCAAAACCAGAACCGAAGCCAAAGCCCAATGACAAAGGAAAAGACAAAGGTAAAGGAAAAGACAAAGGTAAAGGAAAAGACAAAGGCAAAGGAAAGGGCAAAGGAAAAGGAAAAGGCAAAGGAAAAGATAAAGGCAAAGGAAAAGATAAAGGCAAAGGAAAAGATAAAGGCAAAGGAAAAGATAAAGGCAAAGGAAAAGATAAAGGCAAAGGAAAAGATAAAGGCAAAGGAAAAGACAAAGGTAAAGGAAAAGACAAAGGTAAAGGAAAAGACAAAGGAAAAGGCAAAGGCAAAGACAAAGGCAAGGACAAAGGTAAAGGAAAAGACAAAGGAAAAGATAAAGGCAAAGGAAAAGATAAAGGCAAAGGAAAAGATAAAGGCAAAGGAAAGGGCAAAGACAAAGGAAAAGGCAAAGACAAAGGCAAGGACAAAGGTAAAGGAAAAGACAAAGGAAAAGACAAAGGAAAAGATAAAGGAAAAGATAAAGGAAAAGATAAAGGAAAAGGAAAAGGTAAAAAGAAAGAATAAAGGTAAAAGCAATGTTATCTCTTCTATTAAATATTAAGTTTTGCAAAAATATCCGATCCCTATTCTAGAAGGTCGGATATTTTTATTTAAGGGACTATAAGACTCATTCTTATGGATATATGAGATGCTTAAACAAAATAGACTTTAATATCGTTTATTAACAGAGTTAAAATCATTAACTGTATTCAAAACTTAAGTTGTTTTAGATCTTCGTTCTTTTTTATCTCTATAAATCATATACAGAATGCAAATACATATGACTGCTACTGGTATCATAATAGTAGTTCCTATAAACGGGTACGCAGCTAGGCATAAAATACAAGAAAGGGCTGCTAAAACCTTCCCGATGAGGTGTTTAATTAGCTTAGCTCCGGCAGCTGTGCCAATAACATAGGTAGCAATGGCTAAAGAATTTGGAATAAACACCAATTGGTCCAATCTTAAATGAAATATAAAACTGATAATTAATCCTGCTATCGCAAATAGCCCTACTAGTAATACTGCATGTCGAGGTACAGAATTTTTTTTATCATAATGATCCAACCACTTTGGAGCGGTCTTATTATGAGCTAAAGAATACCCCAATCGACTAATGCTAGCGACATAAGCATTATTTGTACCCAAGCATATAGTAAAAGCTACAATACCTAATATCCACGTACCATTTACTCCTCCGACTTTTCTTACAACTTCAGCCAAAGCAGCGTTATTTATAGATTGAATAGCTGAGTTTTCGCCAGCAACATAAGATTGTGTGCCGATGACAGCTAAAACAATTCCTAAATATAAAACTCCAACAATGATAATAGCTCCCCAAGTTGACTACAAGATATTTGTTTTTCTAGGATTTTTAAATTCAGGAGCTAGACTAGATATAGCTTCCCACCCAAAGAAAGACCAAAATATCAACATCGCTGATTGACCTATGGGTATAATACTATCTTTGTTAATAGCCCATGAAAATTGACTGAATTGAAAGTGGGGAATGGATAGCAAAGTGGTTCCTAACAATATAAGAAAGGTAAGAGTTGTAACAATAAGCTGGACCATTCCACTGGACTTCGGACCATAATAATTTCCTATTACTGCAATGATCAGTATGATCAATCCAATTAGGTAAGTTGTAAAGAACGGTAAATGGAAAGCAAAAGATATATATACTCCACCAGTTAGTGCAACAATAATCTGCCCAAAGCTCCCTGCTATAAAATACAACCAACCCGAAAGTGCTCCGACATAACGGCCAAATGCCTGATTTGCAAACGTTGAAACGCCACCTGCACTTGGATAGTCGATGGACAAAAAAGCAAAAGTGCAGGCCAATGGAATACTCAGCAAAATCATTCCTATCCACGATACCAATGCATTTGAACCTGCTATGCCTGCTGTTATACCAGGTAAGATTAGAATTCCAGATCCCAATACTGCTCCTACATATAGAGCAGTTCCTTGAGGGATGGAAATCGTTTGTTTAAACGAATTTGCCACCTCGATCCTCTCCTTATATCTTTTCGTACTTGGATTATAGAATATAAAAGGTATACTTTATATAAATAAGTGAATGGATTATCTTGGTTATGGTTAACTATTTGAATGAAAAAACTCGTTTATCTTTACAAAATATTAAATGGAGGGATAGGTTTGGATACAATAGATTATAAGTTGTTAGAACTTCTTCAAAAGAATGGAAGAATGACTATCGCTCATTTGTCTAAAGAGCTAAACTTCAGTCGTCCAAGCGTTAATGAACGGCTATCCCGTTTGCAGGACAGCGGTATTATTGAGGGATTTACAGCAAAAATTTCACCAGAGAAAATAGGGAGAGTAGTGCAGGCTATCATCCAAATTGGAAATCTTAAAATAGCGTGTCGTCAATTTGAAGAACTTATTAAACAAGAAGAGGGGATTCTTGAATGTCACAGAGTTTCAGGAGTAAACAGTTACTTCGTGAAAGTGGCAGTTAACTCCATACAACATTTAGAAGCTCTTGTAGATCGTCTCGTTCCATATGGTCAAGTAAATACATCTATCGTCTTTTCTTCTCCCATTCCTTATCGAGAAATACTGCCTCAAAGTGAGTAGCTCACCATTGAGGTTACGGTAAGCTAAAAACAAAATAATGCCCCAAATGTATCCAATTTTTTATTTTCATCATTCATTTCTCTTAATTTGATGGATTCGTCCTTATACCCCTTAAAGGAGTATAAAATAAACATTCCTTGACAGGAATATTCCTAATGAGTTATATTGAATGCAGATGGAAATGAACGACATTGGGTAAATTGATAATGTAAGAAAAAGTATGCAAAAATGTGGGAGGCAATGTGATGGCTAACAAAATGACATCTAAAGTAGAAGGTAATGTACTAACATTAGAGCGAGTTTTTGATGCACCACGAGAATTAGTATTTGAAGCGTATTCGAAAGAAGAACACTTAAAACAATGGTGGGGACCACGTGGTTGGACGCTTACGGTTTGCAATATCGATTTTCGCCCAGGCGGCATTTGGCACTACTGTATGAAATGTGAAGATAAAAATCAAGGCGATTTCTATGGGATGGAATCGTGGGGAAAAGCGGTATATGATGATATCGTAACAGCAGAAAAAATAGCTTATACCGATTATTTCTCCGATGAAAATGGTAATGAAACAGAAGGTATGCCTTCCAGTAACATTACTTTATTGTTTATCGAGCAAGGCGGTAAGACAAAACTGGTGACCAAAGCGAAGTATGAAACACCAGAAGCACTGCAAGCTGTTATCGATATGGGAATGGAGCAAGGTATTTCGGAGACAATGGATCGTTTGGAAGAACATTTGCAGGCGTTATCATAATGGCAAATGCCATAAACTTGGTTGTTGTTGTATTGTTAAGCGGTTGGTGTTGATATATTCCCAAAAAAGCAGACAGATGAAATAATAAAATCTGCCTGCCTTTTTTGGGTTTTTCTGTTATTGGAAGTATATGATTAACATTCCTCTGTTGAAATATGGAATCTAGAGTTTGTCAATATTATTCTCTCATTCAAATAACGAGTGGGATATTCGCACAATAACAGGACTTAATTTTCATAATTTATCGTCTACATAAATGGGAATATATAGTACTATAGTAATAGTATGTGTTTGGAGGAGGGAAGCTATGGAGGAAAAGAAGGATTCGATGAATAAATCACCAAATGATAAATTGGTCAGATGGTTGAAGTTAACATCACTTGGGCTCATCTGTACAATTGGTGGCATTATTATTTACCAATATGCTCAGACTTATGCCCAATCTTCTACAGTTAAGCCGAGATTACAAACGACCTTAGTAGAAAGTTCTGTTGTTTCTAGAGAAGTAGAAAAGGAAATGATGGATACTCTTCCATCTCAAAGTGTGGAAAAGGAATTGGACGCAGGTCCTATATCTTACAAAGATACAGAGCAGCCATCAACCAATAGTAATCAAACTGCGACACCAGAAGCAAATAATCAAAGCTCAACAAAAGTAGAATCAAAATCAGATTCTTCTCCAGCAATTTCTTCTAAACAAGCATCAACACCAGCAGTAAAACCAGCAGTAAAACCAACAAGTTTTGGAGGCTATGCAACAAGTATTGTACCGAAAACAAAACCAAAGCACCCAACCTCTAAACCAAAACCGAAACCAAAGCCAGAACCGAAGCCAAAACCAAAGCCAACACCAAAACCAAAGCCAGAACCGAAGCCAAAACCAAAGCCAACACCAAAACCAAAGCCAGAACCGAAGCCAAAACCAACACCAAAACCAAAGCCAGAACCGAAGCCAAAGCCAACACCAAAACCAAAGCCAGAACCGAAGCCAACACCAACACCAACACCAGAACCAAAACCAGAAAAATCTTGCGTTACTCTATATGAAGACATTCATTTTCGAGGCGCATCTATAACATTTTGTTCAAATGATAAAACTCTTGTAAACAACAAAAGTAAACATTTGAAATATGGCAAAAAGAATTGGAATGACGTGGCATCTTCTATAAAAGTTTCTGGTGATGGCAATGGAATCATTTTTTATCAAGATATCAAATTCGGTGGACGCAGCTGGAAGTTAAAACCCGGAGAAAAATTGTCTGATCTTACTAAGTACAAGCTTGGTAAAGGTACTTGGAATGATGTTATCTCATCGATTAAGATATTATAAGGTTCGTAAAAATATCCAATCCCTATTTTTAGATGATTGGATATTTTGCTATATTCCGCTTATATTTGATTCAAATGAAATCAGCTACATTAGACAAAGTGATAATGTAAGGGTATAAATTTTAGTGTTCTGGTGGATCAATGCCCATCATAATTATGCCCTCCTTTCCTATCCCTCTGAATTGCCTTCATATATATTAGTTCTTATCATAAATGCTTTTTCCTCTTGCTTTTTACCTGATAAGATAAGTTAAGTAATGAAAAATAAATAGTAAATAATAAGAAAAATAGAGACTTAAGAAATATTCTTAAGTCTCTAGATGTATAAGGGTATAAATTTTAATTTTCTGGTGGGTCAACCCCAATCATCATAATTATACCCTCCTTTCCAACAATTTCTTTCTAATTTGAAATAATTGTACAGTATGTTTCTGAAATTCGGTTTCATCCGAAATAGCTTCAAAACAGATACATAAATTGGTCAATATTTCAGATTCTTTTGAAAGGAAATTATTTTGCTGGGCAATTTCTTCAGCCTGTTTATACAGATTAATTGCCTCCGTATGCAGCTTTTGCTGTATACACCATTGTCCCATTGCCATCAATGATTCAGTCAGTGCAAGATCATCTTTATATAATCTACTAATTTCAATGGCATCTTCAATGTATTGTTTAGCATCTTGCAATTTATTCTGCTGAATCAACAATGTTCCAAGATTAACATAATGAAAGGGATAAAGAAATTCTTCTTTTACTTTTGGTCGGATATCCAACGCTTTAAAATAAAATTTTTCTGTGTTTTCATAATCCCCTATATTGTAATAAATCGTGCCCATTGTTGTCCATAATGTAAAAACACGATCAAAGTCATTATTTAACCATGCTATTCTTATCCCTTTTTCACATTCTTCCACTGCTTTATAAGGCATTTCTAATTCATTTAACAGCTTTGCATACATTCTGTACATTTTCACGATAACAGAGGTTCTAACATTTTGAAATACTTCGGAAGTGTTCTTGATTTCACTAATAGCAATTTTTAGTTCTTCAAGTGCTTGTAAAGCTTCTTCTTTACGATTTAACGCCACAAGGTAGATTGCTCTGTTAAGTAATAGGAAGTATTTACGATATTTTCTTTTCCCATCTTCAACAAAGCATTCTATCCCTTCCGTGACATATTGCAAAGCTTCTTTGTTTTGATTTAGGAAGTGTGCAATACTTCCAAGTTCATTGTAACATGCTGATTTGATATTTGAGAGTCTCAGCTCAGGGTGTTCAGTCAACTTTTCATCAATAAGCTTAATTGCTTCAAGAAGATGTTTTTGGGATTGGTTCCATTGTTTCTTTTCGAAATAGTATCTTCCGAAAAGATATTGACCAATGGGAGCTAGGGTACTTTTTGCCTCAATATCGTAATAACACTTCAATTGTTTTAGCCTCTCAAGAGCCTTATCTGGATTAGCAACGACTATCTCTTCAATTTCTAGTAAATCTAGTTTGGCTTGTTTTTCTCTTTTTTCTAACTCACTCACAATGCCGAAGAGCTCATCTTTTATTCCTAAAAATTCGGCGTAACATATGATATTATCCTCTCTTGCTTTGTGACTTCCATTTTCAATATTGCTGACTGTCGCTTCTGAAAGACCAGTGGCTTCTGCTACTTCTCGTTGGCGATATCCCTGATCTTTACGCGTTTGACGAAAAATTTCTCCCATTTTTTCTTGGTTATAGATGAACTTAAGCAAAAAAATCACTCCCATTTGATTTATTTTAAAGATGGATAAACAATTTTTAAATTTATGACGTGATTTGCTAGATTTGATAGTATTTAAATTTTTCCATTAAAGAAACATGCCATAATATTAAAATTGAAATTATATTCTGAATATTTTATAATGGACTTAAGATTTCAACAAGAAACGTATCAGGAGAAGCAAAATGAATGGATGTAAATCTTAAAAGTGATAGAAGTCCATGATTTACAGTATTAATATATAGCAATATATCAAAATTTGCTATATATATTTTTGGAATATTCAACTTTTTCTGGGCGTTAATTTTAAGTGGATTTGTTGTAATATCATTTTCTATTAAAGAATTGCGTTGCACTATAGCTTCTAAATCATAGTGTTGATGAAGGAGAGGGAGATGAGATGGTGAGTAAAGGAAATCTTGTTTTATCAATCGACGAGGAATTGAAAAATGTAATCACCTTGGCGTTGGTTAAGTATCAAAAAGAAGTAGAAGAAAAAATGATGGTACAGAGAAGCCAACTGCGAGCAGCTTTATTTCTAGAAAGAAAAGGACAGATACAAAGAGCTTTGCGGAAAATAAATCCCATTAACAAAAATTTACTTCCTTCACTAACAGTGGAGAAACAAGGAGGGACAAGGTGAATATGCGGAAAATGGATGGAAACTGCTCCATCAGCAGTATGACAATATCAGCTGACAAAAACAGCAATGCAGCAGCGAATAAAATCCAATTTTCTTTATCTTTTAAGCGGGTAAAACGGCAAGAGAATATTCAAGTTTGCTTGAAAACACCCAATGGTATCTTGGAACTTGTTATGAATGAAGTTCATAAAACGAAAATGTCTAATGGGATGATAATCGTTCACGGTAAAAGTTTTGATGAAAATAAATCATTGTAGTACCACTCTTTGACCTAAACAGGAAGGAGATAGTTGGTAAATGAACATCAATGATTCAGACACAAACAAATTCGAATTAAACCAAACACTAGAATTGGGTAAAAATTTAGCGGAATATTTCGTTTATTCATGTGGTGAAGGGGAACATTACGTTTCTCTTATCACGAGGTTAAGAGAAGCACAAACGCGATCATCCATCATTGAGTCTATCTATGTACTCCTCAAATATGGTCATCTTCAATTGAAATGCACCATGAAGACAATGAATCGAGTCAAGATGGAGAGGTTGTTCCGTTTTATTAAAAAAGGACAAGCCAAAGATGTCCTGCGCTTTCATTCTGACCTCACAACCTTTATTTTTGCCTTTGAACTGGAAAAGATTCGAGAGCAAGAACGTTATTTATTGCAGTTGCTTAGCTAGAAGTCGTTGATGATGAATTTTAAAAAAACACAATAAGGCAGAATTAAAGGTTATTGCTGAGCGAGAAGGTTTATCTTTCGTTCAACTCGTATTAGCTTGGACGATTCGCGACACATCAATAGCAAGCGCGATTGTTGGCGCAAGTTGCCCTGAACAAATTGAACAAAGTGTCAAGGCTAGTGGAATTTCACTTCAAAGGGAGACAGTGGACGGAATAAACAAACTATTGTTAAAATAACCATTCATTAGAATTCTGGAGTTGATATAATTGAGTAAAGAAAGATTCACAGCGCCCGTAACCATCTATTTGTTTTTCATCAAAAACGAAGAAATACTTCTTCTTCGTCGTTATAACACAGGCTATGAAGACGGGAACTATAGCGTGGTAGCAGGTCATCTGGACGGTGGGGAAACGGTTAAAGAAGCCGCTGTTCGCGAAGTAAAAGAAGAAGCTGGAGTAGATGTGACAGCGGAAAATGTTGAAATCGTTGGTGTTATGCACCGGAGAGCGGCAGATGAAAGAGTGGATTTCTTTGCGGTTGTGAAGGATTGGGGTGGAGAAATACAAAATCTCGAACCGCATAAGTGTGATGATTTACAATTTTTCCCATTAAACAATTTGCCTTCCAATGTGATACCTTATATTTCAAGAGCTATTGAAAACTACAAAGAGAATCGATGGTTTGATAGCTATGGTTGGGAAGCTGAGAAATTAGTGCATCGTTCATAGTACATAAAGAGAGGCTTATAGGGATATTATAAGTCTCTTTTTGTGATGTGTATTATTAGTTATGAAGTTCATCGAAACGATCCTTTCCTTTTTCTCGTTTTCGAGATAATCCTTCTCTTTATTCCGTTTTGCTTCTATCCCTGTCAGATCAATTTCAAAAATCTGATTAAAATGAAAATGATTTCTTTTCAGAGTGAATAAAATGATATAATTAGGAAAAATCAGAAATAGGGATTTTTCATCCTTCTTTCAGAATAGATGCATAAAGATTACAATAAATAGAACTATTTGACTGATTAAACAACAACTCTGTCACAGGGTGATATAGGAAGGAGACAATCATGGAACAGGTGCTATTTTTTCAAAACGCTTTCTTAGGTGATCTACAGCAAGAAATAAATGACTGGATTGCAGCAAATCACGATGTGTATGAAATTTTGGATATTAAATTTGATTCCTATTATAAAACGCCGCATTATCCAGAAGCATATTATACAGCAATGATTATTTATGAGAAGAAGAACAATTAATCGTGGCAGAAGCACAATTTGACAACAAATAGGATTTATCTTACTTATTAGCCCTATTGTAGAGTATTACAAACTACGAAGCATCTTTGAGAGGAGAGTGCAGAATGAACAAGTGTAAAAGATGTGGTAAAAAGTACACCGTGAATTCTGCATACACAGCTTTTATTACTGCATTAGGAGTTCGTGGACATCACTTTGACTATTGTCTTGAGTGTTTGAAAAACGACGATGAGTATAGAGAATATTGCACGAATGTTTGGATAGTAACAGGAGTTGATATTTTCGCTTCCAGATTCTATCCATTAGAAGGGAACTAGAAGAATGTATAAATGTGAAATTCACATGCGTCTTTATTCCCGATTTTTTCAGAGATGGGTTTGTCATGAATGTAATTTGCCTTTTGTTCCTAAAGCCCACATACCTTTGATATTTGATAAAAAAAGCTATGGAATAAAATCTGTTCTTTATTCTATGGATGAACAAAAGTTTGTCATTGTGAGTTACGATTACGATTTTTATTCAGATGAAGAAAAATGTAAAAAAACGGTAGAAGAGTATGTGAGAAATGGATGGAACATAAGTGATATCGATCCTGAGCGCAGTAAGTGGTGAAAAAACTTAATAGTTGGAAAATGAACCGCATTTGTTCAATTGTTAGCAACCACTGTTTTGAGTGTAAGAACTATGTATGAAGGAGGATTTGATGAATAAGAAGAAAATTTTCCAGCGTATTGTGCGATTTGCATGTATTTTGGTTCTTACTTTTAGTTTATTAGCAGGATGCACTCCGACAGCAGACAAAGTTGCATCCCAAAAATTTGTTCCTTACACACAGAGTCAGATCGATTCAACGAACTTTAACTACAATTTTCTGAGCCTTGTGAATCAAAGATATGCCATCGATCTTAATGTCCAATTTCCTGTAACGCTTTCAAATTACCAAAAAATTAACGAAGAGCTTCAACAGAAGGTACTTTCTGGAGAACTTAAGCCCGATCAAATTCAAAATGAATATGTAAAAATAATTAACAATCAACTTGTTGACTTTGCAAACAAGAAACAAAAATATATTCAAGAAATAAATAAAAAAGCTTTTTTATTACAAAGTGACATAGGAAAGTTACCTAAAAAGGACCAACTTACAGCAAAACAGGCATTAAACGATTTCATTACCGTTACCAACGATGAAATCAAAATGTATCAACAATTACCGGAAGTTTTAAAAAGCAGTATAGATATTGGAAAGAAAACCACGAAAGCAAATGAACCTTCCATTGCTGTAAGCAAATTCTTTGGTACTACTCCAGTGTATGCTGAAGAAAAAAGTGAGAATTGTCAATGTTCGGTAACTACGGAATACCTCAATCCCCAACTAAAGAAAATCACCACCCTTTGTATTTGTAAAATCTATATCGAGTATCAAAAAAAAATCAAAAAAGTTATTAAGGATGAACAAACATTTGCAAAATCGCTGGCTAAATTTCTTGAGTTTGTAGCACAAAATGTGAAACCAATAGCAATAAGCAAAGGAAAATTTCAGACAAAAGATGGTGCGATTATTCAGGGACAAGTAATTAAAAAAGTGAATAATGTACCTAAAATACTCCCTGCTCCTGAAAAAATGGACTTGAATACGGTTGCCAAAGTACGACATGAGCTAGGGATACCAGCAATTGGAGATGATTACGTTTTAAAGGAATTAAAATACTTGAAAGCGGAACAGACAGTTGCCGTTTTAAAAGCGGATGGAGTACAAGTATGGGGAAGAAACGGTTGGGGGGCTGACCAGGGTGGATACAAATCAATGAGGACAGCTTGGTTAAAAAGTGGTGGCCAAAGAAGTATGAGTGCTACAAATAATCAAACCGTTTTCCATGCGGAAGGAGATGCTTTTTGGAATCTATACCAATACAGGAAGCAACACAACATACTAGGCGGAACAGCAACTTTAGTGGTGGACCGCCCATTTTGTACCGCTTGTGGTGACTCGAGAGGAGTACAGCAACTAGTTGAAGAAGTTGGGTTAGACAAGTTAATTGTGATCACACCATCAGGAAAAGAAACTATAACACCTAGACCTGGTAAGCAAAGAAAGACTTGGTAAACAAAAAAGGAGTTTCTAAATGGAAAAGTGGACTTTAAACATAGAAGGAAAATCCCAAACGATAGATAACCCTAGCTGGGAACAGATTTATCAAGTGTTAACACATATAGATGGCGAGACATTTACTCAAGCAGATCTCGAATTAACAGGGACCGGATTTTTAATGATTTGGGGTGGGGATTTGATAGAGGACAGACAGGTGTACGCTGTAGAGTACTATCCAGAAGATGATCAACTAGGGACTAGCCAACTAGTGAATCCACATGTTACTCCAAATGATGAATATCTCTATATTACAGTGGAACAAGTAGGAATTGATTTTCCAGCAGAATATTGCGTTGAGTTTCCGGACGTTGTAGCGGCATTTAAACACTTTTTTGAAACGGGAAAGTTAAGCCAAGATTTGATTTGGTTTTAACAGTCTCATAGACGCAGTTAATTTTCGTTTATTTGTGGTCAGCTCCCAGCTTTTTTATTTTATGGATATAAACTCTGGCATTCTGCTAATGGAAAGCACCCCCTAATAATAGATGAGATTACCCACAGGGTTATCATGGTCTATTTTAGAGGGTGCGTATTTTTTGTTTATAACAATTCTTCTAATTCATCCAAGTAGCCTTCATAAACATCAAATGCAGAGCGGATGGGGTCAGGTTTGGTCATATCTACACCTGCACGCTGTAAGACTTCGATCGGGCCTGCGGAACTACCAGATGACAAGAAGGTGAGATAGCGGTCAACTGCTGGTCTGCCCTCTTCTAAGATTTGTTTGGCAAGTGCGGTAGCTGCACTCGTCCCTGTTGCGTATTGATACACATAGAAATCATAGTAAAAATGAGGGATTCGAGACCATTCTAGGCCGATTTGTTCATCCACGATGATGTCAGTGCCAAAATATTTTTGGTTTAGTTCATAGTAGATTTTGGTCAATGTATCAGCAGTCAATGCTTCCCCATTTTGTGCTCGTTGATGGATGATGAGTTCAAATTCAGCGAACATCGTCTGACGGAAGACCGTTCCGCGGAATTTATCTACTTGATGATTTAATAGGTAGAGTCGGTCATTTCGGTCTTTTGTAGTTTGAAGCAGGTAGTCTCCTAAAATTGCCTCATTACAAGTAGAAGCTACTTCTGCAACAAAGATGGAATAATCTCCGTAAACATAAGGTTGAGTTTTCCGTGTGTAATAGCTGTGCATGGAGTGTCCCATTTCATGCGCGAGGGTAAACATGTTATCCATACTATCTTGCCAGTTTAATAACACAAATGGGTTCGTACCATAGGTACCAAAAGAATATGCGCCACTGCGTTTTCCTTGGTTTTCATATACATCGATCCAACCATCACGAAAAGCTTGGTGCAAGGTATTGCTATACTCTTTTCCTAGTGGAGAAAGCCCAGTGATGACGATGTCTTTGGCTTCATCATAAGTGATCTTTTTTGGTGTGTGCTGGATAAATGGAGTGTAGAGATCATACATATGAAGCTTTTTCACACCCATTGCTTTTTTTCGGAGATTGATATAGCGGTGCAGCAAAGGTAAGTTTTCATGAACGATCGCGATTAATTGATCGTACACTTTTTCTGGAATATTGTAACCGCTGAGTGACCGCTGCCGAGCAGAATCATAGTGTCGTAAGCGGGCGATGAGATTGTGTTTTTTTACATGAGAAGAAAGGGTACTCGCAAATGTATTTTTTAACCCGCCATAGGTTTCATAGATAGCATGAAAAGTATCTTTACGAACGCGATCATCCGTATTTTCCAAGAGTTGAATCATCCGGCCATGAGTGATCTCGATTTCTTCCCCATTCTCATCTTTGATGGTAGGGAATTTGATATCGGCGTTATTGAGTAAGCCATATGTATTCCGTGATGCACCTAACACTTCACTAGCTTCCGCAAGCAGAGCTTCTTCTTTGGCAGATAATACATGTGGACGGAAACGATCCAATTCTTCCAGTTCATAAGCATATAGCTGTAATTTTGGCTCTGATTGTAAAAATTTCTGAATCGTGTTTGCTGGTATGGCTAATATTTCCGGACGCATATAAGAAAGTGCACTGCCTGCTTCTGTCGTCAAGCTGGTGGCGCGATCGTTGAATGCTTGATAGTGGGAATTGGTCGTGTCTTGATCGTAACGCATACGGGCATAGACAAATAGTTTGCCGATGCGCTGGGAAAGTTCATCTCGAGTGGAAAGTGCTTGATAAAATGTAGAAGCGGAGTCTGCTAGTATTCCTTCAAACTGTCGTAAATTTGGAATCAATTTCTTTACAGCAGCAAATTCTGCTTCCCAAGCATCATCAGTAGGGAAAATCGTTTCTAATTTCCACTGAGTAGCTTTGTCTTGCTCAGAACGTAATGGTAATTTGGACATCAAAGGGTCCTCCTAAAGGGTGAAAATATGGTCATTTACTTTATTTATTATAGCAGAGTGGAAGCAGAAATTAGAAAACTGACCCGATATTGGGTCAGTTTATTTTTAATTTGGTGGGGAACCGTCTGTGCACTTCTGTCGCCAGAAGTGCACAGACGGTAAGGGGTTACTTCTTCTTGAACGGCCTCTTCGCCCAGAGGTCTCGGCCGCCACCCTTCCAGACCGCGACACCGAGCACGATCAAACCGATGATTACGAAGAAGTCCCTCATGTCACTCTGAGTGACATCGGGAACGTTCATCCAGATCAGCAGCTTGCCCAGCCACCAACCTATCTGACCCCATATCCAGAGGTACAGCGTGATCGGCAGCATCAGTACCCTCGCGATGGACGAAGCGAGCGGCGAGGACGGTCCAAAGATGTTCATAATTCCCCTTCCCACAAAAACGATGTTTCCATCGAGTAACTTCATCATAATAGAGAAATATTTAAATTTCAACATATTTACTTTAATAATAAAATGAATCATAAAAATGTATCATCTTACTTCTACACTAGCCTTTTCCAACAAAAATGGATATGATAAGGACGTAATGTTTTCAAGGAGGAAAAAGGCACAATGACATTAAAAATGCATGAAATACGTGAACTTATTCGTTTAATTGATGAATCTTCTATTGATGAATTTGAGCTTGAAAAAGATGGAGAGAAAGTAGCAATTAAGAAGGCAAAAGCAGAAGTGATCACTGGACAAGTTACCGCACCTGTTCCTTTTGTGCCACAAGCCGTTGCCCCAGTACAAGTAGCAGAGGCAACGACACCAGCTGTATCTACCCCTGCTGAGGAATCAACAGACAGCAACTTACATAAAATTGTTTCACCAATGGTAGGGACGTTTTATCGTGCGTCTTCTCCAGATTCCGATCCTTATGTAAAAGAAGGAGATGCCATCAACAGTAACTCAGTAGTCTGTATTGTCGAAGCTATGAAGTTGATGAATGAGCTAGAAGCAGAAGTAAGTGGTACCATTGAGAAAGTACTAGTAGAGAATGGACAGCTAGTAGAGTATGGTCAAGCCCTATTTCTTGTGAAACCTTCTTAGGGAAGGAGGAGACAATGATGTTTAAAAAAATATTAGTAGCCAACCGTGGAGAGATTGCGGTTCGAATTATTCGAGCATGCCGTGAGCTCGGGATTGCGACTGTTGCCATTTATTCCGAAGCAGATCGAGAAGCTCTCCATGTAACCCTTGCAGATGAAGCATATTGTGTCGGTCCAGCAATGTCCCGTGACAGCTATCTGAACATGACCAATATTATGAGTGCTGCAACATTGTTAGAAGTCGATGCGATTCATCCAGGTTACGGTTTTTTGGCAGAAAACGCTGCTTTTGCAGAGTTATGTGCCAGCTGTAATATTATCTTTATCGGTCCATCTCCAGAAGCGATTGTTAAAATGGGAGACAAAACAACTGCACGGGAAACGATGATGGATAGCGGTGTACCAGTTGTACCAGGTACCGAAGGTGTCATCAAAGATATCCAAGTAGCATTGGAAACAGCCAAAGAAATCGGTTTCCCTGTTATCGTCAAAGCGACGGCTGGCGGTGGCGGAAAAGGAATGCGAGTCGTATACAGCGAAGAAGAACTAGTGAATGCAGTGAATCTCGCACAGAAAGAAGCAGAAGCTAACTTTGGAAATCCCGGTGTATACTTGGAAAAATTCCTTGTCGAACCTCGGCATATTGAGATTCAAGTTTTAGCAGACAATCATGGCAATGTCATTCATCTTGGGGAAAGAGATTGTTCGATTCAACGGCGTTATCAAAAATTGATCGAGGAAGCTCCATCTCCTGCAATTTCTCCCGAAATAAGAGAAAAGATGGGTCAAGCTGCGATTTCAGCAGCAAAATCAGTAAACTATTCCGGAGCAGGTACCATTGAATTTCTATTTGATCGTGACCAAAACTTTTATTTTATGGAGATGAATACTCGAATTCAAGTAGAACACCCTGTTACAGAGTTAATTACTGGTGTAGACTTAGTAAAAGAGCAAATTTTAGTAGCAGCAGGACATCCGTTATCTGTCACTCAAGAAGATATCCAAATCAATGGTTGGGCTATTGAATGTCGCATTAATGCGGAACGACCAGAGAAAAACTTCCTTCCTTCTCCTGGGACGATACAATTTTATCTGCCTCCCGGTGGAACAGGTGTGCGAGTTGATAGCGCATGTTATCCGGGGTATACTATTACCCCCTACTACGATTCAATGGTTGCGAAATTGATCGTTTGGGGTAAAGATCGAAATGAAGCTGTTGCGAGAATGAGCCGGGCACTTACTGAATTTGCTATTCAGGGAGTGCATACCACCATTCCTTTCCATATCAAAATGATGTCTCAACCTAACTTTGTAGAGGGAGATTTTCATATTCAGTTTTTGGAAGGGATAAACTTGTTCGAAGAAGGTGAAATATGATGGAACGTGTAGGGCCTTTAGGAAAAGTGGAGATTGCACCAGAAGTGCTTGAGATAATAGCTGGAATGGCAGCTTCTAAAGTGGAAGGTGTCAGTGGCATGAAAGGTGGGGTAGTCGGAGATATCAACCAACTACTCGGACGTAAAAACTTACGACAAGGTATTCAAGTAGCTTTAGACGAGCAAACTGCCATTCAAGTATCGATCATTGTCGAATATGGATACCATATTCCTAACGTCGGTCAAGAAGTGCAAGAACAAGTAAAATCAGCAATTGAAGCGATGACAGGTATTGTTGTGGATCAAGTTATCGTTCAAGTAGAAGGAATTCGTGTTCCACAACCTGAGAAACCGAAAGAGAAACAAGAGAAGCCAAATCGTTTAAAATAAGGATTGTTATGCAAAAAAGTGTTGGTTCTTTTGTACTATAAAAGATTGTTATAAAGATACCGAGCCTTTTGGCTCGGGATTTTTTTGGAGGTGAAAGACCTATGAGTCGTCGGTTAGTTCGTGAGCTCGTTATTCAACGCCAATATCAACAATTAGTGCACCCCGAAGATCAGGGGGATATTTTTGCACCGAATGAAGCAAAGCTTTCTAGTGAGGATAAAAGTTACTATGAGATCGTGCGAAATGGAATAACAACACATATGGAAGAGATTGATCCTTACATCCGTCGGTATGTAAAAAGCGGATGGTCACTCGATCGTCTTTCCATCGTTGATCGAGCAGTTCTCCGTTTGGCAGTTTATGAATTGCTCTATCAAAAGGATATCCCTTCCAAAGTCGTTGTGAATGAAGCAATAGATTTGGCAAAAGCATTTAGTGGTGAAGAAGCTGGACGTTTTGTAAATGGTATTCTCGGCAAGATTATTGCTGAGTTAGAGGTGAAGAAATAACTTTTCCAAATGTCCCTCCTCCCCCTCTTTCTACTGCTAAGTTATTTTTGCGTGCTCGATCGATATAATCTGCTAACGTAACATTTGTTACTTTGGCAATTTCCTCAATCGGTGCATGATGCAAAATATTCATTTCCGATCCAAAATGCGATATAAGCTTGGAAATAGTTTTCTGACCTACTTTCGGAATAAAAGCTAAAGGTATTTGGTGGATATAGGGTGGACGGTTTTTTGGAGATGTAGAAAGTTGATCTCTTATCATTTCAATACGATCTTTTACTCCAGTCACTTCTTTGATGCTGCCACAATTAGGACAGGTCTCTTTGGCTGTCTCTTTTTGAAGCTCACAGACCAGGCAAAAAGTTTGATAATATTTGCCTAATCGTGGATTTAGTCCATAATTGGCAACAATTTTTCTGCCTCTCTTTTGTTGCAGCACATACGTAAATTCTTGGAAACTAGGTTCTTTTACCAAAAATTCATTGTACTCTCTTCCGATTTTTGGGAGGGAATGAGCATCTGAATTTGTTAAAAATGGTAGAGATGCTAATTCGCTGATCTGATCTGCCATTAAGGTATCTGCACTCAATCCTATCTCCACTGCGTCTAGTAAAGATATATCCAATAGATTTCTGATGGAAGTTGTCGCACTTCCGTATAGACTTTTAAAAGGAGTAAAAATATGTGCAGGTACCACTAAACCTTGCAAGCTTTTTACTTTAGCCATGAAAGCCGATACAGGTTGATAGAGCCGCTGGGTGCTGAGTTGGACATTTTTCATATGCAATTCCAGCCATGCTGTAAACTGTTTGATTGACTTTAGCGTTGGAAAGTAAGCCAACATGTGAAAAGGAGCCGTATTCGGTTCCCTGCACTCTACTTCGACTCCCAGCAAACAAACCGTATTTTGATATACAATTCCGCCATCTGGATGTTCTTGATAGATACCTTCGGCAAGGCCAGCTTGAATTTCTGCTTGAACAGGCGGAGAATGCGCATCGATAATACCAATCATAGACAAGCCTTTATTTCCACTTGCCTCTTTTACGACATGACGGAAGGTCATATTACGGGCAGCAGTTATTTTCACAGGTAAATTGCTTTCGGTTCTTCCTAGGTGGATATGAAGGTCAGCAAATATCCGGTTCATCTTCTACTCCTCCTAGCTAAATAGTTACATGTTTCCAAACAAATGGTAAACTATAGATATTATATAAAGAGGTGAAACAAGAATGCCAGCAAAAATTATTAGTGGAAAACAAATAGCAGCAGATATTCGTCAAGAGTTAAAAGCAGAAGTAAGTGAGTTGAGGAAAAATCAGATTTTTCCTAAATTAGTAGTAGTTTTAGTAGGAAATCATCCTGCGTCTGAATCTTATGTCAAAGGAAAAATCCGTGCAGCCGAAGAGATTGGTATGGAGTCTGTTTTGATTCGTTTAGAAGAGACGATCAGTGAACAAGAACTATTGGATAAAGTAGAGAAGTTGAACCAAGATACTACTGTTCATGGGATATTGGTTCAACTTCCATTGCCAAAACAAATTTCAGAGCAGCGCATCATTGAAGCAATTGCTGCGGAAAAAGATGTCGATGGTTTCCATCCTGAGAGTGTTGGCCGGATGGTGATAGGGTTAGAGACCTTTTTGTCTTGTACACCACAGGGAATCATCGAGTTACTTGAAAGAACCGATGTGCCTATCCAAGGAAAACATGCTGTTGTAGTGGGCAGAAGTAATATTGTAGGAAAACCTGTAGCCATGCTGTTATTGCAGAAAGATGCGACGGTGACCATCTGTCACTCAAAAACAAGTGATTTAGCAGCTATTACCAAACAAGCAGATATTTTGATCGCTGCAGTAGGACGTGCAGAAATGATCACACGTGATCATGTAAAACCTGGTGCAGTCGTCATTGATGTTGGGGTGAATAGAACGGAAGAAGGATTAGTTGGAGATGTTAAGTTTGATGAAGTAAGCGAAATTGCATCTGCGATCACACCAGTTCCGGGTGGTGTGGGCCCTATGACAATTACTATGTTAATGGCGAACACGATTGAATCTGCAAAAAGGCATGCAAGATAATGGCCAAAGAGGTATGGACGGTACGCCAGTTAGTAGCCCATCTTACCTCACTTGTTACCAAAGATCCTAAGTCACAGTCACTTCGGGTTGAAGGTGAAATTTCTAACTTTACTCATCATGCAAGCGGCCACATGTACTTTACTTTAAAAGATGAATCAGCGAGAATGCGGGTTGTCTTTTTTGCTCGGTTTGCTAGATATTTGTTGTTTAAACCGAAAAATGGAGATAGAGTTACAATTCGTGGACAGCTTGATGTGTATGATCGTGATGGACAAGTGCAGATTCGGGCGTTGGAAATGCGAAACAGCGGTCAAGGAGATTTGTTTACCCGATTTCAATCTCTCAAAGAACAGTTAGAGAAAGAAGGGGTTTTCCATCGCGAGAAACTTCCTTTACCTCTTCATCCAAAGCGGATTGGCTTAATCACTTCGCCACATGGAGCGGCTGTCAGAGATATGGTCACTACTTTGCAACGTCGTTATCCACAAGCAAATGTTTTACTCTACCCTGTACAAGTTCAGGGCGATGTGGCAGCTTGGGAAATTTCACAAGCTATTGAAGAAATGAATCGACGGGTTGAAGTGGATGTGTTGATTGTTGGGCGTGGTGGAGGCTCGATTGAAGAATTATGGGCTTTCAATGAGGAAATCGTCGTAAGGAATATTGCAAATTCTACCATCCCGATTATTTCTGCTGTTGGTCATGAAACAGATACGACACTCAGTGATTTTGCAGCGGATGTTCGGGCTGCTACTCCAACTGCAGCAGCAGAGTTAGCTGTGCCGAATCAAGAAGACTTAAAGATGAGATTTTCCTCTCTTGCTTCGAGATTAGCTCTACTGCCTAAAAAGCTGCTAGATTCTCGTCGTACTGAGGTTAATCGACTGATAGAACGACCGATTTTTCAGCATCCCAATCGTAAATTGATCCCTCACCAAGAGAAATTTCAATACTTGACAAAGCGATTGAACCAAACGTTAGCAACCAATTATTCGAGAGAGGATCGAAGATTAGAACGATTTATTCACCAACTGGAATCTCGCCAGCCTCGAACACAAGTTGCAAATGCTAAGGCTAAATTGGAACGAATTTCGAGGGAGAAAGACTATTTGTTTCAGCAATCACTGGAACAGAAAGAGAAGCGATTTGAAAGACTTATTACACGTTTAGAATCGGTAAGCCCTCTCGCTGTAATGAAACGGGGATATTCATTAGTATATCGTTTATCTGGAAATGAGTTAGTTACCTCTGCTGAACAAGTGAACCCTGGCGATTTGATTGATGTACAACTCGCAGAAGGGAAATTAAAGTGTCAGGTATGGAAGAAGGAGGAATGAACATGAGCGATTTAACTTTTGAACAGGCAATGGAGCGATTGGAAGAAGTTGTAGCCCAATTGGAACATGGTGATATCCCTTTGGAAGAAGCGATTAAGTTATATGGAGAAGGTACAAAGTTAGCAGGCATTTGTCGTAAGAAGTTGGATTGGGCAGAGCAACAAGTGGAAATATTGGTAGAAGAGAACGGTGAATGGACGAAAAAGCCATTTCAGCCTATTCGAGAAGAAAATACATAAGTGCCTGTTGCATGATTCAACGCAAAAATGCATATGTGATTGGGAGCGTCCTTTGTGTTTTTTCGTAGGCAGTCGCGGAAAACACATATAACAAACGACTTAATCCAGTGTTCCAATCTATTCGTGCAAAAATTTTACAAATGAGCGTAGATGTTTTTCGAATGATGTGCGTGAGGAAGGAAGATTACGATCATGACAGAGGCAAGAACATACATAAAAAATATGGCAGAAATAGTTCATCAAGAGCTGGATACCATTAGTATGGAATGGACAAGTATCCCTGCCACACTGCAAAAAGCAATGCGCTATTCCTTACTCGCAGGTGGAAAGCGGATCCGCCCTGTTCTTACCATTGCTACAACAGAAGCACTAGGAGGAAGCATAGAAACGGCTTTGCCTTTTGGCTGTGCGATTGAAATGATCCATACCTATTCTTTAATTCATGATGATTTACCAGCGATGGATGATGATGATTATCGCCGCGGAAAGTTGACGAACCATAAAGTGTTCGGGGAAGCAATGGCTATTCTTGCAGGAGATGGTTTATTGACCGAGGCCTTCGGGTTGATCGCAAAAGGAGCAAGAGAAGCTCATTTACCTGCTGGCGTTTCTCTCGATTTAATTCAAGAAGCAGTGCGGTATGCAGGTACACAGGGCATGATCAATGGTCAGGTGCAAGACATGGAAAGTGAATCCAAATCCATTACATTAGATGAATTGGAAGAAATACATCGTCGGAAAACAGGTGATTTAATTACTTATTCTATACGAGTTGGAGCATTAATTGCTGGAGCAAAACAAGAAACATTAGAAGCATTGATGACTTTTTCTTATCAGTTGGGATTGGCATTCCAAATTCAAGACGATATATTGGATGTGGTTGGAGACCAAGAAGTCATCGGAAAACCTGTTGGCAGTGATGAACATAATAGGAAGGCTACATATCCATCCTTACTTGGATTAGATGAGTCGAGAAAAAGATTACAAGATTGTATTCACATCGCACGTGGATCGATTCAGAATAGAGAAGACTTAGATCCAACTCGGTTATTGGAGCTAGCAGATTATTTACTCTTACGGGACAGGTAAGGCTTACCTATGCTATAATGTATTTCAAAATCTAGTAATTTGAACACCTTTTTGTGACCAAAGATACATAGAAACGTTCATCGTTACCGGTCTTCAAATAGACCGGCATTTTTCTGAACGAATATACAACTATGAAAGCGAGGCGGTCTTTCTTGCTCCTCGAGCAGATCCAAACACCTACAGACTTAAAGAAATTATCGGAGGATCAACTTCCTCAGTTGGCGGAAGAAATAAGGCAGTTTCTCATTAACAGTCTGTCCAGTACAGGTGGTCATTTAGCATCAAACCTTGGTGTAGTAGAATTAACAATTGCCCTGCACTATTTATTTAACAGTCCAAATGATAAGTTTTTATGGGACGTAGGTCATCAAGCCTATGTACACAAATTATTAACTGGACGAGGAGACAAATTCTCCACTCTTCGGCAATACAAAGGTCTTTGCGGATTTCCTAAGATGAGTGAAAGTGAGCATGATGTATGGGAAACAGGGCACAGTAGTACTTCTTTATCTGGAGCGATGGGAATGGCTGCTGCTCGAGATATCAAAGGGGAAAGTAACAAAGTAGTAGCGATAATTGGGGATGGTGCGCTAACAGGTGGTATGGCTCTAGAAGCACTTAACCATATCGGTCAAGAACAAAAAGATTTAATTGTCATTTTAAATGATAATGAAATGTCTATTAGTCCTAATGTAGGTGCATTACATAACTACTTGGGTAGACTACGTACTCATCGCCATTACAACAAAATGAAGGCAGAAGTAGAACAAGTACTGAAAAAAATCCCTACTATTGGGGGGCCAGTGGCAAAAACACTAGAACGAGTAAAAGACAGCATTAAATTTTTATTGGTTTCAGGTGTGCTTTTTGAAACGCTTGGTTTTACTTATCTAGGTCCAGTTGATGGTCACCATATGGATGAACTAATGGAGTGTTTGCGTCAAGCTGAAAATACAAAGGGACCTGTACTTGTGCATGTTATTACGAAAAAAGGCCAAGGATATAAACCAGCAGAAGACGATTCAGTCAACTTCCACGGCGTAGGGACTTATAAAATTGAGTCGGGTGCTTTTCAAAAGAAAAAGGCTAATGCTCCTGCTTATCCAGCCGTATTTGGAGAAACAATGATCAAACTTGCTGCGAAAAATCAAAAGATCGTCGCTATCACACCAGCTATGATCACAGGTTCTAAATTGGACAAATTTCAGCAAACCTATCCAGAGCGTTGTTTTGATGTAGGAATTGCGGAGCAGCATGCCACAACATTTGCAGCTGGGTTAGCGACACAAGGGTTGAAGCCTGTGCTAGCCATCTATTCGACTTTTTTACAGCGTGGATATGATCAATTGATTCACGATGTTTGCCGCCAACATTTAAATGTTGTTTTTGCAGTTGATCGAGCTGGTTTTGTTGGGGAAGATGGCGAGACACACCAAGGTGTATATGACATCAGCTTCATGCGCTCTCAACCCGGATTAGTGATCATGATGCCAAAAGATGAAAACGAATTACAACATATGCTTTATACTGCTACCCAATACGAATCAGGACCGATTGCGGTGAGATACTCCAAAAGTGAAGGTGAAGGAGTTCCGATGGATGAGGACTTTCAATTGATCCCGATCGGAAAATCGGAAACAATTCGAGAAGGGAATCATGTGGCAATTCTTGCGTTCGGAAACATGGTTTCTGTAGCTGTAGAAGCAGCAGAACAACTGGCCGAAGAAGGAATTCAAGCGAAAGTGGTCAATGCTCGTTTTGCAAAGCCCTTAGATGAAGAACTGTTGCTCTCTATCCATCAAGAGGGATTGCCCATCATCACAGTCGAAGAGGGCTCCAAAATTGGTGGTTTTGGCAGCGCCGTATTGGAGTTTTTCGCGGAACAAAACAAAAATCAGCGAGTGTCTATCCTCGGTGTACCTGATTACTATGTAGAACATGGCAGTGTCAGTGAACAACGAGCAGAAATTGGTTTGACAGCTGAGGGGATTTGCGAGATTGCAAGGAAAAGTTGTGTCCCTGATATTCAAAAGATCTGAGGTAATCGAATGGCTAAGGAAAGATTAGACATTCTCCTTGTACAAAAAGGATATTATCCCAGTCGGGAACAAGCCCAGCGGGCCATTATGGCTGGGCTTGTTTTTGTAGACAATGAGTCTTCGACCAAAGTGGGTACTAAGTATCCAGTGGATAGTTCAATTCACATAAAAGGAGAAACCCATCCTTATGTAAGCCGCGGAGGCTTAAAACTAGAAAAAGCACTTCACGTTTTTTCTATTGATATGAAGAATAAAGTGGTATTGGATATTGGTGCGTCCACTGGTGGCTTTACGGATTGTTCCCTGCAAAACGGAGCTTCCTATGTATATGCCATAGATGTGGGATATGGTCAGCTTGCTTGGAAACTTCGTACAGATGAACGAGTAAAAGTGATGGAACGTACGAATTTTCGTCATGTACAAGCCAAAGACTTAATAGGACCAGTTCCTAATTTTGCAACTATCGATGTTTCTTTTATCTCCTTATCGAATATCATTCCGACGTTAAATCGATTACTACTTGATAAAAGTGAAGTAGTAGCTTTGATTAAACCACAATTTGAAGCTCAAAAAGATCAAGTGGAGAAAAAAGGAATAGTGCGTGATGCAGCTGTTCATCGTGATGTATTGAAAAGAATGATCGAAATGTTCACCCGAGAAGGTTATGGAATCGCAGGTCTTTCTTCCTCGCCGATAAGGGGAGGAAAAGGAAATATAGAATTTTTAGCGTATCTGATAAAGGGAACGGACGAACGTTCTTTTTCTATAGAGGAGCAGATCGAGCTGGTATTACAAGAAGCTCATCAATCCCCCATGTTGGAAGAATAGTTTTCTTATGGAGAGAGGGAGGGAGCGTGTCACACTCAGGTGATTCCATTGTTTTAGTACTTATCATTCTATTTATTTTATTTTTGATACTGAGAAAATGGGTTTCTTTTCAATTTGCCAAAGACATACTATTGAACAAAACACAAAAAGAACCCAAACAGATAAAAGGCGAAGTAGCAGATTTACTTCGAGAATATGGTTATGAACCCATTGAAGGAAAGAAAAAAATTCCTATCTCCATCGAATTGGATAAAGAGCCATATGAGAGCAGAATGTTTATCGATTTTTTGGCGATGAAAGAAGATTTATTATATGTGGTGCTTGTCGCAAAAGAGAGAAAACCTTTACGCAAAACAGGAGCAGCTATCCGTGATCATCTTTTCCCATTTTTTTTGCTCTATCGACCAGCAGGAATTGTATATGTCGATAAAGCAAAAAATAAAGTGTCACTTGTACAGTTTTCTCATGCGGCGTTATTGGAATCACAAAAAAAATTTCCAATGGGTTATGTGATTACTTTCTTAATTGGTATGATTTTGATGTGGATAATACAAAAATGATAAGCGTAACCTTGAGGTGGACAGATGAAAACAATAGGCATCATGGCTAATCAAACTAAATCTACGGCACTGACGGTTGCAAAAAAGCTGACAGATCTGATTGAATACAAAGGTGCTACTGTATGTCTTGATACAGATCTGGCAAAAGTACTTGGTCAAGAACATAAAGGGATTCCTTTGGATGACTTTCCTATACATGTAGACTGTACCTTTGTGCTCGGTGGAGATGGTACACTACTTGGAGTGGCGAGAAAATTAGCCGGTTCCCGCATCCCCATATTGGGGATTAATTTGGGATACCTCGGTTTTTTATCCGAAGCAGAACCAGAAGACCTCTCTGCATCCGTTGATCGAATATTAGCGGGAGATTATTGTGTCGAGAAAAGACTCATGCTAGAAGCAGAAGTGATTCGCCAAGATGAAGTGATCAAAAGAGGAATTTCCTTAAATGATATTGGAATCGCAAAAGGTTCTTTTAGCCGGATGATTACGTGTACCGTAAAAATGGACGGAACCTTTGTCAGTACTTACTCTGGGGATGGGGTTATTATTTCTACTCCAACGGGTTCCACTGCTTACTCCCTTTCCTGTGGGGGTCCTATTGTTTGGCCAGGCTTGGAGTGTATTTTACTCACGCCAATCTGCCCGCATACCTTAACTTCACGTCCTATGGTGCTTCCGGCAAATAGTATTTTAGAAATCGAGGTTGCAGCCAATCACAACGAAATTGGTGTTACAATAGATGGTCAAGAAGGATTTACGTTAGAACGTGGAGATATTGTTCGAATTGGGAAGTCACCTTGTTCCACACATTTGATCAAATGGAAAGAGCGTACTTTCTTTGAAGTAATCCGCAAAAAATTGCAAGAGCAGTAGGAGCGATTTTCATGAAAGCACAGCGTCATATTCGTATTCGGGAGATCATAACAAGTAAAGATATTGAAACGCAGGATGATTTAGTAGCGGAGTTAAAAAAAGCTGGCTATAACGTCACACAAGCGACGATTTCCCGTGATATCAAAGAATTGCATCTCGTAAAAGTTCCACTTAGCAATGGGGCCTATAAATACTCCTTGCCTGCAGACCGTCGCTTTAACCCATTGCAAAAATTAAAGCGATTATTGCAAGAATCTTTCGTTGGGATAGACTTTGCTGAAAATCTAGTCGTCATGAATACATTGCCAGGTAATGCCCATGCTATAGCAGCTTTATTAGATAATCTTGATTGGGATGAAATATTGGGGACGATTGCTGGAGACGATACGATTTTGATCATTTGTCGATCCAAACCAGTAGCGGAAGAAATAGTTCAACGGTTCTTAGACATGTTGTAGGGGAAGATGAGTTTATGCTAAAAGAACTGTCCATCCATCAATTTGCCATCGTAGAAAATATAAACCTGACTTTTGACCAAGGTTTCCACGTATTGACGGGGGAAACTGGGGCAGGGAAATCCATCTTAATAGATGCTCTTGGACTAGTCATTGGAGGCAGAGCTTCTAGTGATTTTGTTCGTCATGGTTCTCCAAAAGCAATTATTGAGGCTAGTTTCGACTTCCCAGCAGACCATCCTGCTATCGCATTGTTAAAAGAATGGGATATTGAGGCAGAAGAAGAGTATCTCATCATTCGCAGAGAGATTGCAATAAATGGGAAGAGCACTTGTCGAGTTAATGGACGTATGATCACTTTAGCTATGTTAAAACAATTAGGAAATTATCTCATTCATATACATGGTCAACATGAGCATACGGGATTGCTGCAAGTAGAAGAGCATCTTGTCTGGTTGGATCAGTTTGGTGGATCTAAAATCTTAGATAAACGTAGGGAATACCAAAATGTATATCGTCAATATCAAGAGATAACCAAACAAATTGCACAGCTCGATCTCGATCAGCAAGAGATGGAACGGCGAGTAGATATGCTCCAGTTTCAGGTATCTGAAATAAAAGATGCAAGATTGGTGTCTGGGGAAGAAGAGACATTGCAAGAAGAAGAAAAACGGTTAGCTGGTGGTGAAAAATTAGTTTCCCGGGTATCAGGAGCCTATCAGATTTTATCGGCTGAAGGCGGTGGAATCACTCAGCTGCGTCGAGCGGTATACAATTTGCAAGAAGTGGCAGGACTTGATTCCGCTATCCAAAGCATATTAGAAACGATGGAAGCAGCTACTTTTCAATTAGAGGAAGCAGCTCGAGATCTGAGTATTTATCAAGACAGCTTAGACTTTTCGCCAGAGCGGTTATATGAAGTACAGGATCGAATTCATACGATCCGGCAATTGCAGCGCAAATATGGAGAGACCACCTCTGATATTTTGTACTATCTGGAGAGTGCAGAAGAAGAATTAGAGCGGCTTTTGAATGTGGAAGAAAATAAAGAACATCTATACGAGAAACAAAAGCAGTTGAAGAATGAGTTATTGCAAAAAGCAGCAGGGTTGACTCAGTTAAGAAAACAAGCAGCTTCAGAGCTGGAAGTACATGTCGAAGCGCAATTAGCTGATTTGATGATGGGTTCCAGTGTTTTTCATGTTTCTTTTTTTCCTGATCCCTTGCAAAAAGCAGCAATCACGGTGACTGGGATGGATCAAGTCGAGTTTCAACTTTCCCCAGGCCCTGGAGAACCTCTCAAGTCATTAACCAAAATTGCCTCAGGCGGGGAGTTATCTCGGATCATGCTGGCATTAAAATGCATTTTTAGTGGGCGTGATCCAGTACAAACGTTGATATTTGACGAAGTAGACACAGGGGTGAGTGGTCGAGCGGCTCAGGCGATTGCTGAAAAAATAGCCATACTTGCTTCTGAAAACCAAGTGCTGTGTATTACCCATTTGCCGCAAGTGGCGTGTATGGCTGATGTCCATTTTTATGTATCCAAACAGATCAGTGATCAAAAGACAAGTTCTGGAGTTGTAAAGCTGGATAAAGCAGGGAGAATTATGGAATTATCTCGAATGCTCGGCGGGGCAGAAGTTACAGCCAGAACAAAGCAGCATGCTGCTGAAATGTTATTTTTAGCGAATAAAGTCAAAACAAGACAGTAACGAAAATGTTCCAAACTGTTTATGGGCTAGGAAGCATTTGTTACTTATAAGGAAACAGTATCAAGGGCAAATTAACTTCACAAGCCTCTCAAGTGCGAAGGAATAGGTAGAACTCGCAGGAGAGTGGTAGTGTGCAGCAAAAATGGTTGAAGAGAAGTTTAGGCCTTATTTTTGTCCTTCTCCTAACCGTTGTCAGTTTGTCGCCGACTTGGCAAGATTTCATGGCCTTTCCAAGCAAAATCCGGATGGTGAATGGAGAACTGTTAATAAAACCTGCTCATTTACCAGTCCAATATAGCGCGGATAAAGCAGGTATTCATTATGCTACCCTAAACATTGGGAAAATACCCGTCAAACGCGCAACTGTCCAAGTAGTTCCTCCTGTGAAGGTAATTCCAGGTGGTCAGTCAATCGGGATTAAATTGAAATCCAAAGGGATTATGGTGGTAGGACATAATTTGATTCAAACATCTGCTGGTAATATTTCTCCTGCTGAAAGAGCTGGGATTCAAGTAGGAGATACCATTTTACGTGTCAATGGTCAAGCAGCTACGAGTGTAAAGACACTTGGTCTACTTGCTATGGAAGCAGGAAAGGCAAATAAGTTTTTACATTTTATTGTACTAAGAGCAAACAAACAGCATCAGGTACGTTTAAAACCACTTATGGATCAAAAGGAACAGACTTATCGAATGGGGATGTATGTACGCGATACGGCAGCTGGTGTTGGGACATTAACTTTTTTAGATCCAATAGCACACAAATACGGAGCACTTGGTCATGTGATATCAGATGTTGATACAGGGCAGCCGATCGTAGTAGGACAAGGAAAAGTTCTTCGTTCACATGTTACCTCGATTCAAAAGGGTGAATCAGGCGAACCGGGTGAAAAGCGTGCGATTTTTACCGATGAAGATCAAATACTTGGGAATATTGTCCGGAACACTCCCTTTGGAATATTTGGGGAAATGCGTGAATTACCAAATAAAGGGTTATATAATAAGCCGATAGCTGTAGGATTACAAGAAGAAGTGAAAGAAGGTCCAGCAAACATATTAACGGTGGTAAATGGACAAAAAGTAGAGTCCTTTAAAATCCAAATTGTGAGTGTGAACAAACAGCGCTCTGCTTCCACAAAAGGTCTTATTCTAAAAGTGACAGATCCACGACTCTTGAAACTAACTGGGGGGATAGTTCAAGGGATGAGTGGAAGTCCGATTATACAAAATGGTAAAATAATAGGTGCGGTGACTCATGTTTTTGTTAATGATCCTTCTGCTGGATATGGTACTTTTATCGAATGGATGCTCAAGGATGCGGGAATACAAACCATTGCGGATACCTTAACAGGTGCCGCTTTTTTCTGTAGGTGCCCCGTTTTTTGAAATGATATCTCTTTGTGGTAATTATAGGAAGAAGGAAAGAAGAATTCATTTGTCGAAAATGTTAAACAACAGTTTTGATGAGAGAAGGGGGAGAGAGATTTGATTAAATTGATTATTGCGGATGATAATCGAGAGTTTACGCAATTATTAAAAGATCATTTTAACAGTCAAGAAGATATGGAAGTATTGGGAGCAGCTCACAATGGTGGAGAGGTACTAGAACTGATAAAGGAGCGGACTCCAGATGTACTCGTATTAGATATTATCATGCCTCATTTGGACGGATTAGGGGTATTGGAACAACTCCAGCAGATGAACTTGTCACCAGCACCAAAAATTGTCATGTTAACTGCTTTTGGCCAAGAAAATATTACCCAGCGCGCCGTGGAGCTAGGGGCATCTTACTACATTTTGAAGCCATTTGATATGGATGTGCTCACAGAGCGAATTCGTCAAATGATCGGACAAACTGCACCAACTACTTCCCGTGTTCGTGCTGCGGTTCCCGTATCATCACGCCTTGGTAATTTAGATGCAAATATTACTACTGTCATTCATGAGATTGGAGTTCCAGCTCATATAAAAGGTTATTTGTATTTAAGAGAAGCGATCACAATGGTGTATAATGAAGTTGACTTGCTCGGAGCAATTACAAAAACGTTATACCCTCGAATTGCCAAAAAATTCAATACTACCCCTAGCCGAGTGGAAAGAGCTATTCGTCATGCCATCGAGGTTGCTTGGAGTAGAGGGAATATGGATTCCATTAAAAATTTATTTGGTTATACGATAAATGTTACCAAAGCAAAACCTACCAATAGTGAATTCATCGCGATGGTTGCCGATAAATTAAGGATTGAACATAAAATGGCATAAAATTCGCAAAGTAAAATCGAAATATTAGAAAATGTATACCCTTTCAATTTTGAAAGGGTTTTTTAAATTTTTGTTAATACAGAGAAAATAAATTTGCTTCTTAGAGCACAACGTCTTTATAATGGGATTAAGACCAAGTCGGTCCCCCCACGTTGAAAGGACAATAAGTGGGCACCAGTAATTTGGCAAGTGGCTACCACAGTGAACAGCTGTACGAAGACGCGCGGAGGTTGCTCGATCACCGCCTCCGTCTGATCAACCCGGAACTCCCTGAGATCAAGCAATATCTGCAGGAGAAGTATCCAAAGATCGCTATCCCGTGGGCTGACGAAGAGCTTCCCGCGAGTCTTCGTAAGATCGAGGAAGAAAACCCTCACATCAAGATTCCTCGAATCAAGGAACTGGGATACCACAGCATCGCAGTTGCGCTGTATCTTGAGATGGTCACCGACCCGAAGGAGCGGAAGCGGTTCCCCGAACTGACACTTGAACAGTGTCAGAGGGCGGTTGATGAGGAGATGCGGCACCGTGAAACGTGTCACCAAATCATCACGGCTCTGACCATGGACATCATCGGAGACCTCGGGGACGATTTCCTCAACCTTGTGTCACAGAAGTGCGGTGAGGAAGTAGAAGGTACGCTTCGAGGCACCGTCAAGAAAGCTTTGGTTGGAGATGAGCCACTCCTCGCATCTGACGAGACCATTGCTGATGGGATCGCCACTCAGAACAAGGAGCACGCTGGACAGGATTGGCAGAGTGGTGATGTCGGAAAGACAAACCCAATTGTTCGAATCGTCGATTCGGCATCGAAGTCCATTCAGGTCTACAACGATGACATCGTCGAGGCGATTCGATCTTCGGCTGAGCATCGTCTTGAGCAGGAGTGGGAGATGGCTACCGCTCCTGTCGCAGAGCTCTATGAGCTCGCGGATCGGATGATCATCAAGGAGTTCGGCAGGAACAACTTCTCGATCAAGGATCTGCTCTGCATTGTCCGTGCGAAGCAGCAGGGTTACACGAAGTTGAAGTTGCAGCAGGAAGATGCGGAAGCAAGTATGCGGAAGGTGATGGAAAACATCTCCGTATGCGTTACCGTCATCCTGTTCCTGTTCCTCCACCGTCTGGCAAGGCGAGTCCACACTGTTCACGAGTGGATTTCTCCCTTCGTTGGACGCTTCAAGAAGTATCAGTTCGGGTACTGGCTGTTCAACAAGTGTTGTTTCGCCATTGCCTATCCCCTGACCACGTCTCTCGCGAAGCTTTATGGGACTGTTGGTTATACCAACGCAGCTTGGTACATCAAGGAAAAGCCGGTTGATCTCTTCGAACAGATTGATAAGGCTTCTGGTAAGAGTCCTTTCCTGCTCTTTACGGCGGGAGTGATTGTTGCCATGGCCAATGCCAAGACGGCACATGATATCCGTACAAAGGAAGAGAAGAACGAATCTTCCAAGGCGGACAAGAAGTAACTGACTTCCCAAAGACAAAAAAGGAAGTTAGCTGCTTGTGAAACGGCCGGGTTCGCTCCACTCCAGGAGGGACCCGGCCGCACTCGTTGTCTTTCATTTTATCCTCACAAACTCTTTCCTCATTAATATTGTGCGATGCCGTTTCTTCGATTCCCGAATCTTCCTGAAAATGTCTTCAGCTTCTCGGTATTGCTCTCCTGATAAAGCACGTTTGTAAGCTTTCTCTAGAGGAGCTACTTCTTCTTTGTAGAAGATATTTGCTCGATTGGTGTAGCGTGCTTTGGCTTTTTGTTGACTTTCTTTATCTCTCGTCTTTCTTTTTTTACTCATCATCCCTGTCCCCTCTATAAAAAAATAGCCAATAGTAGGGTGAATGGTGGTATGTGATGGGATGTGTATAAAAGTATGTTCTATTCCGCATTGCTTATTTTTATTATATAGGAAAGTGCTTTTCTATTACCCTTAATATGGAGTCCAAGCTAATTTTTTTGCTTTACGATAACGTTCCTGTACTGCTGGCCAGTTGACGACATGCCACCAATTTTTGATATATTCTTTCCGTTTGTTGGGATATTTTAAATAATAGGCATGCTCCCAAACATCAAGAGTTAAAAGTGGAATGACATCCCATTGGGAGAGGTTTTGGTGTTTCTCTGCTTGTAAAATTTCCAAACGTTGTGACCTAGGGCTGTAGACAAGAATTGCCCACCCGCCGCCTTCTACTTTTTCAGCTGCCTCAGAGAAATGTTTTTTAAATTGGTGAAAGCTCCCAAAATCGCGGCAAATTTCTCTTTTTAAGGAACCGCTCGGTTCTCCACCACCGTTTGGACTCATCACTTCCCAAAAGATAGTATGTAAATAGTGTCCGGCACCGTTGAAAGCGAGTTCGCGTTCCCAATATTTTATGAGGTCATATTGATTGGTGATTCTCGCTTTTTCCAGCATTTTTTCTGCTTTATTCAGATCATCTACATATTTTTTATGATGTTCATCATGGTGCAAATACATGGTCTGTTCATCGATGTATGGTTCTAAAGCGTTGTAAGCATAAGGTAAGGGGGGTAATGTATGCCCTCCAATAGGAACAGGGTCATATGTATGTGTTTCACTCGTTTCTTCACTACTGAGGTATGCGGTTCCATAATAAGGTTCGTAGATGTTTTCTTCTTGAAAAGTAGTATATTCCTTTTCGATATCTACCAACTTTTTCAAATATTGATAGTAGCTATTTGGATCGGGTGAGGCAGATTTCACTTCTGCTTCCAATTTTTTTAATCTTTTTTTCAATGATTCATGACTACTTGTTTCTAAGTCAAAAGGGTCTTGTAATAACCATTGCTGATGAAAACGGATCGTCTCGAGAATCGGTTCTTTTAACCATTTCTCATACCACTCTTGATACGTTGACATACGAAATCCCTCCCAATAGGAAAATATGCAACTGTATCTAAAACATGCATAAAAAAAAGATCCCTTTCGGTCAAGGATCTAAACTTTGTCAAGAAAAGCATGTTTTTCTTTTTTATATTCATCCGTCTTTTTCAGCAGTTTAGGCTGAATTTTGTTTCGCTTTTTATCGCGGTAAAAAATAAATCCTCCTACAATCGTTAAACCGAGTAAAAACAAGATCAGTCCGAGTACAAAAGTGAAAAGGGGAAAAGATTCACCAGCTGCTGTAGAAAAGAGAATGTCACGCATGAGTGTCCAACCATAAACACTGATTCCCCCAGGGATACACATGAGAATAATGGCAATAAGTCTTTGAAAAACTTCCTTTTGCATGTCAAGTCACCTTCCTATGTCCACGATCATTTTACTTCATTTCCGGCACGATATCCACCTGTGTGGTATGATAGGAGTGTGCTGTTTTCCATACATAATTCGGCTGGATAGATTGACTCATTCTCTTGTTTTCTCTAGGATATAAAAGGATCTAGGTATTCAAAAAGTCTTTTTCGCGAACCCTAATAAGACAATCCAGACAGAGGAAAGAGGAATATGTTTGAGTAAGTTGAAGACATTTCAAGAAATAGTAGTGAAGGCAGAATCACTTCCTTCGGTCACAGTTGCAGTAGCAGCTGCTGATGATCGAGAAGTCTTGGAAGCAGTCCTAGATGCAAAAAAACATGGGATTGCTCAGTTTCAATTGTACGGAAAAAAACAAGAGATCGAACGTATTAGTAGGGAAATCGGACTTACTTTAACTGCTGGGGAATTTATTACGGATACTTCTGATGTACAAGCTGCTTGCATTGCAGCAGTGTCAGCAGTGAGAGAAGGAAAAGCAGATGTTGTGATGAAAGGTATGGTACAGACTGCTGACTTCCTTCGGGCAATTTTACATAAGGAAAAAGGTTTGCGGAGTGGAAAGGTACTCAGTCATGTGGCTACCTTTGAAGTGACAGGTTATGATCACCTCATCCATGTGACAGATCCGGCTTTAAACGTAGCACCTACACTGCCAGAGAAGTTTCAAATTGTGGAAAACATCATTGAATTGTGTCATGCATTAGGGTGTGAGGAACCAAAAATAGCTGCTCTTGCGGCGGTTGAGGTCGTCAATCCCAATATGCAAGCGACGCTTGATGCTGCTGCTCTTGCCCAGATGAATCGTCGTAAGCAAATAAAAGGAGCGATCATCGATGGCCCTTTCGCCTTAGATAATGCAGTATCTGTGGAATCAGCAGAACATAAAGGAATCGAAAGTCCAGTTGCAGGGAAAGCGGATGTCCTTTTGGTACCAGATATTGAAGCTGGCAATATTCTTTATAAATCGATGGTCTACTTCGCAAAAGCGAAGATTGGTGCTTTGGTATTGGGGGCTAAAGCTCCAATTGTGTTAACATCACGTGCGGACTCTGCGGAGGCAAAGCTGTATTCGATTGCCTTAGCAGCAGTACAAGTAGCAAATTCAAATCGTTAGAAATGAAGGGATCTCCTCGTGGAATTGTTTAATCGATTACAAGAGAGTAATTATGAGCAGCTGGTATTTTGTCAAGATGAAGTTTCAGGTTTAAAGGCAATCATTTGTATACATGATACTACACTAGGGCCTGCACTTGGTGGGCTAAGAATGTGGAACTACCAATCAGATGAAGATGCGATAGAAGATGTTTTACGATTGGCAAAAGGGATGACATATAAGGCAGCTGTAGCTGGATTGAACTTAGGTGGAGGAAAAGCTGTTATTATCGGAGATTCACGGAAGGATAAGAGTGAGGCTCTTTTTCGTATGTTTGGCCGCTATGTAGAAGGGCTGAATGGAAGGTATATAACGGCTGAAGATGTTGGTACAACGGAAAACGATATGGAATTGATTCACTTGGAGACCAGTTATGTCACTGGTTATTCTTCAGCATCCGGATCTGCTGGAAACCCATCTCCCGCTACTGCTTATGGTGTCTATCAAGGGATTCGAGCAGCTGCTCAAGAAGCGTTTGGGACCTCCTCACTTGAAGGGAAAACAATTGCAGTACAGGGTGTAGGAAATGTGGCTTTTCGTCTGCTCGGTCACTTGGCTAAAGAAGGAGCCAGTCTGATTGTAACCGATATTCATGAAGAACAAGTGGCAAGAGCAGTTGTCGAATATGGGGCAACTTCCGTTTTGCCTGATGAAATTTATGATGCAGACTGCGATATTTTTGCACCTTGTGCGCTCGGTGCTGTCATCAATGACAAAACCATTGATCGCTTGAAGTGTAAAATTGTTGCAGGAGCTGCGAATAATCAGTTACACCAACCAAGACATGGCGAGTTATTACAACAAAAAGGCATTTTGTATGTACCAGATTATGTAATCAATGCAGGCGGAGTGATTCAGGTTGCAGACGAGCTGACTGGATATAATGAGGATCGAGTCATGCAAAAAGTAGCAAATATTTATGGCACAGTACTCGATATATTTGCGATTGCAAAGCGTGAAGGCCTTACTACACACCTTGCTGCTGACCACCTCGCAGAAGAGCGAATTGCTAAGATGAAACATGTGCGAAGCCGGTTTAATCGAAATGCCAGACATGCTTTGAATTTAGAAAAAAACGGAAGATAGTATGGATAGAAAAATTAGCCCAATCTAAAAATAGGATTGGGCTGGTCAAGTGAAATTGGTTTTTTTTAGTAATAAGATTTACCATTGCAAATCTTATTTACATACGTAAAGCAAACGGATTTAGCGTAGAGCTATCGTCGAAATTTACATAATTACATAGAAGAGAGAAGTGGGTGCATGGCACATCATTATGACTTAGTCGTGATAGGTGGAGGTCCCGGTGGTTACGTAGCGGCAGCACATGCTGCTCAAAAGGGATGGAAAGTAGCATTGGTAGAAAAAGAAAAAGTAGGGGGAATATGTCTGCATAAAGGATGTATTCCAAGTAAATCGCTACTGAAAAGTGCCGAGATGTATCACGCGATAAAAGAAAGCACCTCGTATGGAGTAGAAACAGAGAGTGTTCGCTTAAACATGGAATTGGTACAAAAGCGAAAAACAGAAGTGGTAGATCGGTTGCACCAAGGAGTAAATAATTTGTTGCGTGGTCATAAGGTTGACATATATCATGGTACAGGCAGGTTAATGGGACCATCGATTTTTTCCCCACTCGCAGGTGGAGCGATTGCTGTCGAAAAACAAGAAGGTGAAGCAGAAATGCTTGTCCCTAAATTTGTATTACTAGCAACCGGCTCTCGTCCAAGGATGTTAAGTGGATTAGAAGTGGATCATACTCATATACTCACATCTGATGATGCTTTAGAACTACAGGAATTACCTGCATCGATGTTGATTGTAGGTGGAGGAGCCATTGGTGTCGAATGGGCTTCCATGTTAAGTGATATGGGTGTGCAAGTAGTTCTAGTGGAATATGCGGACCGAATCTTGCCTTTGGAAGATGAAGAAATAAGCAGCGAGATGAAACGAATTCTGGAAAAACGAAATGTTACCATATGGACAAATGCACAAGTAGAGGCGCATAGTGTACATATAGAAGATGGACAAGTAACGCTTTCTATTATACGAAATGATTCAGACACAGAGCATACGATCACCATCAATCAGGTGTTAGTATCTGTGGGAAGAGATGCAAATACAGAGGATTTAGGATTGGATAATACCAATATTCAAGTAGAACGTGGGATTATCCAAGTAAATCATTCTTACCAGACCGCAGAGGCCCATGTCTATGCGATTGGTGATGTTATCGGTGGATATCAATTGGCTCATGTTGCATCTCGTGAAGGAATACTTGCTGTAAACCACATGATGGGAGATGAGATAGAATTAGTAAATCCTAACCAAGTGCCACGTTGTACGTATAGTCGTCCGGAGATAGCGAGTATTGGATTGACGGAAAAAGCAGCAAAAGAACAAGGTTACGATGTTGCAGCAAGCAAATATCCTTTGAGATATCTTGGTAAGCCTTTAGTATATGGAAATGCTGACGGATTTATAAAAATAGTAAGTGACAAAAAAACGCAAGACTTGCTAGGAGTCCATTTGATAGGTGTACAGGCTACTGAGTTGATCGCAACAGCTAGTTTAGCTAAATTTTTAGATGCTTCACCTTGGGAAATCGGACAGGTTATTTTTCCTCATCCTACTTTTTCTGAAGTATTTGGAGAAGTAACACAAGGATATAAATAGACAAGCAAGGGAGGGATTCCAGTTTGAAACATCGAGAACTGGGGTTAACAGATGAGCAGGTTCGAGAAATGTACCGCTATATGCTGTTAGCTAGAAAAGTGGATGAAAAAATGTGGCTTTTGAACCGTGCAGGAAAGCTGCCTTTTGTTGTTTCCTGCCAAGGACAAGAAGCAACACAGATTGGAGCAGTATATGCGCTAGATCGGCAGAAAGACTGGCTATGTCCTTATTATCGTGATTTAGGTATGGTGCTGTTGTTTGGTCAAACAGCTCGTGATCAAATGCTATCTGCTTTTGCCAAAAAAGATGACCCCAATAGCGGGGGGCGTCAGATGCCAAATCACTTCGGGGATCGTCGTTATCGGATTTTATCTGGTTCTAGTCCTGTTACGACCCAAATGCTCCATGCTGTTGGAATTGCATATGCAGGTAAAGTAACAGGAGAAGATCATGTGGTATTAACCTCATGTGGCGAAGGTTCTAGTAACCAGGGAGATTGGCATGAAGCATTGAATTTTGCAGGTGTTCATAAACTTCCTGTGGTGTTTTTAGTAGAAAACAATATGTACGCCATATCTGTGCCACTCAGTAAACAATTAGCTGGAGAAAATGTTGCTGCCCGTGGACAAGGTTATGGAATGCCAGGAATCCGTGTAGATGGTAATGATGTTTTTCAAGTATATGATGTGATGAAGCAAGCAGTAGAACGGGCGAGAAAAGGAGAAGGACCTACACTGATTGAGGCAGTCTCTTACCGTCTAACGCCACATTCGAGTGATGACGATGATTTGACTTATCGGACAAAAGAAGAAGTAGATGAAGCAAAAAAACGCGATGGTTTATTTGTGTTGGAAACTTACTTAGACGAACATCAGTTGTGGACAGCCGATGAGAAAGAGGCGTTGAGTAAAGAAATGGACGCAGAGATAACGGAAGCGATCAAATTCGCTGAAGCGGCAGACCATCCTAACCCAAATGATTTATCCAAGCATGTTTTTGCCGGATAGAGAGGAGAGAATTTAAATGCCTGTAATTTCTTATATCGATGCTGTTACAGAGGCAATTTCCGAAGAGATGGGTCGCGATAAAAGTGTCTTTGTTCTAGGGGAAGATGTAGGGGTAAGAGGTGGTGTGTTTCGAGCCACCAACGGCTTGATAGATCTATATGGCGAAGATAGAGTCTTAGACACCCCCTTAACAGAATCAGCCATTGTAGGAGTTGGAATTGGTGCAGCAGCATATGGTCTAAGACCTATTGCCGAAATCCAATTTGCCGATTTCATCATGCCGGCAATAAATCAGATCATCAGTGAGGCTGCTAAGATGAGGTATCGTTCCAATGGAGATTGGCAGTGTCCGATGGTTATTCGTGCCCCATATGGTGGAGGAATTCATGGTGCACTGTATCACTCTCAAAGCATCGAAGCATTATTTACTGGTGTACCAGGTTTAAAAATTGTTACTCCTAGTACACCCTATGATGTAAAAGGATTGCTTCTTTCCTCTATACGAGATAATGATCCTGTGCTTTTCTTTGAGCACAAGAAGTTGTATCGTTTAATAAAAGATGAAGTACCAAGTGAAGAATATACGATTCCTCTTGGGAAAGCAGATGTGAAACGAGAAGGAAACGACATTACCGTCATTACATATGGTCTGATGGTGCATTACACATTGGACGCAGCTAAAAAGTTAGCTGAAGAGGGGATTGATGTGCATGTATTGGATTTACGTACATTGATTCCGCTCGATAAAGAAGCTGTTCTAGAAGCAACTAGGAAAACAGGAAAAGTACTTATTGTACATGAAGATAATAAAACGAGTGGATTTGGTGCAGAGGTTGCAGCAGTCATTGCCGAAGAAGCGTTTTTTGATTTGGATGCACCAGTAAGTCGACTATGCAGTCCAGATGTGCCATCCATGCCGTATAATTCTAAACTCGAAAAGGCATTTATGCTGAGCCCAGAAAAAATAGCAGCAGCCATTCGCGAACTAGCAGAACTGTAGTTGACGAGGAGCGGAATAAATGACTATTGATATTGTCATGCCTCAGTTAGGTGAAAGTGTAACAGAAGGAACCATTTCCCGCTGGTTGAAAAAGCCGGGAGATGAAGTAGAAGAATATGAGCCAATTTGTGAAGTAGAAACTGACAAAGTGAATACGGAAATTCCTTCTTTGTACAACGGTAAAATGGGAGAAATTTTAGCTCATGAGGGACAAACCATTGAGGTAGGTGGAATCATCTGCAAAATGGAAGTCGAAACCGAAACAGCCTCACAGACTGTTGAGCCTGATGAGCCAACTTCTATAACCCAAGAACGAAATGAAGCGGATACTTCGATGAAACATCGTTATTCTCCTGCCGTTCTTCGTATCGCACAAGAAAATCAGATTGATCTCACGAAACTATCAGGCAGTGGAAAAGGTGGACGAATTACGCGCAAAGATGTCTTATATGCGGTGGAAAACAAATCTGCTGCTGCGTCTGTTCCTACTAAGAATGTAACTGCTCCAGTGGAGAAGAAAAAAGTAAAGGAAACTCTACCACCTGAAATATTAGTGGAAGATAAAATCGTGCCTGTTTCCTCGATTCGTCGTACGATCGCGGAGCGAATGGTGAAATCCAAGACAGAGATTCCTCATGCATGGACAATGATGGAAGCGGACGTCAGTGGTCTTGTTGCCTTGCGCAATAAGTACAAAGACGATTTTGCTGCAAATGGTATCCCTTTAACCTTTATGCCATTTTTCATCAAAGCGACGGTAGATACATTGCGTGAGTTTCCTTATGTAAACTCGGTTTGGGCAGAGGATAAGATCATTTTAAAGAAAGATATCAATATCTCTGTTGCGATTGCTGCAAATGATGCTCTATATGTCCCTGTTATTCATCAAGCAGACGAAAAAAATATTTTTGGGATTGCACGATCTTTGCAGCATTTGATTCATAAGACGAGAAACGGAAACTTGGGTATCGCTGATACGCAAGGGGGAACATTTACGGTTAATAATACAGGAAGTTTTGGTTCAATTGCTTCTCAACCGATTATTAATCAACCTCAAGTAGCTATTTTATCTTTTGAATCGATTGTAAAGAAACCAGTAGTAATCGACGACATGATCGCAATTCGTAATAGAATGAATCTCTGTTTATCGTTGGATCATCGTGTATTAGATGGTTTGACTGCTGGACAATTTTTAGCACGAGTAAAAGAAAGATTAGAGTCATACCAAGTCAATACTGCCTTATAAGAGAGTAAATTTTGCTTAGAAAAGAGTGTTCATCATGTTTGAGGTACAACGCCTTGGAATGGCGGCTTATCAGCCAACATGGGACGAGCAAAGAAATATTGTACGTTTCGTAGATGAAGGGAAGATACCTGATCAATTATTGTTGTTGGAACATCCTCATACTGTGACGATGGGACGGGGAAGCCACTTGAGTAACTTGCTTCTGTCTACACAAGATTACGAGTCCAAAGGGATCGATATAGTGGAAATTGATCGAGGTGGAGATGTTACCTATCATGGACCAGGTCAGCTAGTTGGTTATCCGATCTTTTATTTAGGCGATCAAAAGCATGATGCACATTCCTATCTTCGAGATATAGAAGAAGCACTTATCCGTGTATTGTCTTCCTTTGGAATTAATGGGGGACGGATGGAGAAACATACTGGAGTATGGGTAAAGGATGAAAAAGTAGCGGCTATCGGAGTGAAATTTCATAAAGCACGTAACAAAAAAGGATATATCACAAGTCATGGTTTTGCCCTTAACGTCAACACAGATCTTCAGTACTTTTCGACGATTGTTCCTTGTGGAATTACGGACTACGGGGTGACTTCTATGTCTCAAATTTTAGGTGAAGTAGTGGACATGGATATTGTTATGGATGAAGTTGAGATGGCGATGAAGGAAATTTTCACGTAAAAAACCGCGGTACAATACTTTTACCGCGGTTCCATCTTACCCATTATTCACTTTTCTTATTGAATTCCAACAAATAAATCATAAAGGGACAGGAGAGTCACCACAACTACACCTAAAGTGAATACTCCTCCAATATAAAAGCCCGCTGTGTTACCAGTTCGCTTGTTGTATGTAGTTCCAATAACTGCAAGAATACTGATGATTACAAGTAGTGGTACCATAAAATATTCCATAAATGAATTCACCTGCTTTCCGTAAACATCCACATAAAAGAGTATACTCATAATAGTAAAGAAAAAACAATCCCGAAACAACTTTTCATGACTTCTTCATCACAAGGTTCACTTGACCAATGGAGGAAAATAGATGGAACGTAAAGAGAAGTTTGAAACGCTTTCTGGTATTCCGTTAAAGACAGTATATGACGAATCTGATTCTCCTAAACATACAAGCCCGCCAGGAGAATATCCTTATACAAGAGGCATCCATCAAAAGATGTATCGAAGTAGACTTTGGACGATGAGACAATATGCTGGTTTTGGCTCCGCAGAAGAGACCAACGAAAGATATCGTTATCTGCTGGAGCAAGGTCAAACAGGACTCAGTGTGGCTTTTGATCTTCCAACACAAATTGGTTATGATTCAGATGATCAGATGAGCATTGGGGAAGTAGGAAAAGTTGGAGTTGCTATTGATTCGCTTCAAGATATGGAAAAATTGTTTGCAGGAATTCCACTGGATCAAGTGAGCACGTCGATGACAATTAATGCACCTGCATCCATTTTGTTAGCGATGTATATTGCGACAGCAGAGAAACAAGGTGTAGACCCTAAGCTGATCAAAGGTACGATTCAAAATGATATTTTAAAAGAATATATTGCACGAGGTACTTATATCTTTCCTCCGAAACCTTCTATGAAAATTATTACGGATATTTTTCAATACTGCATGGAGCACACCCCTCAGTTTAATACGATAAGCATCAGCGGCTATCATATTCGTGAAGCAGGTTCAACTGCGGTACAAGAGGTTGCTTTTACATTGGCAAACGCCATAGCTTATGTGGAAACAGCACTATCAGCAGGTTTGGATATTGATTTATTTGCCCCAAGACTTTCGTTTTTCTTTAATGCTCATAATCACTTTTTTGAGGAAATTGCTAAATTTCGTGCAGTCCGTAGAATGTGGGCGAAAATCATGAAAGAACGTTTTCAAGCAAAATCCCCAAAATCATGGCAATTACGGTTTCATACGCAAACAGCAGGTTCGACATTAACCGCACAACAACCAGATAACAATATTGTTCGGGTCACTTTGCAAGCGCTTGCAGCAATATTGGGAGGCACGCAAAGTCTCCATACTAATGCACGGGATGAGGCATTGGCACTCCCTACTGAAGAGTCAGCTCGGATTGCACTTCGTACTCAACAGATCATCGCTTATGAAAGTGGAGTAGCTGATACGGTTGATCCTTTCGGCGGATCATATGCAGTAGAAAGTTTAACGGATCAAATAGAGGAAGCAGCCATTATCTATTTAAGTCAAATCGAAGAACTAGGCGGTGCTGTTACAGCAGTAGAACAAGGTTTTATGCAGCGGGAAATACGGAAAGCAGCTCTTGCTACTCAGAGACAGATAGAATCTCAAGAGCAGATCATCGTTGGGATGAATCAGTTTCAATTGGATAACGAGATTGCTCCAGAACTGCTTCGTGTAGACCCTGCTTTAGCTAAAAAGCAAATAGCATCCCTCCAAAAGTTAAGGGAGCAAAGGGATAATAAACTTGTTCAAACCGAGCTAACTCAATTGAGACAAGCTGCTAACAGCAGCCAAAATGTGATGCCTTATATTTTAAATGCTGTACGCGCCTATGCCACAGTTGGGGAGATCTGTAACACTTTGCGAGAAATTTATGGAGAATATGTCATCTAGAAAGGAGAGAGTGTTGTGCAAAGACCTATCCGTGTATTAATCGCAAAACCGGGCTTGGATGGACATGATCGAGGGGCATTGATCATTGCTCAAGCATTGCGGGATGAGGGAATGGAAGTAATTTATACAGGTATACGTCAAACACCGGAGCAAATCGTTGTCTCTGCCATTCAAGAAGATGTTGATTTAATTGGTCTTTCTTGCCTTTCAGGTGCGCATAATGAACTTTTCGCTGAAGTGATACGTCTATTAAAAGTGCAAGGAGCATCAGATATCCCAATCTTTGCAGGCGGTGTTATTCCAGCGGCGGATATTCCTCATCTCAAACAATTAGGGATCAAAGAAATCTTTCCGCCGGGCAGTACGATAAAAGATACGATAGCTTTTGTTCGAAACATGTTTTCTAAGGAGTGATAACATGAGTATTCAAAAGATCAGTCATATTGGTATCGCAGTAGAATCACTAGAAAAATGGATACCTTATTATCGAGATACACTTGGACTATCTTTTCTTGGAAAAGAATTTGTTGCGAGCGAAAAGGTACAAGTAGCTTTTTTTCAAATTGGCGAGAGTAGACTTGAATTACTTGAACCAACAGATGATTCAAGTCCTATTGCCAAACATCTGCAAACAAGAGGAGAAGGATTTCACCATATTGCCTATGAGGTGGACGATGTTGCTACATCCCTCTTAGACCTTGAGCAAAAGGGTATTTCCTTGATACATAAAGAGCCAAAAAGAGGTGCCCACCAGTCACAGATTGCTTTTCTACATCCTTCTTCAACAGGAAAAGTATTAACAGAACTCTGCCAATCGCAATCACAGGAGGACTAGATGATGCAGAAAAAAATTGATGAACTAAACGCAAGACGGGCAAAAATTTTTGCAGGTGGGGGAGAGAAACGAATTGCATCCCAACATAAACGTGGGAAATTAACGGCACGAGAACGAATTGAGATGCTCCTTGATGAAGGGACGTTCGTTGAACTAAATCCTTTTGTCCAGCATCGGATCACAGCTTTTGGAATGGATAAAGAAGAAGCTCCTGGAGAGGGGGTGGTAACAGGAAGTGGAAAGATCGATGGTAGATTAGTTTATTTATTTGCCCAAGATTTCACTGTATTTGGAGGGGCTCTTGGGGAAATGCATGCGATGAAAATTGCCAAGGTGATGGATTTGGCTGCTCAAAATGGAGCGCCGATCATCGGTCTAAATGATTCAGGTGGTGCACGAATTCAAGAAGGTGTACTATCTTTGGACGGATATGGACATGTTTTTAAACGAAATGTGCTGTATTCTGGAGTAGTCCCGCAAATCTCTGTCATCCTTGGTCCATGTGCAGGTGGAGCAGTGTATTCTCCTGCATTAACTGATTTTGTCTTTATGGTGGAACAAAAAAGTCAAATGTTTATTACTGGACCAAAGGTGATTGAAACTGTCACCAAAGAGAAAATATCAGCAGAACAACTTGGCGGTGCAGGTGTACATGCGAGTATTAGTGGGAACGTACATTTTACTTCTCCGTCAGAAGCAGAAGTTTTTGAAAATGTTCGCCGTTTATTAAAATATTTACCAAATAGCAATCAAGCTTTACCTCCTGTTGCCCATAAGCCAAAACAAGAAGATTGGGTAGAAGATTTAATAAATGTAGTGCCGACGGAAGGAATGAAAGCCTACGATGTAAAAAAAGTAATAGAGCACGTTTTTGATGATGGTGAGTTTTTAGAAGTACATCAAAAATTTGCTCGTAACTTGGTTGTAGGATTTGCCCATTTAGATGGAAAACCAGTAGGTGTGGTAGCCAATCAGCCAAAGTTCATGGCAGGGGGGTTGGATATTGACGCATCTGACAAGCTGAGTAGATTTGTGCGATTTTGTGATTGTTTCCAAATTCCACTCATCACTTTTGTAGATGTCACTGGTTTCTTTCCTGGTGTTGGTCAGGAACACCGTGGTATTATTCGGCACGGAGCAAAGATTTTATATGCTTATACCGAAGCTACTGTTCCGAAAATTACGGTGATTCTCCGCAAAGCATATGGCGGGGCATATGTCGCTCTCAATAGTAAGTCGATAGGGGCAGATATCGTATATGCTTGGCCAACAGCCGAAGTAGCTGTTATGGGACCAGAAGGTGCAGCTAATATTATTTTTCAGCGTGAAATTGACGAGAGCAATACCCCAGAAGAGATGAGACAAGCCAAGATAAGTGAGTACAAAGATCAATTTGCGAACCCTTATGTAGCTGCTGCGTACGGTATGGTAGACGATGTAATTGATCCAAGAGAGACAAGATTAAAATTAAAACAATCGCTGGAGATGCTAGAGCGCAAACAAGCCCATTTACCACCTAAAAAACACGGCAATATCCCCTTGTAATAATTCTGTAAAATAAGTATAATATATCTGTAATATTAATGCGCTGTCCTTCTCATATAAGCGATGAAACAATGTAAAAATTAACATATAAATTACTATACCTGTCCGTTCTAATCTGAGCAAATCTCCTCCTCTACAAAAGGAGCATATTCGTATTTGCGAAAACATGGTCTATTCGATCGGGGGACAACGAAACGTGATTTTATCTATAAAAAATGGAAAGCAAAGCTATGTTATTGGTGTCGTAGCAGACAAAAGAAGAAAGGAGAGCTACATGTACCTATTTTGACTAGTAGGAATAGGTACAATACGGCAGGACTTGTCGGAATTAACGCCTCTGGAGTGTTACACCAAACGCTCTTTAATAGCGACACGTCGAAAGAGGAAAAATGTAGGATCATGGGGAAAAGAACGGAAAAATTGATCCTGCATTAAAAGGTAGCATACAGTACGGTGGTAAATAAAAATCGGTTGATCGACGAATTTATGCGGTTGGTGCAAATAGACAGTGAATCGGGGAACGAACGAAAAATTTGTGATTTCTTGAAGGAGAAACTTTCTTCTTTGGGGTTAGATGTTGTAGAAGATGAATCTGCTAGGTTTACGAAACATGGTGCAGGAAATTTAATTGCTACGTATACAGGCAGTATTGCAGATGCTCCAACGATCTACTTCACTTCACACATGGATACCGTTGCGCCAGGCAAGAGGGTAAAACCCTCCATACTCGGAGATTATATCGTGACAGATGGGACAACTGTATTGGGTAGTGATGATAAAGCTGGCATCGCTGCTATTATAGAGGGGATTCGAATCTTACGAGAATGGAATATTCCTCATGGAAACTTACAATTTGTCTTTACAGTTGGAGAAGAGTCAGGTTTAGTGGGAGCTCGTCATTTAGATAAATCGTTAATGGAAGCAGAGTATGGATTTGCTTTTGATGCAGGTGGGCAAGTAGGAGAAATTATCACTTCTGCACCAGCTCAAGTAAAAATCGAAGCAGCCATTCACGGGAAAGCTGCTCATGCAGGTTCCAGTCCGGAATCCGGCATCAGTGCAATCCAAGTAGCAAGCCAAGCGATTTCCCGTATGAAGTTAGGGAGAATCGATGCAGAAACGACAGCAAATATAGGCATGTTCCAAGGTGGAATCGCGACAAATGTCGTACCAGAATATGTGAAAATTTTTGCCGAAGCCAGAAGTAGAAACGAGAAAAAATTGGTTCATCAAGTGGAAGAAATGGTCATGGCTTTTGAACTGACAGCCAAACAAATGGGTGCAACAGCGGAAGTAGAAACAAAATCACTGTATCCTGGTTACTCTTTTTCGGCAGATGACCTTGTTGTCCAAAAGGCGATAGCAGGTGTCAAAAAAGTAGGCCGTACCCCACACTTAGGTGTTAGTGGTGGTGGCAGTGATGCCAATGTGATCGCAGGATATGGTATTCCAACTGTTAATCTCAGTATTGGGTACGAAAATATTCATACGACTAACGAACGGATGTCCATTCCGGAGTTAGTAAAAGCAGCAGAACTGGTCGTTGCGCTTGTAAAAGAGAGTGCCCAATGAGTGGGATAAACATAAGCGCAGTTACTTATACTTTACTGCTTTAATGTTAAAAATGGGACTTATATATTTCTTACAAAAAGCTAATCCGATGATCTGTTCGGATTAGCTATTTATTATGGTTTTCATACTATATTGACAATGCTGAAAAGTGATGATACTCTAAATTCAGTTGGTTTTCTTCTGTTGAAGTTGATGAGACATCCTTTCACCTTAACCGATTCAGGACCCCGCCTTTGGTTTCTTGTAGACAGGAAATCAAAGGGGATGTCTTGTTCGGTGGCCACCGATTACGGCGTTGTTGGGTGATTGGATCGGCAATTCTCTCATCCTTCGCGGCTGACTCAGTTTCAGAGTCCCGTCCAGGGCGTTGATGCTGGGTCGCCAACCCAGAGAAACCATCAACCTCCCCCCTTTTACCAAAATTGTAATTTGGGGGGAACCAGACACTTGGGTTATTTGGGTGTCTGGGCTCGAATATAATCATTTTCTATAGATAGATCAAGAAAACAGTCTTTGTTAAAATCAAAGGCTGTTTTCTTTTTTGAATTACAGTGGTACATTGCCAATTGATAAATATTAAGTTATTTTTTTATATTTTTATATAGATTTTCATTTTGAAATGGGTTAAGATAGATTTTATTGTATTTCCAGATAGGAAAATGATACCTCCTATGAATAAAGGGAAACTCGAAATACTAATACATATCTACCCGAAAAGGGGTTCGAATGAACATGTTAGGTTTTGTTAAACGACTCATCATCGGACGTCCACTACGAACCGAACAATTGACAGAAGAAAAAATTCCAAAATGGAAAGCGCTTCCTATATTATCTTCGGATGCTTTGTCTTCGCTTGCATATGGAACCGAACAATTACTTACAGTGCTCGCTCCATTGGGACTATTTGCGCTTTGGTATTCTTTGCCGATTACGGCAGCGATCATATTTTTATTAGCGCTTTTGATCATCTCCTATCGACAAATCATTGCCAGTTATCCAGATGGTGGCGGAGCCTATATCGTTTCAACGGATAATTTAGGATGGCAGTCTGGATTGGTTGCAGGTGCTTCCTTGTTAATTGATTACACGCTTACGATAGCAGTGAGTATTACGGCAGGTACAGCTGCTCTTACTTCTGCTTTTCCAGCATTACATAAACATGCAACCATTATATCGGTAGTTTTTGTCTTTATCATTATGGTACTGAATCTTCGCGGGTTGCGGGAATCTGGGACGATTTTCTCGTTTCCGACTTATTTATTCATATTGGGGATTATTGTCCTTGTTGCAGTAGGGTTATTTGGAATAGCTTTCCATGGATTGCCAAGTGATGTGCCGCCTGTTCATGAGAAAATCCCAGAAGGTTTGACTTGGTTTTTGTTGCTTCGTGCTTTTTCTTCAGGGTGTACGGCGTTAACAGGAGTAGAAGCAATTTCGAATGCTACTCCGACCTTTCGGAAACCAGAAACGGTAAATGCGGCTAAAACGTTATCCATGCTGGGTATTTTGTTAGGAGTTTTATTTGCAGGAACGAGTTTATTAGCCTTTTTGTACCATATCACTCCAAAAGAAACAGAAACGGTATTGTCGCAGATTGCGGAGCATACCTTCGGTAGAACGTTGCCTTATTATTATATTCAAGCAACGACTGCCCTTATTTTGATTCTTGCTGCTAATACTAGTTTCTCTGGATTCCCTTTGCTCTCCTCAATCATGGCTAAAGATAAATTTATGCCACGTTTTTTCTCTGCTAGAGGAGATCGGTTAAACTTTTCTAATGGAATTATTACCGTTGCCTTCGCAGCAATCTTTCTAATTGTTGTATTCCAAGGGGACATTGATCGATTGATTCCGCTGTATGCTATTGGAGTATTTTTATCTTTTACTCTGGCGCAATTGGGAATGGTTAAACGCTGGTTAAAACTCAAACCAAAAGGGTGGCAACTGAAGTTAACGATTAACGCATTAGGCTGCGTAGTTTCTTTTATTGTCCTCATAATCTTTGCAGTCACCAAGTTTTCTGAAGGTGCTTGGGTTGTGATTGTTGTTATTCCTTTGTTTATCTTTATATTCTATAAGATTCGAAAGCACTATGAGATGGTGGCAGATCAACTGAGATTTGATGAAAATCTAAAGTGTGAGCCGCCAACAGACCACCTAGTTGTTCTTCCTATCAGTGGGGTAAATCGAGTAGTTCAATCCTCTATTGCATATGCGAAAATGATCAGTTCCCATGTCATCGCTTTTTATATCGCTTTTGATGATGAAAGTGCAAAGAAGTTAGAAGAACGCTGGGAAGAGTGGAATCCTGGTATTCCTTTAATCGTAACAAAGTCACGATATCGCAGTATAATGGGACCAATGCTTCGTTTTTTGGAACATCTTCAAGTAAAAGAGTCAAAACGCCAGTTGACCGTTCTCATTCCTGAGTTTATTCCTGGTCGTTGGTGGCAGCGTTTGTTACATAATCAGACAGCGATCATTATTCGGGTCGTATTATCTGTGAAAAAGGGCATTGTAGTTGTCACAATGCCTTATCGCTTAAAGAGTAAAAAAGATCAAGAAAGATGCTGAGTTTCTACTCAGCTTTTCTTGTATTATCTAGTGTATATTTGTTGGAAGTTGTAAAAGGATGTTTAAACGATTTCGGGGTTAATTTATAATTAAGTTAGTTAATCGTCTTCAGATAGAAAGAGGGAAGATGAAGAGGAGAATTGCCACCGAGGAAGATCTGGCTGATATTCGCCAGACAGGAATCGAATATTTGTTGGATCGCTATTGTAGAATGCAAGAGAGTGTCCACATGAGTAACTTCTTCAAGTCTGGTTTTGTTCCGATTGTCTTTAGGAAGCCATATGGTTATGGTCTTGTGACGAAACCTCCATTCAGTGTTGGTGAAATTAATGCTCGTCATTTTGTTGTCACAGTCATGAGGCTGAGAGCAAGAGAATTGGGAGTAAAGTTTTCCTCACCTGATTCATCTTCAGAGGAAATCACTCAAATATTGAGAGAAGTGGAATATTGTTCCAATAAACGATACGAAGAACTGCAAATTTTGCGGGATCAGAGGGAGCTTTCACTAATTAGCTCACCAGAACTATTGCTGGACTTGCTTAATGAAGATGCTGTAATCCTGCTAACAGGTGAATGTGGCGCTGGGAAAAGTTTTCTGGTAGATCAACTCCGGGTGGATTTGCCGAATCTTCAAGTCCTTCCCGAGGATTACAGAAGTTCGAATGCAGTTTTGATTCGTTTTCCACGGGTGAAACTTCATGAGGTTGACCCTGATGAGTTTCTTGGGGACGGAGACTGGGGAGGAGAAGTTCCTGAAGAAGAAGTAGATCCCACTATGGGGTATGCGCTAGATAAACTCAGGGAAGTTCTCTCCAAACCCGGAATTGTCGTCATCACTGATGCTGGTCCGAATCGTGGACAACGGGAAGCAATTCTTCGTCTTGTACAGGAGATTCGACCATATGCTGAAGTTTACGGAGTATTGGTAGATGCTGCGTCACTTGTATCGATAGCAAGAAATTGGACTCGCAAACGGATTATTCCTGCTGACATTTGGCTTAGGGTTCATTTGGAGTACAAGCAGACCTTCTATCGAATGGTGAACAGTGGTGCTTATCCGAGATGGGAAGTTTATGACTCAAATCCCTCTTGGTATGAAGGTCTCCTGACTAAGCTATACAGGTGTGTCCATACGGCACCAACTGGGAAGCAGTGTCAGCTTCAGTGCATTCCGAGAGAGATGCAGGAGAATAGCGAGCATGTTATTCCACTCCCTGTAATGGGAATGGGGGAGCAATGGTCATTGGTAAAGAGAGAAAACTATTGCCATGAACACCACCCCTGTTCTCACGTGTCAACATTTGGTCAGAAATGCAGTTCCTTTGCTCACTCCAAGTTGTTTCGTTGTGGGCAGTTCTGTGAGAACTGTATCGATCACTGCCCTCATAATCGTATGAGAATTGCGGGATGAATCTTATGTGTATAGAGGGCTGAGCGGCGGTGTCAACAATAGTTGGCACCGCCGCGTGCCGTTTATGAACAGGATTTAATAGGTAAAATGTTATTTATATTTGTTGTTTAGCAAACGTATTCAATCCATTTTTATAAGATGTAGGATCATTTGAATGTAAAACGGTAATCCTGAGGGGAGGAGGAAAGATAGGATGGGACGGATTCTACATATTGTCAGCCACTATGGCTATACAGGTATTTTCGGATTATTGATGTTTGGTCTGTTGGGAATTCCAGTACCAGATGAATTTTTGATGACCTTATCGGGATATCTGGTGAAAATTCATCAGTTGCATTATATTTGGACGATACTAACCGCTATTGCTGGAAGTATGTTTGGCGTAACCATCAGCTTCTCGGTCGGTCGGTATTTAGGATTGCCGTTTCTCCATCGCTTTGGAAAACGTATAGGGCTAACGATGGAAAGATATGAAAAAGTAGAAGGATGGTTTGAACGCTTTGGAAAACGAACCATTATTTTTGGTTATTTTGTTCCTGGAGTACGACAAGTGACTGCGATCTACGCTGGCATAAGCAGATGGTCCTATGGAACTTTCTTCCTCTATGCCTTGACTGGGAGTATCATTTGGGTGATGGTATTTGTAAATCTAGGGATCTTCTTTGGTGAGCATTGGAAAGAATATACCTTACTATTACATAAAAGTATCTTTTGGTTCGTCTTGGTCATTGTTCTCTTTGGATTTGTTGTGTGGATGATAAAGAAAAGGAAGCAAACATAAAAAGATTTTTACCCTTAGATGGAGAAGCATTGCTGGCAGCAAATTATACCGTGTAGGAAACGGTATGCTTCAAGTAGAAAAAATGAATAGTCCGACGAAAAGGCTGAGTTTTATTCACTCAGCCTCTTCATCGTATCGATCATCAAGATGTTGAAGTTGCATTTGCATCTGTTTGAGCAGCAGTAACAAAATACACATGGATAACTCAAAGTGAAACGCCAGTATTTTTTCTTCGTCTTTTTGTAATAAAATAGAAGAGATGATGTGGATATGTTCAGCAGTGAGCAGAACTTTCGTCTTTTTTTGCCGCAAACTATCGTTTATCATCTGGATCAATTTCCCTCGATCATAAGGGTCTGCCGTGATGAACTGAAAAAGATAATCTTCCTTGTAAGTATTTATAAACTGACAAGCAAGTGCCTTTATTGCTTCCACCCGATCTCCTCCGAAGGAGGGGGACTTGATAAGGATAATGGCTCTGGAAGAAAAGGAGATTTTCCGATGATTACCGTACACTGATCAGACAGATCAAATTGTTCTACATCGGATAATATTAACTCAATGGTATTACCGTCCATCAATTTTAAGAAAATCGTTTTATTTTTTTGCTGTTCAAATACTGGAACTTCAACATCCACAAACTCATACTCCACCCGCTTTCTTTCTCTGCTCATCGATAACTTGGAACGTATGTAGACAGGCAGGTGAAACAAAAATTTCATCCGCTCCACAAAGGTATTCACTTCTTGATAATTGCCATCTAGCGATATTTTCAAATTCATGGAACAGCCTCCTTATTTGCCTTGTTTTATAAAAATAATAAATCAAATATTAAATATTTTCAATTTTTATATTTTCCAGTCGTGTGCTTGGCAAATTGTCGAAATATAGCAGGAAAATGCTGTCATTCATCGAAATACTAGGCAAATAAAATTGCACTATTGGCAAAAAGGGGAACGATCGATGGATTTGGAAAAAATGGCAGTCGATATGATTCAATGGGGCAAAACTGGTCACTTATTTCGCAGTATGCGCAAAGAAATGAAGATCAACCAAGAAGAGCTGGCAGATGAGTTTATCTCTGCATCCACCATTTCGAATATTGAATTAAATGTGCGCAATGTTCATCCAGAGAAGTACATTTACCTTGCGAAGAAGTTAGGGATATTAGAGAAGTTATTAGGACTCATAACAGAGAAAGAAAAACATGAACAAGAAGTGCGAGCGGCTATAAATGAATTGGAGGAGATGGTAGGTATTGATCCAAAAGAAGCGGCAGAACAGGTGAAGCAACTTGATATTTCTGATGTTCCAATGGTAGTTCCAGTGAAATGTTATATTGAAGGTGTATACTACTACTATGAAAAACAATGGGATCATGCGCATGATTGTTTTCAAAAAACAATTGAACTTGTGAATTCAATTCCAGAGTTGGAGAATTCTAATTTACAAGCAGCAAGCTTAAATGAAATGAGCAGAGTTTTTCATTTTCAAAGGGATATAAATCGTGCATTGGAGTGTGTAGAGAAGGGCTTAGAGATATTTGTTAGAAATGGAGAACGAAAAGTACATTTGTATCATTTGCTATTAAATAGAGTGATTTACCTCAATCGATTAGAAAAAGTTGAACTTGCTTATGAAGCAGTTAAGGTGCTTGATCATGAAATTGAGGTATTGAAACAAAACAATCAACCTTATGATATTCCACTGGATATTGTGATTCAGATGAATATGATGTATGGAGCTATATTACGGCAATTAAATCAACCACAAAAAGCATTGGAGTATTCCCGCCAAGGTATGCGCATCGCTTTGAAAAATAAGAACTATGATCGTATATTAGGTTTGCGTATTACCTGTGGTAATGTATATTTTTCAATTGGAAATTTTTCAGAAGCACAAAAATATTATCTAAAGGCTTTAGAGTTAAAGGATAGGATTACTCCAACCAAAAAGTATCTACTTGTTCCTGCTTATGAAAACTTAGCGCTTGTCTCTTTCGAACTGAACAATTGGTTACTAGCAAAAGAAATGTTAGAGAAAGCAATGGAAATTAGCGATGAAGAGGGACGGATTACAAGGAAAATAAATTTGCTTATTGTTTTAGGAAGAAGTTTTTTAGGGCAACAATTATATGAAGAGGCAATACGTTCTTATCAACAAGCGGAGGATTTATCTCGACAGCATGATCAGGACTCCAAGTTACACGAAATCATTGCTAGTTTATGTAGTTGTTATTCAAAGACGAACGATTTAGAGAATCTTCACTATTACAAAGAAAAGCTTTATGATATTTCTATAAAGTTATGGGGGTGTAGAATATGAAATGTTTTGGATCAGGTCCTGCTGATGATGATGCTGATTCTGGTCAATAAAGTTTTTAGAATCCTAGATTGCTAGGGTTCTTTTTTATGTTCATTTTTGCCAATCGAGTAGAATGGAATGATTGGCATTTTCGATTTTGAAAGATTTTGGATGTGTTTTCGAGGATAATTATTGGCAGGAGAGGAATTGTTATTATTTTCATTAAATTAATAAAATTCATTGAATTAGACATGGAAAATTGGTAAATTATACATAGAGAGTAAGAGGGGGTGAGGTCATGAATCTAAAAATAGAAGAAATTACCCTTGAAAATCAAGAAGATTTTAAATTTGAAGTGCAGATCGAAGATAAGTTATTGATGCATCCTAACGATGAAATAGTTCAGTAATTAGGAATAAATAGTCTTGATATTATTACGCATGAGACCCCGATTGGGTCGGGGAGGAATGCGTCTTTTTATATTAAGGGAGGATAATCATGATTGGTATCTCACCTAGTACAGGGTTTAAACTAGCACCTGATTTAGTTATAACCTATACAGACGGTTTTCCTCGATTACATGTTGCTTCGTCACGTTGTCAAGTGAAAGTAGATTGGAAAGTATTATCTGTCATTAATGCCTTTATTGATAATAGTACAAATCTATGGGATCAACTCCATGTTATTCCTACTAAAAATCTAATACAGGATATTTGCAAAAGCTTAATATGTGTTGGAATATTAGTCTCAGAAAAAGAAAACAAGAACATACAAACCGCTCAATTTATACGAAAATGGGAAGATTGGGGGGAAGCCTCTTGGTTCTTACACCTTCATAGTAAAGATGCTCCTTACGAGACAAATCTAGAAGAAAGAATTATTTTGGCTGAGAATTTTAAACAGAATTCTCCTGCTTCTCCTGAAATATATTCTTGTAATTGTTCATTTTCTAAAATTGATCTCCCGACGCCAAGTCGCCTTTCAGAGAGTACACTTGTTGATGCACTAACATTACGAAGAACTTGCCGAAATTATAGTGGTGAACCAATTACATTACAGGAGCTGTCAGATTTATTATTTTTCACAGCAGGTGTTCTATTTACAAATGATACAGTGTATTACGGAACGGTTTCCAAAAAGACTGCTCCTTCTCCAGGTGGAAGACATACTACAGAATTATATCCAGTCATAAATGAATGTATTGGTTTGTCAAAAGGTTTTTATCATTATTGCCAGCAACATCATGCCTTAAATTTAATTAAAGAAGAGGAAGTAAAGCCTTTTTTAAAAGAAGCTCTCTACGGACAAGATTATTTTCTAGATGCATCAGTAACTGTTTTTTACACAAGTATCGTGGACAGACTGATGTGGAAATATAAAAGTAGTCGAGTTTATCGTTTAATGCATTTTGAAACAGCGCACTATGCACAAAATTTCTTACTTACAGGCACAGCATTGAATTTAGGGGTATTTGTAACAGGTGCAGTTAAAGAAAGTTTCGTTGAACCTATTCTAGGGATAGATGGAATACATGAAGTTGCTATGTATGTAACAGGTGCAGGACATCAAGGATTAGGTGGACCTTATGATCGCGAAAGTCATAAGTTAAGTGAAAATGTTCCCAAAAATTTACGTGTAACTCTGCCTGATAATTCTAAGCCCTAAGTGAGGGCTTTTCTTATCTATAAATTAATTATAAAAAATTATCGGAAGTATATGAACTTACTAAAATATTAGTGATAAAATGGTAGGAAGTATGAATCAAATTTGGTTCGTCAATAATGTAATGATCGATTCGGAGGTTAACCTATGACAAAATACCTAATCACAAGTGCACTCCCATACATAAATGGTATCAAACACTTAGGAAATCTTGCAGGCTCCCTATTACCAGCTGATGTATATGCAAGATTCTTACGTCAAGAAAGAGAAGAGGTACTATTTATTTGTGCCACAGATGAGCATGGAACACCTGCTGAACTATCTGCTTTAAAAGCTGGAAAAGATATTGAAACGTATTGCAGAGAAATGCATGATGTACAAGCAGAAATATATGAAGAATTAGGCTTGGCATTTGATTATTTTGGTAGAAGTTCTTCTAAGCAGAATCATGAATTAACGCAACATTTCTACAAACAGCTAGAGAAAAATGGATTTATTGAGGAAAAGGACATTCAACAGGTCTATTCACTTGATGATAAAAGATTCTTGCCAGATCGTTATGTAGAAGGAACATGTCCGAAGTGTGGCTATGAAGCAGCTCGCGGTGACCAATGTGAAAACTGTACTTCTGTGTTAGACCCAACTGAATTATTGGAACCACGATCTGCATTGTCTGGTAGTAGAGCAATTGAAATTCGGTCAACGAAGCATCTTTTTTTACGATTGGATAAATTAAGTGATGAAATAAAGAGATGGGTCGAATCGCATCCCGATTGGCCTCGATTGACATCTTCGATTGCGTTGAAATGGATCAATGAAGGATTACAATCACGTGGTATTACCCGTGATCTCGATTGGGGAATACCTGTACCAAAAGAAGGTTTTGAGAACAAAGTATTTTATGTTTGGTTTGATGCACCAATTGAATATGTAGGAGCGACAAAAGAATGGTCTGATCAAAAGCCTTATGAGAGGAATTGGAAAGACTGGTGGTACAACGTAGATGACGTTGTGTATACACAGTTTATGGCGAAGGATAATATCCCGTTTCATACTGTATTTTGGCCTGCTACTATCCTTGGCACTAGAGAACCATGGACACAAGCAACACAGATTAAAGGGTTCAACTGGTTAAATTATTATGGTGGTAAATTTTCTACGAGTCAAAAACGTGGTGTATTTATGGACCAAGCGTTAGAAGAACTGCCAGCAGATTATTGGAGGTATTACTTAATTGCCCAATCTCCTGAGTCTGCTGATTCTGACTTCACTTGGGAATTATTTGCTAGTGTTATAAACAAAGATTTAGTTGGTACATTTGGTAATTTTGTCAATCGCACTTTAAAACTATCTTCATCTAAATTAGGTAATACCATACCAAGTGGTGGATCAATAGGAGAAGTAGAAAGAAAATTACAAGATAAATGTGAACAATTGATCCAAGAATACACAGGGTTACTTCGAAAACAAGAGTTTCGCAAAGCTATACTCACTTTAAGAGAATTATGGACTCAAGGGAATCTTTATCTGGATGAGAGAGCGCCTTGGAGTTTAATCAAACAAGATACGGAAAAAGCCGGAATGGTATTACGTACAGCAATAAACTTGATTCGTATTTTTGCTATTGCTGCGAACCCACTTATTCCATTTACAACAGCAAAAGTATTTCAAGCTTTAAACCTTTCAGAAGATGATCAATTTATTCCATTTCAAGATGCAGTTGATTTGGAATATCTATCAGAAAGTCATTCTTTTGATGTGCCAGATTTATTGTTTAAACGGATTGAAGAAGAGGATATTTCTAGATTATCGGAGAAGTATGGTGGAAATAAATAGTATGGATACAAAGCAAAAATGGTAAGAGGAAGAGAGGGGATAAAAATCTCCTCTATTTTCTTTTTTTACACCACTTCAATCGTGTATTTTCATTCAGATAATAACTTTTTCCACTTTCTCATATACCTAGGATAGCGAAACAAGAAGAGGTGGATCAATTGGACAAATTAAAAGAAGCACTTGAATATGAGCAACATTTCTGGTTGCATATCCTTCGCGATCATTGTCAGTTTATTTTGGAGGCACTTGCTCCTAATGAAGAAAAGGAAATAAACAAGGCTCAAAAGTTATATGCATTATTTGATGATTTGTATCAACATCGGCAATATGATTTTGATGCTGTTTATGATGCCGTAAGTAAGTTGAGGAAGTTTAAGCTCCATTTATTAAAACGATTATTGACGGAACAAATCTCCTTTCATCTGACTCCAACTTTTCTCAATCATATGTTAAATGAACTCGAAGAATATATGCGCATACTGGATTGTTTTCAGCAAAACCAACTCCCGCCTAATCTTCATTCTCTGCATCATCACCTCCTATGGCTGCCTGATGCAGCAGGGCACGCTACAGCACTAAATGAAAATACAGATGGTGTGGAGAAAGAATGGCTGGAAAAGACCATTTTTTTTACGGATCGATTTGAGGCTTTTTATTTAAAAGCGATTGAATTAGCTGGCTATTTACGTACTAACTGTATGCAATTTCCTGCTCTTAGTCGTTTTAATCGAGATGTGGAGTTACAGATAAAGATTTTCCAAAATTTTTTGAAAGAAATAGAAGAAATGACTTCAAACAAAACATTACTTGGAACGATTGCACCGTTAATGGCTGATCATATGTATCGCGAGGAGAAATATTACTTGGATAAATTAGCACAAGTATCAGATGGTAAAGACGTACAAAAGGGTAAAGATAATATAGATGAAAAAAGCAAAGCGACTTGATTTTAAGCCGTTTTGCTTTTTTAAGGAAAAGTGTAAAGTTTAGACGACAGTACTCAATAACAGCGTAAACACCAGTCCAGATACAGAGATAATCGTTTCCAGCAATGTCCAAGTGGCAAATGTTTCTTTCATACTCAGGCCAAAGTACTCTTTAAACATCCAGAAGCCTGCATCGTTAACATGGGAGGCGATCAAGCTGCCTGCACCTGTAGCAAGTACAACTAGAGCGAGATTGACATCGGTTTGTCCTAACATTGGGATGACAAGTCCTGCGGTGGTTAAAGCAGCAACTGTAGCAGACCCCAGGGAAATCCGTAAGATTGCAGCGATGATCCACGCGAGTAAGATAGGGGAAATCGCAGTGCCTTTAAATAATTCTGCTACATAGTCACCTACACCGCCATCGATCAGTACTTGTTTGAATGCTCCACCACCACCGATGATCAAGAGCATCATGCCGATTTGGGTAATAGCGGTTGTACAGGAGTCCATCACGGATTTCATCGGTATCTTCCGAGCCAGTCCCATGGTATAAATGGCAACTAATATGGAAATCAGCATGGCAGGAGCTGCACTGCCGATAAAGCGGATACTTGCTAACAATACATTATCTTTTATTCCCATTGTTTCTTGGAGCAAGGTAATAATTGTGGCTATCGCCATTAAAATAACAGGAAGAATAGCAGTGAGTACACTGACTCCAAAACCAGGTGTATCTTCTAATTTAAATACTTTTTGTTCGCCCAAAGAGGCGATGTTACCAGTCTTGTTAAAGGAATCAGGTACGAGTTTTTTAGCGAGTTTGGTGAATAGAGGTCCTGCAATAATGACGGTTGGAATAGCAACGATGAATCCATAAAGTAATACTTGTCCAAGATCGGCTTTAAATTCACCAGCGATAGCTGTTGGGCCTGGATGTGGGGGCAGAAAACCATGTGTGACAGATAGTGCTGTTGCCATCGGTATCCCTAGATACAAAATAGATACTTTTAATTCTTTTGAAATGGCAAATACAATCGGGATTAACAATACAAGTCCAACTTCAAAGAATAAAGCGATACCGATAATAAAAGATGCGAAGACTACTGCCCATTGAATATTTCGTTCGCCAAATTTGTTGACAAGGGTCATCGCAATTCGTTGTGCGCCACCGGAATCTGCTAGTAATTTTCCAAGCATTGCACCAAGCCCAAAGATCAATGCCAAATGGCCAAGTGTGCCGCCTAATCCTTTCTCGATTGAGGCTACTACATCATCCATCGGCATTCCTAGGGTTAAGGCAACACCAAATGACACAATGATGAGGGAAATAAATGTATTTAATTTTAAGCCCATGATCAGTAGTAATAAGACTAAAATTCCAACTGCGACAATGAGTAGTGGCATGATAAGTCCTCCCTATTTCTCTAGTTGTGTAGAAAGCTCCTTTGATATTTTGCGATTTGTGTATAGTTTTCTTCTAGTACTCGAGAAAGATGAATGAAGATCGGTAATAGTTGTCGATATTCCTTAACGGCGTTTTCTTGTGGTGTGTGTTGATACGTATTGCCGATCATTTGGGAAACGACTTCAAAGGACTCGATTTTATCGGTGGCATATAGTCCTAAAATACATGCTCCTAAACAAGAACTTTCGTAGCTTTCCGGTACAACCACAACGGATTCAAATATATCGGACATCATCTGGCGCCAAATATTTGAGCGGGCAAATCCGCCAGTTGCTTTGATGTGGGTCACAGGAGAATCCATGCATTCGATCAATGCTAGAAACACCGTATATAAATTGTAAATAACGCCTTCCAATGCTGCTCGAATCATATGCTCTTTCTTATGTGACATCGTTAGTCCAAAAAAGGAGCCTCGAACGTCTGGATTCCACAATGGGGCACGTTCTCCAGCGAGATAAGGGTGGAATAATAATCCCTCTGCACCTGGTCTAACCCGTTCAGCGATCTTTGTTAAAACATCATAGGGATCAATCCCCAATCTCTTTGCCGTCTCCACTTCAGAAGAAGCGAGCTCATCGCGAATCCAGCGAAGAACCATTCCTCCATTATTCACAGGACCGCCAATCACCCAATGATTTTCTGTTAAGGCATAGCAAAATATCCGACCTTTTTCATCCGTTCGTGGTTGTTCGATAATCGTGCGAATAGCACCGCTTGTCCCGATGGTGACGGCTATTTCTCCTCGGTTTATCGCATTTACTCCTAAATTGGAAAGGACACCATCACTAGCTCCGATAACAAATGGGATAGCAGGGTCAATTCCGATCTGCTCTGCTAAATCAGGACAACAGTTACGATATATTGTGGTTGTCGGTACGAGCTCTGAGAGTTGGTCGGAAGTGATGCCAGCAACTTCTAAAGCCTCTGTATCCCAGTCCAGTGTCTGGAGATTCATCATCCCCATCGCAGAAGCTAGAGAATGGTCGACTACATAGCGATCAAAAAAACGTTTGAAGATATATTCTTTGATGCCAATATATTTTTTTGTCTTGATTGCTATTTCGGGATGTTCGTGTACAAGCCATGCGATTTTGGCGAAGGGGGACATTGGATGAATCGGTGTTCCCGTTCGTCTGTAGATTTCATGACCATGAAACTCATGTTTAATTTTATGCGCCCATTCCTCACTTCGATTGTCTGCCCATGTGATACATGGTGTCAGGGCTTTATCTTTTTCATCGATGGCAATGACACTGTGCATTGCACTACTAAAGGAGAGGAATACAGGTTTTTTATCTGCATGTTTTCTCGTTATATTGGAAATAACCTGTAACACTGCCTGGAAAATCTCTTCAGGATTTTGCTCCGCTGTGGACATATCTGGTGTATACAAAGGATAGCCAATATTTTCTTTTTGGATCACTTCTCCTTTTTCGGTAAACAAAACAGCTTTTGTACTTGTTGTACCGATATCGATTCCTAACATATAGCTAGTCATTTTCTTGCTCTTCTCCTTTTGCAAGCAATTGCTGTGATCTCCATAAGTCTTCCACTTTACCTTGAACATCATCAAAGTTTTTATGCAGAGACTTTATCATCAGGGCTCTATCTTTTGATTTTATCGCTTCAATATAAAGCTCATGATTTTTTATAATTCGTGTAAAATCGTCGTATTTCTCCTTTATACGGACACGCATCGATAAAAGAATGAAACTTTCCATCACAGGTTTTAAATTATTCCAGATCATGAGCATATAAGAATGGTTAATAGCACGAATAATAGTTTCATGGAATAGGACATCCTGATAGGAAAATTCATCTGCATCTTGATACTTGATCGCTACTTTCATCATTTCTAGTATTTTACTAAGTTCGTTTACTAAAACATGTACATTCATCTGAGCGAGTCTTTCAAAGACAAATGTCTCTATCAATAGGCGGACATCATAAATTTCTTCTATTTCTTTTTCCGTTAAACCGATAACAACTGCACCCATTCTCTCTAAGCGGATAATATTTTCCGCAGCAAGTGTTTTTAACGCCTCACGAACAGGAGAGCGACTCACAGCAAAATCTGCTGCGATTTTATTTTCAGATAAAATGGTACCGCTTTCAATTGTGCCAGAGATAATACGCATTCTAAGCTCACTCGCTACTCGATCACCAGCAGAAGCTTTGGCAAGCCATTTAACAGGGTATAAATGCTCTTTCGTTTCATCCATGTAAGCACCTCCTAAAACTCAAGTATACTTGTATACAAGTATTATAACGAAGAATATTCATTTTGCAAGCGCTTTCTTTATTTCTTAACCAAACGAATTGTATGTATTTTATGATTATTGCTAAAGCACTTTGGAGATATAAATAATAAAACCTCCATATAAATGAAGGCTCTTAATCTGCGGAATACGGCCGTAGTACAGCTCGAACAGGACTGCCATCCCCGCCGACAATGGGAAGGGGTAAAGCAGAAAGTTCATATTCACCTGCCGGTACTTCTGTTAGAACAACCCTTTCTAATATGTGAATACCTGATTGATGCAAGGCGTGGTGAGCAGGCAGTGTCTCACTGTCGGCAGGATCTACGGAAGGGACATCTACTCCTATGAGTCTTATATCTAGAGATTGCAAATAAGCTGCTGCTTCAGTCTCAAGGTAGGTGAATGTTTTTGGAAAAGAAGTTTTATCTTCCCATGAATCAGTACGAATGAGAAGACGCTGCGTGTGATGCAGATGGAAGAATTGTAAATCTTCTATTGTGATGGACTGCTTTCCAAATAGGTGAATTACTTTACATGGCCCAAAGTACAAAGAGAGGTCTAATTCATGCACCTGTTTTCCGTTATTATCAAAATGATAGGGGGCATCAATATGAGTCCCGGTATGGGTGCTAAAAGAGACCTGTCCAACATTGGCACAGCTGTCACTTCCTATGACAGAAGTGAGTTTAAAGTGGTATGTTTTATCACCAGGCCAGACCGTCATTTCATTATATAAGGGTTCACTAATATCATAGATTTTCATCGTTTTCCTCTTTTTTTTCCTTGTCAAAAAATTCAGGCTGGGTTTCTAGCTCTTGTTGTTTCTGTTCTAATTCATGTAACTTAGCTAAAACCCGGCGCTTTTGATATAACATTTCACCAGCTTCCGCAACTTCTTGAATGGTATACCGATTGATAATCGCACCAAAAATCATCCCCAAAACGGGAACCATTTGAAATAGCTTCTTCCAGCCATAATTGTCACGATAGGAAAGAATAACTTCTCTCCAACCTTGGAGCCTTGAAATGGCTTCTTGTTCAGTAGCTGTTTCTGTTAATTCCTTCAATATGGCTTTTTTTCCTACAAAATCCGAATTAGAAAACTGTAGACATTTTACGATGAAAATGCGTTCTTCTTTTTTCCGTGGATCATAACCATATGTGATCGCCATCTCTTGTAAAACTTTTAACGATGTTCCAAGGAGTAGGGGGATATCGATAGCCAAAGTGAAAATTCCACCAAATCCAGTTGTGGCTCCTTGAACAGTTGCAAAATTGGTATGGTTATCTTTGTTATCTTTGGCTACTTGGTTCATGAAAGAAAGAGGGACTTCGGAAACTCTCTCGATCGTAACCTCTGAAGATGATTGTAAAAACAAATGTGGTTTGTATTTTTGTAAGATTTTATCCTGTGCAATCAAGTATTGCCCGCCTGTTTGAATGTAGCTTCCTAGTTCATCCAAGGCGATGCCAATATATTTTTGGATTAGTTTCGGTGTTAACTTGTCGAGGATAGCAAAAGGGATCCGACCAATCTTTTCCCAAAACCAGAGGTCAGATTGATCGTTTTCCCATTTTTTTATTTGTTGTAATGCTTCTTGTAAAGATTCTAAAGTGTCTGCTTGATATGCGTTCAGAATGTTTCACCTCAAATGTTATTCTTACTTAATAAGGCGAAGGTGTTTTCCTTTTCTCGTATTACGATCGATAAATTCTGCTAACGTAATTGGAGACTTTGCCCACTGACGCAATTGTGCTTGGATCTGCCACGCTTTACCAGTAAGTTTTATACTTTTATTCAACTTAATTGTCCTCCATTCGTCGCTTTTCGTCCAGTGTTGCCAGAAAAAAGATATAATAAAAAATATGTTGAACGAGGAGGATACATAACTATGAAAAATTTAGAGGAAAAAACAATCTCAACAGAGCAAATATATGAAGGAAAAATCATTCGTGTTCAATTGGATAAGGTGAATTTACCAAATGGAGGAACATCCAATAGAGAGATTGTGAAACATCCGGGAGCCGTAGCTATCATGGCTATTACTGATGAAAACAAATTGATATTGGTTCGGCAATTTCGTAAGGCTTTAGAAAAAACTATTTATGAGATTCCAGCAGGAAAATTAGATGCAGGTGAAGAAGCTGAAGTTTGTGCTCGCAGGGAACTAAAAGAAGAAACAGGGTATAGTGCAAAAAACTGGGAGAAACTCATAGGATTCTATACATCGCCTGGTTTTGCTGATGAATACATTCATTTGTTTGAAGCTAGTCAGTTGACAGCAGGGGAAACATCTTTTGATGAGGATGAATTTGTGGAATGTGTGGAATTAACATTGATGGAATGCAGGGAGAAGATCGCTTCCGGAGAGATATGTGATGCTAAAACCTTGCACACTATCACATTATGGCAATTAAAACAGTTGTAGAATTGAAAGTTTTGTGAAAAAACATCTTTTATGGTATAATGGAAGTATTCTGTTTATTACTTCGGGGTGATGGAAGTGACTCAAGAGACACAAAACAGAAACATTTCCCTCACAGCAGCACGCTACACACTTAGGCTATGGGTATTATATGTATTGCCTTTTGTATCAGGATTAATCATTACCAATTTCTTTGAGTGGTCCTATTTATGGCCGATGCTACTACTTCTAACAACATTAATGGTGATTGTCTTTAATCTAGTAGTAGTGTTAAATGATTGGTATCGAAAGCCAATTGCTCGTTATCCCATTATCTTTCAGCTCTATGCTGCTTGTTTTTTTGGGATTATGATACTTGGCAAGGCTTTAGGTGATGCCCTGCTTTACGGATTACTCACCTTTGTATTCCTTGTCAACACACTACTTGGTTATTACTATCGGAGGAATATAACAGCATGCGGGATTGTCTCTCGTATTATATTGGTATTGAATACGATCTTTCCCATTACATATGCCTTGCTGTATCTTTCTTATCACTCTGATATATCCATGTTTTTAGAAGCACCTGGGATGATTAGTTCTATTTGTCTAGGTTTAACGTACTTCTGTGGTGTTATCGTAGAGAGTATATACCGATTTTAATGTATTTTTCATTTACAGGTAGCGGGGTTTTAGCTACTTGTTTTTTTTGTTAATAAAAAAGTAACAATTTTCGTAATTTATATATTGATTTATTTGCAGTTTTCTCGGAAAATAATCGTAGCTATTCAGCATGTATTTTTTTGAAATAATTGCTCTATTTGGAGGTCCAAACATGCAGCGTATTTCTTATATGATCATGGCAGTAACTCTTTTTTTTATTCTCCCGGGTTGTGGTTTGGTAACGTTTCCATCAAAAGAAGTATCACAAGAAAACCAATCGACATCACAGAAAAATAATCAGCCACCTCAGAAGAATATGTTGCGTTTTTCTAATAAATCAACCAACGGGCAGACACAAATGGTCATGAAAAAGGATGATAAGACGTATATTCATCCTATTCAAGAGAGGATTACCACTATAACCAAGAAGGACAAGCCTAGTATACCCATTAAAGTTGACGTTCCTGTAAAAGTTGTCCGAGCATCAGATCCCTCAAAAAATAATCCTCCAACAGATTCTCCAACACCAACACAAGAAGAAACACCGCCAAAAGATGGAGAAGGACAACCAGTTCAACAAGATGAAAAACATCAAGCAGCAGTGAAAAAAGCAGAAGAACTTAAGGGTACGGATCAACAGGTGACGGTTGACCAAGGAAATGTATATGAAAATCCTGATGAGAAATCGAACATCATCCAGCAGGTTATCAAGGGGCAAAAACTGCATATTGACAATACAAAAGTAGATGATGATGATTCGGATATCTGGTGTTTCGTAAGTGGAAATGATGGACAAAAAGATATTACTGGCTGGGTAACTTATCAAATTATGGAACAAAAATAAAGTTTTTTGTTCTAGTTTCTTCTTTGTTTTCTTCCTATCATATCTGCTCATTTAGATTCATAGAATAGGAGGGAATAGAAAGGCGGGGATTCAAAGATGAAGCGAAAAAAACATTTTGTTCGTATGCTTGCGGAACACATTCTAGCACAGAAATCTATCTATTTGTTTGTAGGTGTACTATTTCTAGTTGGTGTAGTGTTTGGTGCTGTGATTGTTAACACACTGGATGCAAACAAAAAAGGGGAGTTACTGCAATATTTACATTACTTTTTTCGTGGTTTAGCTCAAGATGATATTGCAGACCCAAGTGTGGCATTTCAACATTCTATTGGAGATTACTTGAAAATGCTCGCTTTGATGTGGATCCTTGGACTTTCTGTCATTGGTATTCCTATCATGTTGGTTTATTTATTTTTCAAAGGTTTGGTCACTGGGTTTACAATTGGTTTTTTGATTAATCAACTATCGTGGAAAGGTTTTTGGTTTGCAATTGCTGCAGTGGTTCCCATCAATATAATTGTAATTCCAATTTTACTCGTGCTATCTGTCGCAGGAATTCAGTTTTCTATCACACTTGTTAAAAATCGATTTATCCACAACAGGGGACCAATATATCCTCAATTTGTTCGATATTCTTTACTTGCAACAGCATTGACTATTTGTTTGGTATTGGTTGCAGCAACGGAAGCGTACATTTCTCCATCCTTGATGAAAAATGTTATTCCCTTATAATGATTCTTATTTGATAGTTCTTTTCATTTAGTTTGACTTCCCCCTAATTTCTCACCTATAATAAACATATGGCATAGGGGGTGTGTCTGTGGAAAAACGGGTGAATCAAATAAAACAACAACTATCTGCCCATAACTACAAGTTAACCCCCCAACGGGAAGCAACTGTCCGCGTTCTGATCGAGAATGAAGAAGCACACCTCAGTGCAGAGGATGTCTACCTGTTGGTGAAGGAGAAGGCACCAGAGATTGGATTAGCTACTGTATATCGTACTCTGGAGTTGTTAAGTGACCTCTCTGTCATTCATAAACTTAACTTTGGCGATGGTGTTACTCGATATGAATTTCGGGCTGAAGGGGCAGAACATCATCATCATCACTTGATTTGCTTAAACTGTGGAGAAGTAGACGAAATTATGGAAGATTTGTTGACACCGATTGAAGCGAAAGTAGAAGAAGAATATCAATTTCAGATAGTAGACCATCGACTAACTTTTCATGGTGTCTGTAGACGTTGTAAAGAAGTCGTTGCAGATCCTAAAAAATTAGTAGGTGCACGGGTTACGTGATGAAGAAGAGATCATTAAAAGATCTCTTTTTTTATCGACTAAATTAATTTAAAAAGTGGTAATATATACTTTGTAATGCAAAGGAGGAAAAGTCATGATAGTTGGTATTCCAAAAGAGATTAAAAACAATGAAAACCGTGTTGCCATAACACCTGCCGGTATTGATGCTTTAACGCGTGCTGGTCATAGTATAATCATTGAAACAAACGCCGGCGTTGGAAGCGGTTTCACGAATGAAGAATATGCAGAACATGGGGCAGAAATATTAGGTTCAGCAAAAGAAGTATGGTCGAAAGCAGAAATGATCATGAAAGTAAAAGAGCCCTTAGCCGCTGAATATGAATATTTTCGTGAGAATTTAATTCTCTTTACATATTTACATCTAGCTCCAGAATTGGAGTTAACAAAGGCATTAATGGAGAAAAAAGTAACAGCTATCGCTTATGAGACGATCCAGCTAGATAATGGTGCATTACCTTTGCTTACACCTATGAGTGAAGTCGCAGGGAGAATGTCAGTCCAAATAGGTGCTCAATTTTTGGAGAAGCCACATGGAGGTAAAGGGGTGCTCTTAGGTGGTGTCCCTGGTGTGCCAGCAGGTAATGTAGTTATTATCGGTGGAGGAGTAGTAGGAACAAATGCAGCTAAAATGGCGATGGGACTCGGGGCGAATGTAACACTATTAGATGTAAACCCTGAGCGTTTACGTCAATTGGATGATATTTTCGCAGGCCGGCTTAATACAGTTATGTCTAATGCTTACAATATAAGAGAAGCAGTTCGCAAAACGGATCTGCTAATTGGAGCAGTTCTCATACCTGGAAGAAGAGCTCCAAGGCTAGTAACGGAAGATATGGTAGCAGAGATGGAAGCTGGCTCAGTTATTGTTGATGTGGCTATTGATCAAGGAGGATCGATTGAAACCATAGATCGAGTGACAACTCATAGTAATCCAATATATGAAAAATATGGGGTTGTTCATTATTCCGTTGCAAATATGCCAGGTGCAGTTCCGCGTACCTCCACGATTGCGTTGACAAATGTGACGATTCCATATGCAGTTCAGATCGCAACACAAGGTGCCCAAAAGGCGATTGCTTCCAATCGCCCCTTAGCAAAAGGGGTAAATGTAATGAATGGGCATATTACTTATGAAGCTGTTGCTGAGAGTCTTCAACTGTCATACACACCATTAAACGATGTCATGAATCTAGTAATTCTCTAACATATTTTATCACCCTTCTCCATAAAGTGAATTATTAATGGATAAAGGGTGATTTTATGATTCTATCGCTTAGAAAGATAAAGAAAGTTAGTTTGTTTTTTTGTTTATTTTTTTTGTTTCTGTTTATCCTTGTCCAGCTGTTCCAACTATTTTCAAATATATTTCCACTACGATCACCGTATCAAGAGCCATATGGTAATGCAGTAAAAGTATCTACAAATGAAACCATGGAACCGATATTATCTCCTAAAATGAGTTGGCTAGATCGATTAGTTGTTTTTTATGGCATGGGTGAATAAGTTCAAAGCATGGTAACAGGGGATACGGTGCATGCTAAGGCTATGCGGTGAATCCCTTTTTTGATAGATTAGAAAGTGCATGATACATAGAAGAAGGAAGCTTAAAATCTATTTCTGAAAGGAAGAAGCACCAAAGAGGATTTTTTGACTATTGGCTTATAGAGGTGAAAAAAGTGTCCATGTCACGAGTAATACTAATTGTTTTAGATAGTGTTGGAATAGGAGAATTACCAGATGCGGGTAAATTTAATGATGTTGGCTCGCATACATTGCTACATATTTCTCAGCATCAAAACGGGTTACGACTGCCCAATATGCAGGAGATGGGTTTAGGAAACATTGAAGAACTTGTAGGGGTAAAAGCTGTACATCATCCAACAGCCTATTATGGGAAAATGGTAGAAATATCAAAAGGAAAAGATACGTCTACGGGACACTGGGAGATGATGGGGTTAGAAACAAGTACTCCGTTTCCAAGTTATCCAAATGGGTTTCCTCTTGAACTTATTCAAGCATTAGAAGTAAGAGTTGGTCGTAAAGTCATTGGTAATTGTGTCGCATCCGGTACCCAGATTATTGAAGAACTCGGAGCAGAACATATGGAAACCGGAAATATTATCGTCTACACTTCTGCTGATAGTGTTTTCCAAATTGCTGCCCACGAAGAAGTAGTTCCATTGAAAGAACTGTATCATATCTGTGAAGTTGCCAGAGAGCTTACGTTAGAGGATCGTTGGTCAGTTGTTCGGGTAATTGCCAGACCATTTGTAGGACAACCAGGAAACTTTACAAGAACAGCAAATCGAAAAGATTATAGTGTGAAACCACCATATAAAACAGTTTTAAACTACTTACAAGATGCTGGAATTGAAGTTGTTGCAGTCGGCAAAATATCTGATATCTTTGATGAGGAAGGTATTAGCAAATCTGTCCATACTGAGTCAAACATGGATGGGGTAGATAAACTGTTAACTTGTTGTGATGAAACAAAAGAAGGACTCATTTTTATCAACTTGGTTGATTTTGACGCGAAGTTTGGCCATCGGCGCGATCCAGTAGGATATGGGAAAGCACTCGAAGACTTCGATGCTCGTCTTCCAGAGATTATAGGAAAATTAACCGAGCAAGATTTACTGATTATTACTGCTGACCATGGAAATGATCCGACATTTCATGGAACAGATCATACAAGAGAATATACACCAATATTAGCTTACAATCTAAACCGAACCGATGGGGGAAAAAGTTTAGGAGTTCGTAAAACATTTGCAGATGTCGGTGCTACGATTGCTGATATTTTTCAAGTAAAGTCGCCTCTTGGAGAGAGTTTTTATCAAAAAATAAAGGGATGAGCGAGATGACATCATTACAGGAAGCAGTAGCTTTCATACAGAAAAAGGTGAAGGTTGAGCCAAAAATTGGGTTGATTTTGGGATCAGGATTAGGAATGCTTGCCGATGAAATTCAAGATGCTGTCACCATCACATACGATCAGATTCCCCATTTCCCAGTTTCTACAGTAGAAGGGCATGCTGGAGAATTAGTAGTTGGTGAATTAGAAGGGCAGCAGGTTATTACCATGCGTGGAAGGTTTCATCTCTATGAAGGTCATGCTCTTGACGCGGTTACATTCCCTATTCGGGTGATGAAAGCACTTGGTGTAGAGACTATCTTGGTTACCAATGCTGCCGGAGGAGTAAATACCTCCTTTGAACCTGGTAACTTAATGCTGATTCAAGATCATATCAATCTGATGTACCGCAATCCATTGATTGGGCCAAACGATGCTTCGTTAGGAGAGCGTTTCCCCGATATGTCCACTGCATACGATGTGAAATTACGAGAACTGACAGCCAAATTAGCGGCACAGCAAGGAATAAAGCTTCAATCAGGTGTATATGCAGCTGTCCTTGGTCCATCTTATGAGACTCCAGCAGAAATTCGGATGATTCGGGCAGTTGGGGCAGATGCAGTTGGAATGTCTACCGTGCCGGAAGTAATTGTTGCGCGTCATGCAGGTATTCGGGTATTAGGTATTTCTTGTATCACCAATATGGCGGCAGGTATCTTACCACAACCGCTCAGTCATGCTGAGGTAATGGAGACAGCAGAACGTGTGAAAGGTGACTTTATACAATTGCTTCACAGTATTCTTAAAGAAATACGTTAGGAGTTATAACATGGATAGTTGGAAACAGATAAAAGATGCAGCTGAAGCTATTAAAAGAATAAGTGATATAAAACCGTCAATAGGGTTGATACTTGGGTCAGGGTTAGGAGGTCTAGCAGACCAAATCCAAAATCCTGCTAAGATTACTTATGATCAAATTCCCCATTTCCCCATTTCGACAGTTGAAGGTCATACAGGACAATTGGTCATAGGTGAATTAGAAGGAAAAACAGTAGTAGCCATGCAAGGAAGAATTCATTTTTATGAGGGCTATACCCAACAACAGGTTGTGTTTCCTGTGTTTGTGATGAAATTATTAGGAATTGAAAACCTGATAGTCACCAATGCAGCAGGAGGAATGAATGCAAATTTTCAAGCAGGAGACTTGATGGTGATCACAGATCATCTGAATATGTCCGGGTCCAACCCGCTTATTGGAACACATCTCGACGAATTAGGCCCACGCTTTCCAGACATGAGCAGCGCATATACACCTAAACTGATTTCGTTAGCTGAAAAAGTTGCTAAACAGCATGATTTCTTCATTCAAAAAGGAGTATATGCTGGTATTAGTGGACCTACTTATATGACACCAGCTGAACTCATTATGCTTCGTAACTTAGGTGGGGATGCCATAGGGATGTCTACCGTTCCAGAAGTAATCGCAGGAAGTTTTCTTGGATTAGATGTACTTGGAATCTCTTGCATTACAGATATGGCGATTGGAGAAGAATTGGAGCCACTCTCGCATGAACAGGTGATGGAAACAGCCAATCGTACAAAACCTAAGTTTATCAAGTTAGTAAAAGGGATAATAAATGAGGTTTAAGGAATGAAGATAGCGGAAATCATTCGTAAAAACGAATGGGAAGAAGTTAACAATATAGTCGTGGTATGACAATAGAATGATATAGGTTACGAAACAAAACACCAACTGGGCATTGTGAGTCAAGACCTAGTTGGTGTTTTCGTTTATTAGTTTTAGTGAGGTTTTCCAAAGAGAATAACTAAATCAACCGTTATGGTTTTGGAATTTGTGTTTAAAAATTGTTGGAGTTGCATTTCTGTAGCTCTCCAAGACAACGGAGTCATTTGAATGAGCGGTTTTACAAGTGTACTGTTTAATTTTACAGAATATTGTACCTGTTTCACATCTAGAAGTTTAAAATGCTCTCGAAATCGTTGCAAGGTTTTTTGATTTGAATAAATTTGTTTGTCTGTATGTTTGTAAAAAAAGCTTCTCCATTCGTGAAGATAGTTCTTTTCAGGGATTACCTTTATTACCATCCCATCATCCGTTAATATTCTTTTGAATTCTGTATAATTAGATGGCGATAAAATATTCAAAATAAAATGGAATCGATCTTCACCAAATGGAGAATTAGCAATATCAGCAACACACCAGATTAGATTTGTGTAATCTCGTGAAGCTAGATCAATACCTGCTTTGGAAATATCTATGCCTATCCCCAAAAAATCGTTTGTGGTCTGAGCCAAGGTTTTTTCTCGTAGACTGGATAATGCAGATCCTTCCCCACAGCCTGCATCTAAAATAGTCATTCGCTCATTTTTGAAAGGTTCATTTTTGATCTTTACACTAATTTCCTCAATTAATGGTTCAAAAAACCCACCTTTCCAAATCATTCTCCGAGATTCAAACAAAGTTTTTTCGTATTTTGTTTTTTGAGAATGGTTTAAAAAGTTCACATATCCCCTTTTGGATAAATCAAAACAATGATTTTTGGAACATACCAAGCTTTTATTGTAAACCATTTTCATTGGTTGGGAGCATAGTGGGCATTTAAAAATACTTTGATTTCCTAAAAAAAGCTTTGCTTGTAAAGTCTTTTTTTTGTCTGTAGACATAAAGAAACACCTCATCCATTCATAATCAGTATCGGTGAATGAAAAAAGGCACAGAGAAACAAACCCACTCCATTATAAATAAAAAAGGAGTGAGTATTCATTTTCTGTACCTACATTACCGAAATCGAATGAATTGGATGATCATGTCAGTAACCTCTTGATAATAAGATTTCCAAACCTTGTTATTATACCATAAGTTGTTTTCCTTATATCCGCTATTTCATTCTGGCTGGATGATAAAGGAAAATGATTTGATATGTTTTGCACGGTGACATTTTGTACAAGAATATTCTTCCTGTCTGCTGCGCACACTATGGTCGTACGATAGGAGGAATGAAGATAAATGTGGAAAAGATTTAGCATTCTTTTTTCTGTTTTTTGTTTGGGTTTGGCAGGTATTCCTGCGCTCGCTTTTGCAGGTCCAGACAATTCATCTGATTTAGCACCAAACGCTCGATCAGCGGTACTTTTGGATGCTGATACAGGTGCTATCATCTTTGAGAAAAACGGACACGATAAATTACCACCGGCTAGTATTACCAAAGTAATGACCATGCTATTGATCATGGAAACCATCGAACGAGGACAATTGAAGTGGACGGATCAAGTTAGTGTGAGCGAAAATGCAGCTTCTAAAGGTGGTTCACAAATATTTTTGGAACCTGGAGAACAAATGAGTGTTCGTGATATGCTGAAGGGGATCGCAGTAGGTTCTGCAAATGATGCTTCTGCGGCTATGGCGGAAAAATTAGGTGGAACGGAACAACGTTTTGCCCAAATGATGAATGCCCGGGCGAAGGAAATAGGGATGAATGATACGAAATTCCAAAACTCTAATGGACTGCCAATAGCAGATCATTATTCTTCTGCGCATGATATTGCACTTATGTCCCGTGAGTTGTTGAAACATCCGGAAATTACGAAGTTTACAGGTCTATACCAAGATTACTTACGTAAAGGAAGTAAAAAACCATTTTGGTTAGTAAATACTAATAAATTGGTTCGCTTTTATCCGGGTCTCGATGGTCTTAAGACAGGTTTTACGGGTGAAGCACGTTTTTGTCTCACTGCTACTGCAAAACGAGAAAACTTTCGGGTTATAGCGGTTGTCATGGGTGAACCAGATGTAAAAACAAGAAATGCAGAAATATCTCAAATGCTTGACTATGCATTCGCTCAGTTCACCAATCAGGTATTCTACAAAAAAGGTCAAGTAATTGCGAAACTACGGATAGAAAAAGGAGATCCGGAGTATATCTCCATTCGTGCTCGTCATCCAATTAGTATGATGTTAAAAAGAGGAGAAAATCCAAACGGTATACGCAAAGTTATTAAATGGCGCACCTTACAAGTCCCTATCAAAAAGGGACAAGTTTTAGGAACGGTGGAGTTTCATAAAGAGGGAAGAAGAGTTGCCTCACTTGAATTGATAAGTTCGAGTGATATCGGAAGAGCTAGTTTTTGGTCTTCTGTCAAACGAGTGTTAGAAGATACATTATTTTAGACAATTTTATAAAGAGTACCCTATTGTGTAGACCCGTAAAAAAATCCTACTCGATAGGGTACTTTTTGTATAAGGAGAGCTGCACATCGGGTTTTTGTTAGCAGGAAATATAAGGGAATAGAGAGAATGTATTCGTTAAAGGATGGAGAGGAGCGTGCTAGGTTTGTCGTTATCTGTAAATATAACTTCCAATCATCGAGTGCTTATTGTTAGACTGAATGGAGATTTGGATCATCATACTGCCTCAGATGTACGAAGAAAAATAGAAGCAGAGTTGGTGAAGGATATCCATACTCATCTTATTTTGAATCTTGAGAACCTTCAATTTATGGATAGTTCAGGTTTAGGGATGATTTTAGGTAGATATAAACAAATGACCAGCAAGGGCGGAAAAATGTATCTCTGTTCTGTTTCAACATCTATTTTTAAATTGATGGAGATGTCAGGATTATTTCAAATTTTGCCTACTTATCAAGATGAGCGTAGTGCTGTTTATGCATGTGAGGTGGCCTCATGAGTAATGCTTATCGAAATGTAATGGAACTTACCTTTTCTAGTCTTTCGGAGAATGAGTCTTTCGCACGAATTGCCGTTGCAGCTTTTGTATCTCAATTAGACCCGAGTTTAGATGAGCTGAATGATATTAAAACGGTAGTTTCTGAAGCAGTAACCAATGCAATCATTCATGGATATGAAGAACATCCTGAAGAACAGGTATATATTCGTGCTGAAATTCAAGGTACCAAAATTTCGATTCAAATCACTGACAAAGGGGTTGGAATTGATGATATAGGGCAGGCCCGTCAGCCGCTCTATACCTCAAAGCCGGAACTTGAAAGATCAGGTATGGGGTTCACCATCATGGAGAATTTCATGGATGAGGTCGCGATTCGTTCAAATCCAGGTCAAGGAACAACCGTTTATCTTGTGAAGCAGTTGAAAAATCATCCTCAAACGATGGCGAATTGAGGGATGGTAAAATGGAAGCTGATGTAAGGAATACAAGGCACCGGTACTTACCAGACAAAGAGGTAAAGCAACTGATTCAAGAAAGCCAGAGTGGAGACAATTCCGCTAGAGATCATTTAATAAAACACAACATTCGATTGGTTTGGTCTGTTGTGCAACGATTTTTAGGTCGAGGTTATGATGCAGAGGATTTGTTTCAAATCGGGTCAATTGGATTACTCAAAGCAATTGATAAATTTGATTTATCCTACGATGTCAAATTTTCTACTTATGCAGTTCCAATGATCATTGGGGAAATTCAGCGTTTTTTGCGTGATGATGGAATGGTAAAAGTGAGTAGATCACTAAAAGAAATAGCTACCAAAGTTAGGAAAAAGAAAGACGAGCTCAGCAAAAAATTAAATAGAATTCCTACACTAAAAGAAGTTGCAGATGAATTAGAGCTGACACCAGAAGAGATCGTATTTGCTCAAGAAGCAAATAGAGCGCCTACTTCTATACATGAGACGGTATATGAAAATGATGGTGATCCGATTACGCTCATGGATCAAATTGCAGATGAATCTGATATAACTTGGTTTGATAAATTAGCTTTAAAGGAAGCGATTGAGCATTTAACAGAGCGAGAAAAATTGATTGTGTATCTGCGTTATTACAAAGATCAGACTCAATCTGATGTGGCGAAAAGGTTAGGGATATCTCAAGTCCAAGTATCAAGGTTGGAGAAGAAAATAATATCGCAAATGAAATCACATCTTTTGTAAGAAAAGAAGACCCCTGTAAGGTCTTCTTTTTTCTATAAAAGGGGATAAAGCCATAACCCATCTAATAAAATGATACGAATAAGAAGAGGGGGAAAAATAGATGGATAAGTGTTATATTTCTCCGTGGGAAGAGCATCAATTCTGGTTAAAAATATTAGATGATCACGCTCATTTTGTTAGAGATTATTTATCCCCAACAGAAAAAGAGTACGTAAGGACTGCAAATCAGTACATTGATCAATTTAGATATTTGAGAAAAAGGCTAACACAAATTGATCCTTATCTAGAAGTTTCTTCACCGGAATTGATTCATTTTGCCAGAGAAGTTCATCCTGTAGCATATGGGTATTTTACTTTAGAGTCTAATTTGCAATATTTAAGATTAAGAAATAAGGTAAACCTTAATTTAACTCCTTCTTTTTTAACTGGAACTTTATTGGAAAATCAGGAGTACCTTCGAATTTTAGGTTATTTGTCATGTGGCAAAGAAGCCCCTCCCTTGTCTCTTGTTCAACTACTTGATTTGTGGCTAGAAGATCAGGCGGGACATGCTGAGCTAGTAGCTAACGGACTAGATCCACTGGAAGGGGAGATCATTGCCAAATCACAAGTGTTAGCCAGACAATTTTTATCCTATTTATTTCACAATCGTGCATTAGCACAAATGGAACATTTTACACATGAGGACGTACCCCAACAGGAGAAATTTGTCCATCAAGTAATCGTAGCTGTAAACGAGTTCAACCAATTGGTCATCCGTATTTTGCAGGAATATAAAGATAATCAATTGTTAAATAGATTGACTTACCGGTTTTTGGAGCACCATCTTCCTGAAACGTGTTACTTCTTAAAGAAATTATCTTGTTATGTTCCAAATCAAGCAGATATACCAGATTGTACGCTTGTTCCACCCTATTTTAATGGCTGACACCTGTGTTAATTAAGATTAAATTGGTTCGGATTTTTATTTTTGCTTTGGCGTTTTCGTCAAACCATTCACCTTTGATTTTTTTCCATTGATCATATTGCATTGCTTTTGCATAAACACCAAAACCAATAGGATCAATCTTCTTTTGTTGTATTTTTTGTATCAGGTTGTTAAATTCTTTATCCAATTGTTCCTCAATGACTTTTTTTAGAAGTGCAGCATGTTTTTCTGCATCTAAAAAGAACATTCTTTCTATCAGGTCTGCATACAACGTTAACTGAACATCAAATTCAAAATGTCCATTCACAAATTTTGTGTTTACTTTTCGTCTGATTTCTTTAATCTGTATACTGATAAGTTTAAGTTCTTTTTTTGCATGAATTTTGTCAGATGTAATCTGTATATTCAAGGGAATTCTTTCGGTAAAGAATTTTTGTATACTTAATACTAATGGGCTATCAGACAAATTCAATGTCATTACATAAAAACCTTTATGAGATAGTAATGCCATACCTGTAATTTTGGGCTCGTTCTTGATTACTTTTATCGCAGGTATCATGGGTGTAAATCTTGTATCTAACTGCTGGGCAACGTACTGTTGTAAATTTGGATTGGCAATTACCCCACTACTAAAAGAGGTGTCTACCATATTTCTTATCACAACAGCAAGACGGCCTTTATCGCTCATATTTGCGTTAAAAATATCATCTATAGACCCATCTACCATAACAACTTTGCTATTTAGATCATCTTTCGGATCGCGTAATATAACATCTATGAAAGGTAAAACTGCTTTGTTTTGTAAAAGCTTTTTTCCAAGTAAGATAGTTTGAATTTTTCCTTTGACGATTTCTCCTGGACTCAAGGAATCAAACTGATACCTAGCTTCACGTAAACTTTTTGCTTTTACCTTCATCTGACGATCTTTTTTTTTGGCATCCGTACTGAAAACAGGAGTATCTGCATAAAATATCAGTTCATTTTTATCATTCAAATCAATACCAAGTAAAAGGATAATATCCGATCTTTCTAGATACATCTGATCGCCACAACCACTTATGAGCAAGCACAAACAAAAAAAGATGACTGTAATCCATTTGATTTTCATCCTTTTATCTGCCCCTTTCGTAAAGCCAAAAATACTTTGCTATATAACCAAAGCAGGACAGGAAATGCGAAGGCAAAAATCATACCTAAATTAGCGAACCATTTTTTAAAGTAGATGATAGGTTGAAATCCGATAATCGGAAAATAAAGAATGATAATCCAAAGTAATAATACGGCTATAAGAGATGTTTTTTTTAATGACGATCGCTGGAAGAGTTGAGAAGTTCCAGATAAAGCCATGTAAAGGTATGGGATAATCGTCATTAATAAGATAATGATATAAGCGGAAATGAAGACAATTTCCAAGCGTTCTAAAAAAGGAAAACGAATTAATTTGATAAGGTCTAATGTTGGCCAGATAGCATAAGAAAGTTCTGCTTCACTTAAGCGTACATAACTTAAAATGGTGACGAGTAATAACACAATAGCTGTCATGGTATTCGCTATAAACATGCCTTTATAGGCTTGTTTTTTATTTTTCAGATGGGGATATATAAGATAGAGGAGTTCAAATCCCAAAAAGGAAAGTGCTGTTGTAGGAGTAGACTTAAAAATGGGCATCCAACCATCTTTTATGATAGGAAGTAAGTTAAACCACATTCCATAACGGGCTGTAATTAAGATGACGGGATACATCCATATCGTAATAAGAAAAGTGAATTCTGCATATCGATTGATCATTGGTAGACCACGTACGGTTATTTGGAAAATCGGAACAATAAAAAGTAACCCAAGTAGGATCGGATCAGTATTGGGCAAAACCCAGACTTTAATGAGATAAATGGTGTACATAAACACATAACTTGCAGCATACAATGTGTACATTATCCAGCAAAAAAGCATCCCTTTTCCGAGCCATTTACCAAAATACTTTGGAAGTAAATCATAAAGCGTTTCATCCGGGTGTTTTTCCAAGGTGTTAATAATAAGGAATCCGATAATGATGCTAATGATCCACCCAAAGATAACCGCAATCCATCCATCCATTCCACTAGAGAGAAACAGATCGTGAGGAAGAGTTAACACACCTACTCCAATCTGTGTTTTATAAATAACGAAGATAAATTGACCAAAAGATAATGGAGTTTTCTTTTGCATGTTATTCTTTTTCCTCTCCAAGACGTCTAGATTGCTGTGGGTTAACGGAGAAAGGTCTTTGTTTCATCCATTTTAGCGGAACGCGTACAAAAACATCTTTCCAATCCCTTAAATGAATGGGTGAAATGGGACTTCCAAAAGGAACACCAAGTGATTTGAGTGCAATGAGATGAGCGAATAGTACCATTAATCCTACTGATAATCCGACGATTCCAAATAGAGCAGATATGAACATAATGGGAAAACGGATTAATCGGACAGCGCTTGACATGTCATAGTTTGGGATAATAAATCCAGCGATAGCAGTAACGGATACAACAATGACCATGATATTGCTCACAATCCCTGCTTGGACTGCAGCTTCTCCAATTACAATCCCTCCAACAACCCCTACTGTCTGCCCGATTGGACTTGGTAGACGTAATCCTGCTTCGCGGAGCATTTCAATCGCGATTTCCATTAAAATCGCTTCTAATATCGGTGGGAATGGGACTTTAGAACGAGATTCACCTATTGATAACATTAAATCTAGGGGGATTACTTCATAGTGAAAAGAAATAACGGCAATGTACAGGGCTGGCAATATGATGGCTAAAAAAAATGCACCCAATCGCAACAATCGTATAAAAGAAGCGACTATCCATCGAGAGCTGTAGTCGTCTTGACTTTGAAAGAATGCAGCCAATGTCATAGGGGCAACGATAGCGTTAGGGGAGTGATCCATTAGAACTGCTACTCGCCCTTGTAAGAGATTGGAAGCAATATTATCTGGTCGTTCTGAAATCAAAAATTGAGGGAAGACAGTAAGTGGTACATCTTCGATCATTTCTTCTAGCTCACCTAAATCTAATACCGCATCTTTTTTTATATTTTGAATGCGATTTGTCACCTCTTGTACATAATCTGGATTAACTACGTCTTCTATATATAGGATGAACACTTTGGCAGGAGCACGTTTTCCTACGGAATGTTCTTTCACCACTAAGTTATCATCTGTTATGTATCTTCGAACTAACGCAAGATTTATTTCTAGCGATTCTACAAATCCTTGATGTCCGCCTTTTAGAGAGGATTCTATTTGTGGTTCTGTAATAGCACGTTGTGGCCATCCTTGAGTGCAAAATGCCAGTGCATGGGAGATGCTATCGATAAAGAGGACTGACTCTCCTCGGAACATAGCTTTTTCAATGTCAACCCAAGAACTTAACTTTTGAACACTCCCAACGGGAAGTGGTATTTCAGGTTGAAATATATCGCTGATATTGTCCAAATGGAACATTAAGGGTCGTAATATATTTTCATTTATGGAAACTTTATCGATAAGACAACTAAAAAATAATAACGCAACATTTTCTCCGCCTTTTGTTTGGAATGAACGAATCATTAAATCAGGGCTATGAGAGAATCTATTGGATATGTAATCTATATTCACCATGATGTCACTGGAGATAGGATTGCTGTTTTGTTTGTTGTCCTGTGTGTTATTTGGATTTGTTTCCATCATAAGACCTCGTTTAAACTTCAAAATGAATTAAATATAGTATTAGGAAGTTGTAGTTATTTATACAAAACCCCCAATTGTATCTTGACTAAGCTTTTGGACATACTACCTTTCATATATCACATGATAAGGTGGGGTTTGTCATTGGGATCATTTCTTAGTGCTTTTATTGTCGGAGGACTCATTTGTGTTATTGGACAATTAATGATGGATTTAACTCCACTTACCCCTGCACATGTTTTGAGTATTTTAGTAGTTGCAGGAGCAGTTCTGGATGGGATAGGACTCTATGACCCGTTAATTTCCTTTGCTGGTGCTGGGGCTACTGTTCCGATTGTAAACTTTGGTAATTCTTTGGTACATGGAGCCTTGCAAGCAGTAGAGGAAGAAGGTTTAATCGGAGTGCTTTCGGGTATTTTTCAAATTACAAGCGCCGGAATATCAGCCGCAATCATCTTTGGTCTTTTAACTGCGTTTATTTTTAAACCAAAAGGATAAATCATGGCTAAGCGACAAGTGATATTAGTCACCGATGGAGATCAAATAGCAAAAGATAGTTTGGAGCAGGCAGCAAGAAACATTGGAGGACGGTGTATCTCCTTATCTGCTGGAAATCCTTCACCGCTTACTGGGGATGAATTGGTCTCTTTTATCCAGCAAGCACCTTATGATCCAGTGCTTGTGATGTTTGATGATTGTGGATCGAGCAAGATTGGTGCTGGAGAGAACAGTATGTATAATGTTGCGACTCATCCAGATATAGAGGTGCTAGGAGCGATTGTAGTTGCATCTAATTGTATGAGAAGTCGAGGAACACCCGTACATATGTCATTGGATTGTTATGGAAATGTAGTAAGTACAGGTGTGAATAAATTTGGTTATCTTCAACAACAACGCACAGCAAGAATATATGGAGACACGGTAGAAATATTAAATCAGTTATTTATTCCCGTCATTATTGGTATAGGAGATATCGGTAAGATGCACCATCGAGATACTATGTCCATCGGTTCCCCCATAACAACCAAAGCTATACAGCTCATCTTAAATATTCATTATCAAAATGAGTGAAAATAATGCTTTTATCCTCTAACAGACTAGCGTATAGTAGAGTATTATTGGCACAAAGGGGAATAAGGCGAAATGTATTTACATGGGACTGCAAAAATCAATCATGATGGCAATCTAGAAATCGGATCATGCGATACAACACAACTAGTGAAACAGTTTGGTTCTCCGCTGTATGTGATGGATGAAACGAATATTCGTAATCAAATGAGACGGCTAAAATCAGCTTGTGAACAGACATCCATTCCTTATCATGTTGCGTATGCAAGTAAAGCCTTTAATACGCTTGCTATGTGTCGAATAGTAGAAGAAGAAGGTTATTTATTGGATGTTGTATCTGGAGGGGAATTGTATACAGCAATTCAAGCAGAGTTCCCAGCAGATCGTATTTATTTTCATGGAAATAATAAGTCTATAGAGGAATTGAGAGAAGCGATAAATCACGGAGTAAAGTATATCGTAGTGGATAATATGGTAGAATTGACCATGTTAGAGGATTTAGCAAGTGAAATGGGGAAAATTGTTCCGATTTTGTTTCGGATCACTCCTGGAGTAGAAGCACATACACACAATTTTGTGCAAACTGGACAAGAAGATTCAAAATTTGGATTTGATTTATCAAGTGGGCAAGCAGATCAAGCTGTACGATACGTATTAGGAAGTTCATCCTTATTATTAAAAGGATTTCACTCACATATAGGTTCACAAATTTTTGACGCAGATGCTTTTGCAGTTGCTATCAATCGTTTAGTAGAGCTAATCCATGACTGTCATAGAGAGTATGCTTTCTTTCCTGCCGTACTAAATATTGGTGGTGGTTTTGGGATTCGTTATACAGAACAAGATACGCCAAGGTCGATCGAAGAAATAATTCAAGGAATAACAGCTATTATCGAAAAAGCATTTCCAGAAAGGTGCCCTGAAATCTGGTTAGAGCCAGGTAGATGGATCATTGGAGAATCAGGCACAACACTCTATACTGTCGGAACGATGAAAGAGATTCCAGGTATTCGTAAGTATGTAGCAGTAGACGGTGGAATAGCTGACAATCCAAGACCGGCACTATACGATGCAAAATATGAAGCAATGCTGGCCAATCGAGCAAATGAAGAAGCAACTGAATTGGTTTCCATAGCTGGAAAGTGCTGTGAATCTGGGGATATGTTGATTTGGGATGTTCATCTTCCACCTGTAAAAAAAGGAGATATATTAGCTGTTAGTTGCACTGGTGCCTATAATTATTCCATGGCTAGCAATTACAATCGTCTGCCTAAACCGGCTGTTGTATTAGTGCAAAATGGCCGAGCTGAAGTCATCGTGGAACGCGAAACATATGAAGATATTGTCAAAAAAGACAAAATTCCGTCAAGACTTTTAAAACAAACCGTGAAGCCTGTATGAATATTCCCGCCACCTAAAATTTAAGCACTCAATCGGAGTGCTTTTTTTATGAATATTTACCTTTCTGTGATTTTGACATTTTTATGTCTATTCTAAGAATAGGTCTTATCTGTGTTACAATGTGTAATTGGATAGGGAGGGTCTATTCACGTGCATAAACAATATCGATATTTACGTGTTCTCACTTGGCTAACAGTATTTGGGGCTTATCTTATGCTCATCCATGGTTCCATCGTTACCATTACCGAATCTGGACAAGGCTGTGGAAATAGTTGGCCGGTTTGCCAAGGACAACTCATACCAAGTAATGTATCTGTTGCTACTGTCATCGAATATAGTCATCGGATTGTTTCTGGAGGGGTTGGTTTCCTTATTTTATTTCTTACAATCTGGTGCTGGATTTCCTTCTGGAAAGAGAAAAGAATTCGTTGGTTAGCATTTTATAGTTTGTTTTTTGTAGTGTTGCAAGGAGCTCTTGGAGCACTTACCGTTGTTTTTCAAGGAGAATTCGAAAGAAATGCAGCTCTAGCACTTCATTTTGGGTTTTCTTTGGTTTCTTTTGCTAGTGTTGTATTGCTCAATATTGAACTAACTCGACTGATGAAAGAGAATCAACCTACTCGTTTTCCTGTAGGGAAGAAGTTCAGCATATTTCTTTGGCTGTATGTCATCTATACGTATATCGTCGTATATTCTGGTGCTCTAGTGCGTCATGCAGATGCTACAATGGCTTGCGGGTACAATGTTCCTTTATGTGGACCTCAGTTGTTGCCCAGTCTTTCTACACCAGCTGGTATTCAAGTACTCCATCGGTATGCAGCATTTTCATTGTGGATTTTGATGTTGGTATTACTTTTTGTCATTTTGGTAAAATACCAAGATAGAATACAACTCAAGAAGATAGCTTCGTTAGGCTTTATTTTGATAACACTACAAGCAGTATCAGGTATTATTGTGGTTTTAAGTGGTGGACAATTACTTGCAGCGTTGCTGCATACTACCATTATTTCTCTATTTTTCACAGTCCTATTGTATATGGCGACATCGAAAAATTGGGGTTAGCGACTAACTATTGATTAGTACGATATGTTTGTGTTACGATGTCAATAATTTCGAATATAAGATATATATAGTGTCCTTCGGGGTAGGGTGAAATTCCCAACCGGCGGTGAGGTGCCATGAGGCCTAAGCCCGTGACCCGCAGAATCGTTTCGTATTCTGCGGTGGATTTGGTGAAAATCCAAAGCCGACAGTATAGTCTGGATGGGAGAGGGATAGAACGAACCTTTTTTGTTTGAACAAACATAAAGGTTCATTCGGCATGCAAGTTAAACCTCGACCAAAACACTAGTTTGGTCGTTTTTTTGTATAAGTCGTAAATTAGGAGGTATCAGGTGGGAATTCATGAACACTGGATGAATTTGGCTATTCAATTAGCAAAAGCAACGACTGGACAAACTTCACCAAATCCTATGGTAGGTGCAGTTGTAGTAAAAGATAACCGTTTACTTGGAACAGGTGCCCATCTAAAAGCAGGAACTCCTCATGCAGAAGTACATGCACTACATATGGCGGCAGATGAAGCGAAAGGAAGTACGATATACGTAACCCTTGAGCCTTGCAATCACTTTGGACGTACACCGCCCTGTACGGAGAAGATTATTGAATGTGGTGTAAAACGTGTAGTCATAGGTTCTGGTGATCCAGATTCATTAGTGGCAGGAAAAGGAATTGCTAGATTAAAAGAAGCAGGAATTGAAGTTTTAGAAGGAGTAAACAAACAAGAATGTTTACAGTTGAATGAAGCTTATTTTCATCATAGAAAAACAGGAAAACCTTTTGTTACACTAAAGACGGCAACGACGTTAGATGGAAAAATTGCTACCAAAAACGGTGATAGTAGATGGATTACTGGTGTAGAATCGAGAGCAATTGTACATCAACTTCGCCACGAGCAAGATGCAATTTTAGTGGGGGCAAACACAGTAATCGCAGATGATCCAGAGCTGACGACTCGACTGCCGGAAGGAAATGGTATCCATCCAGTTCGCATTATTTTAGACAGCACTTTACGAATACCACTTACGGCAAAAATATTAAACACGACGAAAGCTCCTACCTGGATTTTTACGACGGATGCCAAAGATCCTTTTAAAGAGGCTGCTTTTCAAGAAGCTGGTGTTCAAGTATTTTCAACTGGTTCTGATTCAAGAGTAAGTATAGAACAGATGTTAAAGATACTTGGAAGTAAAGGAATACTATCCTTGTTGGTAGAGGGTGGAAGTGAAGTAAATGCTGCCATGTTAAGAGGGAATCATGTAAATAAATTTATTACTTTTCTTGCTCCGAAATTGTTGGGAGGTGTAAAAAGTCCTAGCTCTATAGGAGGAGAGGGACCAGATAAAATGGCAGAGGCAATACCACTCCACCAAGTATCTTGGAAGCAGTATGGCGAGGATTTATGCATCATCGGTTACCCCACTGCTTAAGGAGGAAAGCATTATTTTTACAGGACTTATTGAGGAAGTTGGTCGTGTTGTACAGATTTTGCAGAGTGGGGACGGAATGGAGTTAACTATTTCTTGCTCTAGAGTCCTAGAAAACACCAACATAGGAGACAGTATTGCTGTGAACGGTGTTTGTCTGACTGTAACAGAGATGGGACAAGGATTTTTTGTTGCAGATATAATGGCGGAAACAGTTCGGAAAAGTGGCTTGGCAAACTATCGTTCATCTACTGTAGTGAATTTAGAACGTGCAATGAAGGCTTCAGATCGATTAGGAGGACATATTGTGCAGGGCCATGTAGATGGAGTGGCAACGGTACTGGAACGGTTAGATAATGGAAGTGCTACATATTTTCAATTCCAATCCACTCCAGAAGTTGCTGCACTATTAGTTGAAACTGGTTCTATTGCCATTAATGGGGTAAGTCTAACCTTAACAGAAGTTATCCAAGATACATTTGCTGTATCTCTCATTCCCCACACCCTTAATCAAACTCAATTTAAAGTGCTCCAAGTTGGAGAATTAGTAAATATAGAATGCGATATTATTGGAAAGTATTTATTTAAATGGAGAAGAACTGAAGAAAAAGAACAAGTATTAGATAAAGAAAAACTAGCAAAGTACGGCTTTTAATCTGGAAGGAGTAGAGAGATGTTTCATACTGTAGAAGAAGCACTTGAAGATTTACGAGCTGGACGCATGGTGATTGTAGTAGATGCACAAGATCGTGAAAATGAAGGAGACCTGATATGTCTTGCTGATAAAGTTACACCTGAGATCATCAATTTTATGGTGACTCATGGACGAGGATTGGTCTGTGCTTCGATTTCCAAAGAAAGAGCAGACGAATTAGAGCTGACACCAATGGTTACATCAAATACAGAGCGACATGGAACAGCATTTACTGTATCAGTAGATGCGGATGAAGTGACAACAGGTATTTCAGCTGCAGAACGAGCAACCACCATTCGTGCGTTGTGTGATCCCACAAAGAAAGCATTTCATTTTCGTAGACCTGGTCATATTTTCCCATTGATTGCTAACCCTGAAGGTGTATTGGGACGCGCAGGTCACACAGAAGCTGCATTGGATTTAGCTAGATTGGCAGGAGGTACACCGGCAGGAGTGATCTGTGAAGTATTGAATGAAGATGGTAGCATGGCAAGATTACCACAGCTCGCTACTTTCTCTCAAAAGCATCAATTAAAAATGATCTCCATTCAAGATTTGATCCAATATCGCCGTGCGGCTGAACCACTAGTAGAACGCGTTGTCTCTATTCAACTGCCCACCGATTATGGAGATTTTAAGATGGTAGGTTATTCGAATACAGTCGATAATAAAGAGCATGTTGCCATTGTAAAAGGCGAAATTAATCCAGATGAGCCTATTTTGGTTCGGATTCACTCAGAGTGTTTAACTGGTGATGTATTTGGTTCTAGAAGATGCGATTGTGGTCCACAACTTCATGCAGCTCTGCATCAAATTGAAGAAACAGGTTCAGGAATTGTTCTCTATATGAGACAAGAGGGAAGAGGAATTGGTCTTCTTAACAAGCTACTGGCTTATAAACTACAAGAAGAAGGATATGACACAGTAGAGGCAAATCTACGCTTGGGATTTGCTGATGATTTAAGGACATATGATTTATGTGCGCAGATGCTTAAAGATTTGAAAGCGACAAAAATCAAATTAATTACCAATAATCCAAGGAAAATCAAAGGATTGGATGAACATGGTATTGAAATAGTGGAAACAGTACCTATCCAGCTTCCAACAGGAGAACATAACAAAAGATATATGGAGACCAAGAAAGAAAAACTTGGACATCTCCTTCATCTATAAAACGTAAAGAGGTAGAAGAAATATGGCTAATTTATTAGAAGGAAAGCTAGTAGCAGAAGGTTTACGGTTTGCTGTTGTTGTCAGTCGTTTTAATGAATTTATTACGCAAAAACTACTCACAGGTGCACAAGATGCACTTTATCGACATGGAGCTGACTCACAGCATATCGATATTGCTTGGGTTCCAGGTGCATTTGAAATCCCACTGATCGCAGAACAGCTAGCTGCAACAGGTCGTTATGATGCTGTGATCACGCTTGGAACAGTAATTCGTGGAGCAACCACTCATTATGATTATGTATGTAAAGAGGTTGCCAAAGGGGTTGCTGCTGCAAGCACAAAGTACCAATTGCCAGTTCTATTTGGGATTTTGACAGTAAATAATATCGAACAGGCAATTGAACGTGCAGGGACAAAAGCTGGAAATAAAGGACATGAAATTGCAGTGAATGCCATTGAGATGGCAAATTTACAAAAGGCAATAAAGGCTGTGATGTAAATTACAACGCTACAAATAAAACTAGATGCTTTTGAAGGTCCTTTTGATCTGTTACTACATTTAATTGATAAAGCAGAAGTAGACATCTATGAGGTGTCTATTTCTACCATTACGGATCAATATCTTACTGTTTTGAATGATGCAAAAGCATGGAATATGGAAATCGCAAGTGAGTTTATGGTGATGGCAGCCACACTATTATCTTTAAAAAGTAGAATGTTGTTACCTCCTACTTTAAAAGAGGAAGAACGAGAGTCTGATACACAGGAATGGTTAGATCCTAGGGAAGAGCTGATTGAACGCTTATTAGTCTATAAACAATTTAAACGACTAGGGGATCAACTAGAGGAGCGAGAGATTGAACAAAATAGGGTTTATTCTCGACAGCCTATGGATTTAACGCCTTATACTCCTACTCAAAACCCACTACAAGGTTTAGATCCTGAAGATTTATGGAAAGCATTATTCGCTTTACTGGAACAACAAAAAGAGGTTGAGCAGCCCTTAACAAAATTGGCAAGAGAAGAAATATCAGTAAGTGATCGGATGGATCAAATTTATCAGGAGTTAATACATAAAGGTGAACTTTGGTTTTCTAAATTAGTAGAGGCAGATAGTATTACTCGTGAAAGATTAATTACTACATTTCTCGCTATCTTAGAGTTGATGAAAACCAAACCGCTAACTTGTATACAAATAGAATTATTTTCGGACATATGTATTCGGCTAGATCAAACAAAGGAGAATGTTTGATGGAAGCAAAAGCATGGAAGAGTATATTGGAAGGGATTATTTTTGCTGCTGGTGTAGATGGAGTAAATATAAAAGAACTAACGCAAATTACAGAACTACCAAAGCAAGAAATACAACTGCTGTTAAATGAGATGCAATTGGAATGGAAACTGGACCATCGAGGGGTACAACTGACACAAGTCGCTGGAACTTACCAAATGAATACTCTTCCAGAACATACACCTTATATTCAAAAAATGGCGCAAGCCCCAACTAGAGCAAGATTATCGCGTGCAGCTATTGAAGTGCTCGCTATCATCGCGTATCGACAACCAGTAACTCGTGTTGAGATTGAAGAGATTCGTGGCGTTAAAAGCGATCGTATCATTCAGCAATTGGAGAGAAAAGAGTTAATTCGACAAGTTGGCAGAGCAGAAGGCCCAGGAAGACCTATCCTCTTTGGTACAAGCCGCCAATTTTTACAGTACTTTGGGTTGAATAAAATTGATGAATTGCCTTCTCCAGAATCGATATTTCATTGGCAAGAATGGGAAGAAGATCGAAAAAATTTATATGATCGATTAGGAGTAGAATCAGAAGTAGAGAGTAATTTAGAATAATTGATTTATGTCAAGGGAACGCGTTTTCTGGCGAAAATTTGGAAAAATAACCAAATAATAGTGGAAATTGTTTCTTGTTTTCGCTATAATCAAACAACAGGTGCGAGAATACGAGGAGGTTCCCATGGTAAACAATAAGGATATCATTTTGAAGGAATTAAGCGCAGTGAAAGAGGCCATTTGTGGAGTAAAAGAAGATATCATTCAGTTAAAACAGAACCAAGAGCGAAATGAGAAGATGATAACACAGTTATTGCAGATTGTTGGTTCTACAAATGCAAAGGTCGGTTCATTCGATGAAAAAATGATAATGCTTAAAGGGTCTTCTTCCGAGTTAGGTCATAATATGGAAATAATTGTGGAAAAGATAACAAAACAGGATGAGATGATGGATATATTAACGAAACGATCTCTTCAGCAAGAAAAAGAAATACTGGATCTAAAAATAAAGTCAGCATGAATATACATAAAACCATGACCCGAAAAAGGGTCTTTTTTTTATTTTTCAGCATACATAATACACAGATAAATAGCCTAATTTTTTCTTTTTTGAAAATGTTGACGAAATGAATATTGCTCGTTACAATTGATAATAAATATCATTATCAATTAATTATAAGGGAATCGATATGATGGAGACATTAGCCTCTTTACAACAAACAAAAACGATACATCTAGATAAATTGTGGAAACTCGATGTTCTTCAAACATTTTTAATGGAAGTAACCTCTATCCTAAAGGCACCTTCTACCATTGTAGCTGCTTCTCAATTTTCAAAACGGTATAGCTCTTATTTATTTTCTTTAAGTCTTAACCAATTGTTAATAAGTGGGGAATTTCCTTCGATTCAAAAAGACCGGGATTTTATTGAATTCAACTATCAGACAAGTGAGTTAGAGCTTATTATCCAAGAAAGTACATTAAGATATCAGGTAAAACATTGTTCCAAAAAACAATTGGATCGTTATATTCAGCATTATTTTGCTGAACACTTGGTTCCATTATGGACTTCTATTTCCAAACTTACGGGCATTAAAATGGATTTACTATGGGAAAATACCTACATTTATATTGCTTGGACCTGTTTGAATAAGATTAAAACACCAGAGGCATATAAGAATTTTATTTATTTAACGAAAGAAGCAGATGGCAGCTTATTTCAATTGTCGGAAAATCCATTTGCAGATTTCTGTGAAGGTGCTGTACGCAATAAATGTTGCTTATATTTTATGTTGCCGAGTGCATCGGATGTCAAATGCAAAAACTGTCCACTTGCTTGTAAGAAATAGATTTGTCACGAAAGAATATTCCTGCCAATTTTTGCCGATCCTAGATATAGGATCTTTTTTTATTTATTTTAAAATTGGTGTGAGATACAAATGGTAATGTTTATTCTGATACTAGTATTGGGATTAGGATTGTTGGTTTATTATTCTAAAATTAAAATTGAGATTTATTACGTGCGAACAGATAAACAAGATAAAGGGGAACTTAAAGTGAAGGCTCTGGGAGGGCTTCTTCGGTATCGTATATCTATTCCAACACTTGATTTCAAAAATATAGATAAGGGTGTGAAAGTAGAAAGTAACAAAGAGACCTCTACAGAAAAAAAAGCAGAAGATACATTCATCAACAAAGAAAAAATTGAGCTCTGGTATGAGAATTATGAAGATTTATTACATCGAGTTAGATATTTTCAAGAGAGTGTAAAGGGCTTTATGAGTCGTGTCCATTGTACGAAATGGGATTGGGAGACAAATGTAGGGACAGGAGATGCAGCAGAGGCTGGTGTATTAACTGGTGTGATATGGGGAGTAAAGACAACAGTACTCGGGTTTATTAGTCATTATATTCAATGGGATAGCAGACCTCAAATAGAAGTAACTCCTTGTTTTCAACAGGCGATGTTAAATACATCATTTGAAGCTGAATTTTCGTTTACGTTTGGAATTGCAGTGCGTTTTCTTTTGCTTTTGCGGTTCAGATTAAAAAAAAGTAATAAAAAATCGCATATCATTTCAACACAGAGAATGAATAATATGTAATGTAAAAGAACCTGCTAGCATATTCATAGTAATATGATTTTGAGTATGGATTCATCCAGTTATGCAGACAAGTGTGCGCAACAAAAAACCACCCGCATAACGGGTGGAGGACAGAAAATCTCTTCCTAAGTTCGAACATAGTATTTAGGCTGAATTGTAACGAAAGGAAGAGAAAAAACGGCAGACAAAGCAAATCACTTATTCTAAATGAAGTGGTTGTGCAATGATTATGTGAACTTTTTTAGGAAATTTAACTAGCACCGCGAGTTATTATATATCTTTGAGACTTTTTTCCCACCCAGTCGACATGTCCTCTAATCCAAGTTTGTAAAAGTCCTACATATTTATTTACATCTTGATCCGTCTTTGTTCCAAGAATAGGTATCTCTTGCTTTAAAACCAAAAACCGTTCTACCATTCTATTTACCCGTTCAATTACTTGGTTAACAGCATCTTCAACAGTGACTTGATTCTGTTGAACAATTTGTAAAACCAAGTTGTGATGAACTTCTTCTTGTAGGATCTCTTTACCATGTGAGAAGAGATCATTACAGAGGGTAATGTGCATGACAGTTAAATCTGTCATTTCACTTAAAATAGGATGATTTTTGATTTCATTGGGGACGTTCATCTTTTCTGTGATATCTCCTAAATCCATGGAAGGATATACGCAACCAGAATAATATCGATTGCGTATATAATCTTCTTGGGAAGGGATAATATGAAACTGGCGATTTCGGGATTCCCAGACACAAGCATCAAAATATCCCTTCATACCATCTATAAATCGTTCTTGCCATTGAATATCTGGTTGATGTTTACAAATCCGACTCCAAAGTTCGCACATTGATTCAGCGATAGGATCTTGTGCTTCTCTCGATAGTATGGTTCGATCTATTAATAGTTGCAATAAATAATCAAAGCGGTGGCGAAGCTTCGTATAGTCTTGTCCGATTTCTGAAGTATCATTCAAATCATCAAGTAAAAAAAGCCATGCATTCCAATCAGAAACAATAAATTGCTCTTCCTTGCCAGCATTTGGATAGGCGTAAACCATTAACCAACTATAGCCATATGATTGAAACTTCCGCTCATCTTCAAAATTATCAAAAAAACCAAAATATCTTACCCAATCATTCATGTGTTTTTCTGCTTCTACTCCAAATTCACATTCTTGAAAATCAAATGGAATGTAAAGCTTTTTAATAATTTCTGGAGTGGGAATAACCATATGTCGATAAATATTCTTCACACCCTTATTCTAATTTAGAAATGATACCGGGTTACAGTATCTTCAACACCTATAAACCAGTGAGATTTTACCCCTAGTGAGTTAAATACAGAAATCAACTCACTACTCCTTTCGTCAGTTATCATAGCCTCGATAGCTTCAGTAGTTGGGAAATAAGCTGTAATACTAAAGAAAATATCATTTCCCAAAGTAACTTGGAACAGCTCTGATTCTACTGGATTAACCTCACAATATTGAATCTTCACAACCCCATTGATCTTAATAGATTCTGGTAAAAACGCTTCCTTATATAATTGGATGAAGTGTTCCTTATCAGTTTTAGGATTAGCTTCACAGAGTATGGTCAATGTTTTCATAGATGTTTTCCTTTCTGTTTCAATGGATATATAGTCTAAAATACTTACATCAAATCAATGGTTCATCCTTACCTATATAATATCAGATTTTTATTAGAGTTTGTTGTGTTAATCTTCGCAATTAAACAGAAAAATACATCATAAAACCGTGGTTATGATGAAAGTACGATCAACACCAATCCACGGAAGCAGATATAATGAGTTTTAGCACAGCTCTCATCAAAAAATCATCCATTATATTACAAAGATGACCAAAAGCATTTTTTAAAACTGATGAACTTGTTTTTTTGAATTACTAGGTAAATATGCGAAAACATTCTTCTCCTGAAGAATTTAAAAGTGAAAGACGAAAACAAAACGCTTACGTTTAAACCAGGATCGAGCGGTTCTTCTTTTACTGTAAAAGGTTTATTCCCGTGACTGTTTGGCAGATATAACCTTTAGCTATACACTAAGAAAGTTCCATGAAACTGTTAGTAGTAAGCTTTCCAACTTAATTATGTACAAAGCAGTAAATATACCCATTTGATAAACTTACCCTTGAGCGGGTTACCAGATATGAATGAGAAAGTAATATTTCAGTAAACTTTGATGCATTTGATTTTTAATCTTGATGGGATATTGTAACTTTCGATGTTTTGTGTGACTTTATGCTCTCGAAACGTAAAACTAAATCTTATTTTCATTGTTACATTGCTCCCTTGATTGTAATGTATTTGATAAACAAATTATAATCGTTCGAATTAAATTTTTGTACCCATAAATATGAAAATTCATGACTAATTTGCATCTGAATATTCTTTAGCCATTGGGAAATGCTAAGTCTGATTTCATTATAAGGGTAGTTTGATCATGAAGGAGGATATAAAGTGTCAAACGAACATCCTATTCAAGGCTTAATGCAAACAGCGATGGAAAACCTCAGGGATATGGTAGATGTCAATACTATCATAGGTTCACCTGTAGAGACTCCTGATGGAGTGGTAATTCGTAAATGAACCAAATAAATGATAAGCTGTACTAGACCCCTAAAGCCTTAAAATCCTTATATTTAGTGAACTACTGGTTATATTAATTTGATATGATAATACTACTATTTCATAACAATTATAAAAAACTAATTAATCCCTCTATAGTAGTTAAGTTAGAAGAGAGGAAATGCAATGCCAAAAAAAACAGGGAAATATGATGACAATTTTCGCGAGAAGCAGTTAATTAAAATTAAAGAATTGCTATCAGAAGAAGGGTATATTGTTCAGTCAGATGTTTATGTTAACAATCGAACAAAACTCCAAATGAGTTGTCCAAACGGTCATGAATGGTGGGCGACATGGGATAATATTCGTCAAGGGAAGCGATGTAAACAATGTTATCTTGCTGGAGTGGACAAACAAGTATCAGTACAAAAAGCAATTAGAAAAAATAAACCAAGAAAACAACATAGGGAAGAGATGTATGAAAAATTTAAGCAAGCATTAGAATCAGAAGGATATAAAATAGAGGATGACCATTATATTAATAATAGGACGAAAGTCCCTTTGACATGTCCAAGAGGACACAAATGGTCTGCTTCATGGAACCAATTTGATTCTGGGAAGCGGTGTAAAGAATGTTGGATTGAAGATTCAAGACATTCCCATAATGAGATCGCTAAAGAACTAGCTCAGGCAGGTTGTGAGCTATTGAGTGAGTACAAAGGAATATTACATCGGTTTAAGTATAGATGTTCATGTGGAAGAATCTCCTATACCAGATTGAGAACCTTTCGAGAAGGTGGAAGGTGTAAAGCTTGTGGCGGTGAAAAACGAAGAGAAACATTAAAAAAATTGAGAATGGAAAAATTGAAACAAGCTTTCCCAGATTAAATTGATATGTAAAGAGTAATCGGATGATTACTCTTTGTTTCCTTCAGTCTACACTAAAAAAATAACCCATCAGATGTTTATGTCATCGGCAGGATTAAAAGTGGTTTAGTGTTGGCAAGAACTGTTTGTTGTATGTTGGGAAGCGTAATGGACGAACTGTATTATATGAAGCTGTTAAAGAAATTATTCTCAAAATAGTTTCCGACAGATTCCAATTTTAAAGGATTTATCTATATAAACGTATAATAATAGTCCACAGGAATCGACTGTCATGTTTCAATTAATTCAAATAGATTACTCGTTGTTTTATGATTTAGACGATTCCTATCTTATAGATTTAGATAAACGAACAGAAAGTTTTATTCGTTATTTACTCAATTATTTGGAAAAACAAGAGAGATATAAGAGGTTACTATGGCAAGTAGTAGATTTTGTTTGGGAGGCAGAGTGTACAAATCAAAAATGATTGTTCAAATCATGGAAGAACAAGGTTTAGACATGATTTTTGGTAAAGTGGAATCTTCAGAATCTATCCAGTCTCATAATAGATGGTGTCAAATCAGAGATTTGGCAAGAACTCTAAAAGTAGACACAAAAGAAATAATAGAAATGATGAATTACATTATGAATAAAAATGATGATGGATTTAAAGAGGAGGAGATGTTTTTTGGAAGAGGAACTAAATCCATTGACTTCTTTTCTAAAAGGATATAAACCAGCTGTTATTTGTATCGTTGACGAAATATTTTCTAAGGATGTACAAGACCAGTTAAATAAACATCCTCACATCCTTCATATGGATTTAGGCAGAACGTGTCAACATATATACTTTCTTAATCAGCAAATAAAAGATCATTTTCTAATAAGTATTGAAGATCTTGATCGTAGCACACCAGAGTTTGAATATCAGCTAGGTCTTGTACTTGGCTATCCTGAAAAAGCTGCTAGGTTTTATCGAGATCGCGAAACAGATAATTCTTTGACATGGTTTAGGATATGTGTTGGATATTGTGGTTTTGAATTTGTTTGCAGTTTCGAAGATATTGTCGAGGTAGTGTATGAACTATGGAGTCTGCCAATTCCTGAATTTGAAAATGATATGATCGAAATTAATTATTATCCAGGAAATCCACCATTAACATACCATATTAGTAAAGAAGAAAATTTACGAAAGGCTCAAGAAGAATTAAGATTGATATCGAATTACCGAAGATTAAAGGAAAATGAGAAGTCCCAATAATGGGACTTTAATTTTGAATGGCTGCTTAGTCAAAAGTCGAGGCTTCAATAATTGGAATAAGTTAATAGATCATTCTTCTTTTTACATTTTTACTATACCAACAGATGCAGAATGGTTTGCAACTCAGTTGCCCAATGAAAAATGGATTGCATGTGAAGGGAAAGCGTCTTATCAATCGATTGAGTTTTCTAAATGGGAAGAGGTTATAAGGTATTTAAGAGAGTTATTTGAAGAGATGGTTATCCCGAAGAAAATTGGGAGCCTGAAGGATTTGAACCATTTGATGATGTTTTCTCTTTTCCTCCAGATAAAAGTAAACGAATATTTGATTGAATAAAGCGAGGAGTTCTCTCGCTTTTTATTTTTTGGATATTGAGGTCAATTATGTCAAGTTTTTTCCGAATTCAACATGCGCCCACATTCGATTAGTTAGATCGTATCCGCTTGGACAGAGTACTCTTCTAGTAAATTTAGTTGTTCATCTGAAAAGGGAGGTTGGTAGCCAAGAAAGTGCATGCTACTAAATACTTTCCGGATCAGCCAGTCTTTTGTAGTTCAGCATCATTGCAACTACATCAGAAACAAATATATCTTGCTTTATTTTGTCGAAAGTTTCAATTAGTTCATTTGAAAGCTTAATTACTGTGTTTTTCTGTTTATTAAAGATATAGTGAGATTTTTCATTTTCAGGAATAGAATCAAAAGAATACTCCTTATAATCATTCATATATAAGTTTTCTTGCTCTTCCTCAAATTCCTCTTGAATCATTCTTCTATATTCTTCATTACACTCCCTTTTATATGCCTCATCCAGTTCATTATTGAAATCCTCGACCATGCTCATGTGAATAGAAAGACTGCGTTCTTTTTCAAAGTCATCTATTTCGAAGTTTCCAAAATCGTCGTTAATTCTCTTAAATACCATGTAGAAAAACCTCCATTGATACAATGATTCTTCATAAGTACAAATTTTCCTTTTTGTTTATTAAGCTTCTAATTATTTCGCTTCAACAACTTTTTTTGATATTATGAATTTATATAAAATTAAAAATAAACATGGTGTAAAGCATGAATTACTGAAATATACATAAATGATAAACCCAGCAGACAATATTATAAACTCAAATGGAGTGTGAGTTAATGTTTCAAAGTATTCATACTTGGATTTTATTAAATGGTTGGGTAAACGTTGAATTGTGGGCAATGTTAGGTCAGTGGTTTAGCGGAATAGTAACTTTGATAACAGTGTGGTTTTTATGGAAACAAACAAAATATTCTCAGCAACAAACAGATGCTAGTTTACAACAAACTCAACTAGCTATAGAGCAAATGGAAGAAGCAAGAAAAAAAGAAGAAGAAGCAAGAAGAAAAGAAAAAGAAGCACTAAAGCCTAAATTGAAAACTAGCGTAAATGTAAATAAAGAAAATCGTATAGATAAAGTATATCTTCATTTTACTAATGTCAAAGCGGTTCAGGTACATATATATAACGTAGAAATTTTAACCATTGATGTATCCGCAGGCTCAAAACCTACAGACATTAGTTCAAACGATATACTCACCTCTACTCCGAAAACTATTTCTTACGGTGAAGTGTTTTCTATTGAAATTCCGATTTATGCTTTTGTTGTATCCATGAAACCATTAAATGTAGCTCTTTTTATGTTTGAAATTTCCACTACCCTTAGTGAGCCTATCTCCGGTTATATTTACGTTAAAGAAGTTAGGGAAAAGTATAATCGTTTTATAACATACCATTTTCACTATTTGGATAAGAAAGCCGAATGGCATAATATATCAGATTCATTAAATGTTGATAATCAAATTTATACTAATTCTTATCATAATATAGAAGAACAAAGGATTAGACATAAGAAAGAGAATTCATATTGATTTATTATGCTCGAATTTTATCCAACATAAGCCCCTTGAAATAAACGACCAAATAAATCGATTTTAATACTAATTAGAAAATCAAAACCTGCTTAATAGAGCAGGTTTGCTACTTGATAAAATCAGCATTTTATCAAGTGGATTTGTATTGATAGTATCCGTGACTTGCTCTGGATATTTTCTCATTGCTTTTTACAGCCTAGTTATAATATTATTTCGGAAATTAGCCATTTTAATATCCGTTTCCAACTTAGAGCAAACTCTTTCGTGAATTTCTTTTAAGACGAGGTTGTCCTGCTTCTTTTAATACCGCTCCTATGACATCAAACGTGAAAAGTCGTGCTATACCAAAAAGATTGGGATTTGTTCAAGAAGGAGTTTTAAGAAAAGTTACAGTACAAAATGGAACTTATTGTGATTCGGTAGTGTATGGATTGTTGCGATCAGAATTCAACAATTAGTATGAAATTGGATTGAGTATTTTAGAAAAGGCAGGATCTAACTAATGAAAAAAAGACGATTAGATGTTGTTTATGCGCTTGTTTTTGATCAGGAAACAGAGAAGGTTCTTATGGTGGAAAATGTGAATTCATGGAGTCTAGCAGGTGGTAAAAGAGAGGAAAATGAATCTCTAGTGCATGCAATAATAAGAGAAACAAAAGAGGAGACTGGCTTAGATATTGAAGTAACTGATTTGGTAAATGTAAACGAGCAGATAACAGAAGAAGAACATGTTTTGTTTTTTACATTTCGTGCAAATATTGTGGGTGGAAAAGAAGAAAACAACGATTCAAGCATAAAACAAATTAAATGGTTGAATGTTGCTGAAGCTGAACGGTTAATGCCTTGGTATCCAGATATTCGTGTTTTACTCCACGAAAAATCCTCTGGTTATTCACTTGAACTTAAATAAACTTAGAAAGAACGATTATTAATTTGGAGGACATTTAAATGCATAATTCCGTACTGGAATTAATTAATCGTCGCCGTCGGCAAATCCTAATTCATTCTTTTCTGTATTACAGAATGAACACTTCAATAATACCTGATTCTACTTATGACCAATGGGCTAAAGAATTGGCAGAGTTACAGAAAAAAATCCTGAATTAGCATATGAGGGAGTTTATGCTGATGCTTTCAGGGATTTTTCTGAATCAGTTACTGGATTCAATCTTCCCCTTAGCGATCCTTGGGTCATTTCAAGAGGATAAAAAATTTTAGATTTGATCCAAAAAAAACAGTCGCAAGGAGTTTAATGTGGAACATGGGAAGCGAAATTATTGATATTTTTTCTGATCAATACGAACATGTTGGACAGGCTTCAAAAGAAGAAACACACAAGGAAAGCTTATGGCATCGAGTCTTCACTTGTATTGTAATTAATAGCGAAAACAGGACAATGTTACTACAGAAAAAATCACCCGATCTTTATCCTTTTGACAGACCAAATTATATAGATATAGCAGTTGGAGGAGTCTGTCTTATTCCCAATGATCGTAGTTTTTTAAACGGAACATCAATACCAAGTTCTTCCTTGATCTCTCTAACTCCATCCTCAATACGTTCATCTGCAAATTGGTAGATAACCGATATAAAGATTTTACTGGATTCGAGATTGAACATTCGGAAACAAATTTAAATAATGTAGTCCCCAAAAGTGTATTAGTACTTCAATATGGTAAGCAAGAAAAGTTGAAAAAAGATTTTTACATTTATGTACCAGATACAGAAGTTACTTATAAGGTACGTGTCAGAAAGCAAAATGAAACCAGTCCTTGGCTAGTAACTGTGGGGAAGTATTCCCATGAGTTAACGTATAATGATATAAACAACCAAAATTCAGATAACACAAATAAGTGGAAAGAGGTACCACTTCCCTAACAGACACAAAGAAAGAGCATTCGAGGTTGACTCAAAGCAAGGCTTACCTTGAGTATACGTAACACAGATTTTTCCATCGACAGTAGAGAGAAGAAGTCTGATTCCATCTATTTTTAATTCACATATATCATCATGGTTGTTGGATGGTTTATCTGTTCTGTGGAGTAACAGGGGAGAAATGTACATAATAATCACCTATACAATTTTAACACTGTGTATAGGTGATGTATTTATTGGATTGTTATTAGATGAACGAAATAGGAGGGGCTTAATTGACTTGTATTATTAAGATATGGGGAGTGCGTCCCACAGGGGTAGGGACACTCCGAGACCTTGCCAAACTTGAACAAGTCAAGTCATAGCCTGATACGATTACAAATTACAAGCCAGAACTTTCACAAGATCGACCCCTAATATTTACTTTTTGAAAGTACCTATCATAATCTGATAAGTAAGAAAAGATAATACGTTAGAAGCACCAATACAAGTTAAAAACCTATCCATGTCACCAGATTCGGAATATTCCGCTGCCTTTTCGTCCTGATCCTTAATCTGATTCGCAAGCCATTCCAATAATTTATCTTCATCTATCACTATTAACACCTCATTTAAAAAATTTTAAAAGGATAAAAACTGCCAATTTCAGTTAGTTGTATAAATTAAAGATAATTATGAAACCATGTTCATCTGAATATTTTTTAATTTGATGTATTTCAGCGAATGTGTTTTCACTCTGTTTTTCCTCTAGGAGTCTAGTTAGTTCATCAGCAAAATCAGGGCCATGAAGGAATCCAGTTAATGTAGCTCCCACATAATAACCATCTCCATTGATAAATTCAATTTGTTGGGATTTTCTTAACTTTGTAATGTCCAAACGATTTCCTCCCCTCATAAAAAAGTTAGTTGTTATATGTTAATTATACACCAAATTCTACCTATTCTGACTAACGTGAAAAGGGAATTGTAATCAGGCGCTGAGGGGGTCTAAGGGGGAGGGGGGTGTGAAAGTACTCATAAATATAGATAAAAAGATCGAAGATAAAACTCTCGTCTAGGGAGTTTTATCTACTCTACCAGTGAGATGAAATGGTGATCGGCTGGATCTATTGAATGAATCCAGATCCAGCCGATACAAAGTCCGCAGAAGCGTACCCAAGGATCATCGAAGGAAGGTTACCTTGGGATCAAGTGTTGCCGAATATTTAGTTGTCGAAGAGAACTGGTAGCTTCTTCTTCAACTTTGCCAGAACAAGTTCATCCGGCAATCCCTTCTTTTCGAGAAAGTCCTTGAAAAGGAACTGAAGGACATTACGCCCAAAGTCAACTAGATCATCGCGGATCATCTCTTCCAATTCGACCCAAGTGGGTTTATGGTCAAAGGTGATTAGGAGATCTCCCGGACTGATGAGCGGCATTGGTGTGTCCATCTCAATTTGAAAGAGAAGCATTTCCAAGAGTTCAGGGGTGTAGTGTTCAAGATCTGCTGAGGATGCCATGTGATAGACGACAGCCTCAGTCAGTGACTCCAGCATTTTCTTAGACCAACCCTCAAAGACGGTAAGTTCCTCAATCATTTATTTCCCCAATCAGGATAGTGACCTAGCTTTGATATTCCTTAACTTTATTATAGAGGATAATTAAGAATATTAAAGTGTGGTTCAGAAAAATATAAAAGACTGTTTTAACTATCTAATTATTTTAACCTTGACAACCAATTAAGAAATTCATTAACAATTTTATTAGGATTTGACTTGCAATCTTTCTCATCATACTCTTGAATATGTACTAAATGGTTTTGAAACCAGCGTGTTCGATTTGCATCAGCAGTGGAAGACTGGTGGCTGAAATCACTTATGATTTCGAGAATTCCCCACTTACCATTAATACAGACTAGGAAGTTCGGTTCTCTTCTAACTGTTCCAGATAGACCAATAGGTAGTGGAAAGACTAAATGCCGTTTTTTTGCGTGAGAATGGTTGATAACTTTTTATTCCTATGTAGTGTATTCTGAAAAATAAGTTGTGTCTTACTGAACGCTGCTTATTTTTTTAACAGGATTTTCTTTGGTTTACTATTATTATAAGGATAATCTTTTACCTCTAAGGTAAATGTATCGGATGCGACTGGAGGAACATCAAAAGCAATTCTTCCCTTCATGATGGAATTAGGGTGGATTTGCTGGTTGAAAAAAATTGATTCTCCATTATCAAGCGAAATATCTTGACTTGAGAGGTATACATTACCAGATTTGTCCTTTAGTACCGTCATATCTGAGTTCAACGGGTATACTGTTTGTTCACTAATGTTTTTTATCTGGATATCTAATACCAAGAAGTTTTGACCTAATCTAGGTTTAACCATAGTGCCTAGCGCGAGGCTTTTAAACGAGGATTGGGTAGATATACTTAAAATAGTAAATTCCAAACCTCCATTTATCACTGTGTCTCCAATTCTTGGTGTGATGTTGGTATTTGTGGTAGTTGGGGTGTTGTCATCTCCAATAATAACAACTAAAATGCAAACAACTATAGCAACTACAATCAACCCAACACAACCAATTTTAAATACTCGACCCATGTCACTGATTTCTCCCTTATTTTTTCGCATGTAATTGTCAAGCATTCATAAGATATTTCTAGCAACGAAGAGGTTTGTACTGAAAAGAAGAAGCTGCTTTTTTATGCTTTTTCGACTCACCGAAGGATATGATTTACATGCAAAAATTCTTTATTTTACTTTCAATAGTTTACCGTATTCTAAAATATTAATATACTATGTATATAAAGGAATGTTGAAAAAACCTACAAATGTTGGGTTGAACGGCAGGACATTTTGATGATAACAGTGAGTTTTTAATATTGATTAGAGATTTAATAAAGGGCTTGAAAGATGGTAGTGTTTTAAGAGGTTTATATGGCTGGTTATGCTGACAAATAGAGAATTCATAGCGAGGTTATTTTTCTTATGATTGAATTAACGTCGGCTATTTTAGGTTTTGTTTATGTATTATTTGTACAACTTTGAGCATCTTCAATCAAAAATAGAGGAGAGTGAGAATCCACAATAATATGTTAATAGAGCACATTTGAATGATAAAATGAATTTTGGTGAATTGAAACTTCTTATATAGACGAAAAAATACCGTCTATTAAGGGGTTTTTATTTGTTGAATTAACAGAACAGGTGTTAAGTGAGATGGTTTTGTTATTTGGAAATGTGCTTTATTGAGGTGTTTTTATCGTGTGTAAAAACCGTATACTTTAGGCAGTTTTGGGTGATTATTTAAGGAATGAGGAAGAAAAGCTTATGGGGATTAAAATGAAGCTGGATTTTAACTCCGAGTGTGGGAGTTGGAGTGCTCACCCGCCCCTGTGAATTTTTCGCTTTTCAAATGGTCATAAGTACCCCTATAACATACATTATAGATTACTTACAGAGAATCAAAAGCAAAAAGGATTGTTTACTTCTTTTTTATTAAGTCTTTAAAATAAGCATAGATGAGGGGGATAAAAGGGGAAATTTCTTTTTTTATTTTAGGTGAGATCGCAAAAAGAAAATTTTAGGAAATAGCAGTGGCCGAACGTAATAACGATATTGTATATAACATTATTATCAGCTCGAATAACTGCAAAATAAAAAAACATATTGACCAAACATCTAAACAATCCTCTAAATAATCCTCCTTTATAGCATGGCTATCAAATTAATAACTTTTCTATTTTTTGTTCGTCCGTGCTCTATTCCTCTTTTTCCAATTCTTCATACAAGATGCCTCAATAGCTAATTATCAAACAGAATAGAACGGTAGATAATAAGACTCGTTTATGATGAAATTTAAGAACATTTGAATGATTCAGCGTAAAAAAGGTTGATGATATATGAGCAAGGTTTGTTAGAACAAAATGGATATAAAGTACCGTACAACAAAACAGATAAAACTATGTCATCTTTTTTATCCTTGAATCTAGCTCTCTCTTCTATTTTTTCAACAGAAGATTTCGATACGTTATTATATATAGAATACAATGATGATGGTTGAAGTGTATGATAATCAGTTGAAAGTCACATTTGAAAAATCTCAACTTCCAAAAACCCCTGATTACCAAAAAATAAATGAATTGTTATTGTTAATAGGTATTAATAAAAAAGGATTGTCATTGTAAAGTTTATTTCCCTAAAATGACTGTACAGCATCAACGAATCTTATCTGTTACATAGCTTTCTAGCCATATATGTTATAAACGAAAAGATAGTAAAACAACTGACCCCTAAATTAACGCTGAGAAGCTTCTTTTATATAGTAGTGACTGTTCTTGAAGCTTATTTTCCCTAGTAATAGTAAATTATTTATGATTTTGAATAAAGGGTTACAAAAAAGTGGAATTATCCGAGAAGACTTCTATAGCTACGACGTGTAGGATATAATTGGTAACTAATCATATCCGTAGTTGGAGTTGTTGAAGATAAAATGAATGAATATAAATAACCCCAAGATGAACATATCTTTGGGGTTATTTCGGAATGTTTATTTCTTTTATTATAATTAGGACATACAGTGGAATAGTTGGATTTTGCATGCAGATGTTGATCGAATGATTTATTTTCATAATACTTTATGAGAGTACATCTTTGATTTCAATAGAGGATGATTCATTCTTATCTAATAAATCTAAATAAAATGTTGCAAATGTAGCTTCCATATATGGAATAAGCCATATAAAGCCAATTCCTAGGGTAGGAATACATAATAAGCCCCATCCTATAAAAGATAAATTAAGTAAGAAAAATCTCCATTTATGACCATGCATTATATGACGGCTGTGAGTGATTGCTTCATTTACGGACAAGTTTGGATGGTCAATAAGAATATAGTTAGTCATGGCATAAGATAAACCTTTTATAATTCCAGGGACAAGGAGTAATAGCGACCACAAAACGATATAGATCGTGGGAAGTATCACAGACCAAATGCCTCTAATAAAAAGCTTAACAGATCGAAAATAAGTAAATAAGTCTGAAGTTATGGTTATTTTGTTTCTTATAATTGCTAAAAAAATTTGATTACATCCGAGATATAATCCTCCCCCGACTAATAGAGACCAAATTATATCTATATTATCAATCCATTCACCCCATGATTTTGGATCTTGGATGATGTTTAGTTGGGAAACTAATATACTGAATATCTCGCTGTTTTCATACAACTTTGGCTCTACAATTTGATAAAAATAATAAAATGGTGTAAGTACAAAATCAAAAGGCGAACTTAAAAAATTGTATAACAGTATGGAAACAATTGCTAAGCCCCATTTTCCTGTTAAAGATTGTCTTGCACTATGCTTAAGTTCTCTAAAATTCACCATGTTCACTCCATTTTCGCAGATAAAAGCATTATAATGTATTATTTATAGTAGATAATGTTATATTTTAATTACATTCTTATTACAAAAAATAAAAAAAGTCCTATCTGGAAGAAATAAGACTCTTTTAATCGGAAGATGGTAGATATAGATGTTTTACCTAACGATTTTCATCATACATTTATAGATAGTCATCGCTGTATGCTGTTTTCCGCTCCAAAAACTGTCATAAAGGGAGTCAGATTTGATATAAAACATTTTGTACATTGTGTAATTTGCTTAACAAACTATTTAGTTTGTCCTTGAGATTCTTTTAGCTTCGGAAGGTTCTATTTAGCAAAAAAGCAAAAAATAATGATATAATTAACGAGATGAAATGTTAAATTGGGGGAGATATGTTTGACAATGACGATAAACAGAATGACTCAAATTGCAAACGATTTTCTTCAAGAAGAATATGGATTGCATTTGGATATACCTATCCAGTTAAATGGTAGGTTATCTAGAGCACTTGGGAGAACAATATTTAGAAAAAAGCAATATGAAAGTACAAAAGCTGTTCGAATCGAATTATCAAAAAAACTATTTTTTAATTACACTGAAAATGAAGTAATAGATGTTTTAAAACATGAGTTAGTCCATTATGCTTGTTTTATGATGGAGAAACCATACAATGATGGTGATCCTTATTTTGAGAAAGAATTAAAGAGATTAGGTGTTGTAAAAACAGGAGTCATGAAGCTTAAGGGTAAGGCGCATGTATATGTATGTGAACAATGTCAAAATACAATAGCTGAGAGTGCAAGGAGATTTAAACACAATAGATATCGTACAAGTTGTTGTAAAGCAAATATAATCTACAAGGGAATAAAGATTGTTTGATGGAGGTGGAGCTAATATGAGCAAAGAAATTTACGTGGAGGTTTTATTATTTTTTGCTTTTATGGAAAACTAGTGATGAAGTGAATTTTGGGAGTGAAAAAATTTATGAAAAAAGAAAATAACATTTCTTTATTTAATCCTGAAGTAAAAAATGAATTTCTTAAATCTGTTACAAATAATGAAGGAACAATTAGATATTATTCTAGGATTTTTTATAATACACTTGCTTATGAAGAATCTCTAGGAAAAGATGTAAATAAATTCTCATTAGAGGAATTAGAAAAGATACTGTATGATTTCAAAGCAAACAATCGACATACTATTGAATCCTATGGACGAATAATCTCAAGTTATTTAAATTGGAGTATACAACAAGGGCTTGTAGATAAGAATCCTCTAAGAGAATTAAGTTCGGACGATTTTGATAAGTATATAACTGATAAAGAAGAGTATATAACTGAAAAACAGCTTCGTAAGTATGAAGATCAATGTGCTAATTATCAAGATGCTGTGATTTTTCGTCTACTATTTGAAGGTTTATCTGGAAAACAAGTTTCAGAAATTGGGAATTTGAAGGTTAGTGATTGTGACTTTGAAAAAAATACTCTACTTCTTATTAATAGCCTTGAGGTTGATGAGAATGGATATCCATCGAAGTTTACTGAGAGGACGATCAAAGTAAGTGATCGTGCCACGGAACTTATAAGAGGTGCAATAGATCAAAAGCAATACATGAAAAAGAATGGAAATATGTCGACAGAAGCCTCCAATGTGAGAAATTTTAACGATCTAGTTCAAAATGATTATGTTGTCAGAGCTTCTATTACCAAAAATGGAGAAGATGTAAACAAACCAACAGATAGATTTGTTATTTATAAAAGAATCAAGTTAATCGGAGAGGATTTAGGTATTAAATCTTTTACTGCTAAATTGATACAGCGTAGTGGGATGATACAACTTGCAAGTCAACTTGTGCAAAATGATGAGGATATTACTATCTCTGATTTGAAAATTATTGCTGATCGCTTTAACTTAAAAACATACTTCAACATTAAGGGCTTTCTGACAAAAGATCTTATACACAACATGTATTCAAGATGAGGGGAACATGGATGTTACGTTTTGTAGTTTTTTAAAAATTCCCACAAAACAAGAGAAATCATGCATAATACTGCTCTCTCGTAACTGACAATAATCAATAAATAATAATATAAATGGCTATTTGCTTGTGTGATGCAGACTCGGAACAAACTGATAAGGAAGGAGCATTTTGTTTCGAGTCTGCATATGTTGATAGTTCTGTACAAGCAAATTTATCTCATAAGACAAAAAATATGCCCTTGATTACTTTCAATGTTGGTAGCAACAATAATTTAGAATTGAAGCCATTTCTTTCAACTATAACAAGAGCTAAAAATAATTACATAAACAAAAAAGAAGAATGTCAAAACTAGTGAAGGTGAGTTTGTTAAAAAAATCGATATACAAATTGTTATGCGAGTTAGGCCTTCGAAAAGATTATTTTGTGGATGTATTTAGCTAAGTGCAAATACAAAAAATATAGCCTTCGAAGATGTTTGGGTAGTGGGCTATCTGAATCACATTCAAATAACGTAGAGATACCATTTTCTTCGAATCAGAGTAAGAATATCTGAATACCATAACGATTTATATAAATCCAAATAAGTTTTTGAATGATATTTGTTTGCATGAAATGGACATATTGTCATTAAGGAGTGAGAAAATGGAAGAACAACATGCAAAACCAGAAATAATAGAGACTGATAGATATACATTAATATTAAATAATAGTCCTTCACCGGATGCCTGTAAGACTTTCCTGAGACTAGTACAAGAGATGAAATTCAAACAGATGCAAGAGGAGAGAGAGAATAAATTCAAATAAATAATATTCGCTCAATTACGCCAAATCCCATTGCGATTTGGCTCTTTTTGTTGTAATATATCATTATTATACATCGCAGGAGGTTAGTAAATGATCCAAAACGTACATAATGTTGCAGTTTATTTGCGAAAGTCTAGAGGAGATTTAGATTCCGATCTAGATAAGCATAGAGAAGAACTGTCGCATATGTGTAAAGAAAATGATTGGTCATATGTTGAATATGCAGAGATTGGCACCGGTGATAGTATTGCTGTAAGACCTAAAATGCAAGAATTGCTAAAAGATGTTGAGCTACAAATGTATGATGCTGTGTTAGTAGTCCACTATGATCGTCTTGGTAGGGGAGATAAAGTCGACCAAGCAACGATTGAAAAAACTTTTTCTCATTCAGAGACTCTTATTATAACACCACAAAAGGTTTACAATTTAAATGATGAATCGGACATGATGTTGGCTGATTTCCAAGGAATGATAGCTCGACAAGAGTATAAGCAAATTTCTCGTCGTTTGAGACAAGGTAAGGCGAGAGGGGCCAAAGTAGGAAATTGGGTAAATGGAACACCACCTTTTCCTTATATGTATAATCGACAGTCTAAAAAGCTTAAGCCTGACCCAGGAAAAGAGAACATTTATCGTACGATGATGGACTGGGCTTTAACTGGTTGGTCATCAACTGACATAGCATGGGAATTAAATAAGATGTCCATTCCTTCACCAAGAGATGGGTTATGGAGTCCAGCAGTAGTACATCGTCTGTTGCTAGATGAAGTGCATCTAGGAAATATTGTGGTTGGAAAAAAACGAAAATCTGTTTCTACTGGAGCTGTAGTTTTTAAACAGAAGGATGAATGGATTATCTATAAAAACTGTCATCCAGCAGTAAAAACGGAGACTGAGCATGATAAATTAAAATTTCTATTCCAACGACAAAAAACAACACCCAAAGCAAGTCGGGCTGGAAAGCATGCTTTTTCTGGAATCATTGTATGTGCAAAATGTAGGCATACCATGCAAATTCAAAAAAGACCAGATAGAGCTTATGACAATTTAAAGTCTTGTGTTTACAGAGACCATTTTGGTATGAGATGTATCAATCACGGTGGACAAACTTCATTAATAGAAGAAATTCTAAAACAAGCAATTGTACAGAAAAAGATTGAATTAGAAGAGGCAATACGAAAAGGAATAGATCTAGAAGATAGACGAGTTCTTTATGAAATGTTAGAAAAAAAATTAGAGGAAATTAAAAAAATAGAAAAAAGAATCAGTAATCTTACAGATATGAGAGCTGACGGTGAAGTTTCCAAAGATGAATATGTACTGAAGAAAACAGAATACGAAAAACATTTACAGAAATCTGAAGATGAGTATAATATCATAGCAAAACAAGTCGACCAAACAGAACAAGCAAGAAATGAAGATATGTTAGCTACAGTAAAAGATGTGCTAAATACTTTAGAAAGCGAGAAAGACCCTAAAGTACTTAATCGAGCTTATAAATCAATTATCCATAATGCACTATGGACGAAGGATGAAATTGATGAGAAGCCGAATTTACAAGTAAATTTTCTGTAGGGGTCTAGTATGTAGAACGGTTTTCACACTTTGCTGTCATTTGGATCGTTTACAAACTCCTGATGGACAAGTGATCATTCCAGTTAGTAAAGTCGGATTTGGATTTGCAGCAGGCGGGAGTGAATTTTCAGCTGGAGTGAAGCCAAAATCGAATGGAAATGGCAATGGACATGAACATGAATCTGGGAAACAAGATGGTAAACATTTTCCCTTCGGCGGAGGTAGTGGTGGTGGAGTATCAATCACTCCAGTGGCATTTATTGTAGTCGGAGAACAAGGTATTCGCTTACTCAGTATGGATGGAAATGCGCACTTAATCGATCGAATTTTTGACATGGCACCAAATCTGTTTAGTAAATTTAGTGGGAAAAGAAAAGCGGGGGTTTGTGGTACAGGCGAATCAGCACCGCAAACTCCAATTGATTAATTTTCTATAAACCCGAGGTAATCACTTCTACCTCGGGTTTTCTAGTTGAATTATCGATGGGATAAAACGTAAAATTATATTTTGTCATACATAATAAGGTTTTAATGAGTAATACAATTGAAAAAATATAAAGAGACAAATGTAGTTTTATAGGATAAAAACATATAAGAGTGTGTAAGTGTTACTAACTTCTTAATATATACTAAAATAAATTGTACATGCTTTTCATCGCTTACCCATCATCCAGTTAAGTAAAGGGGTTAAACATTATGGAAAAATCAATATTTATAGGCTATGTGGGAACATATACAAATGGAGATAGTCAAGGTATCTATTCATTTGAATTGGATACCAAAGAAGGACAGATTTCGAATCTGAAGGTCGCAGCTGAATTGGATAATCCTACTTATTTGACGATCAGCCCAAATCAACAATATCTTTATTCGGTATTAAAAGAAGGGGATATGGGGGGTGTTGCTGCATTCTCTATGGATGAATTAGGTGAACTCACCTTTATTAATGCCGAGGTATCAGCTGGTTCTCCTCCTTGCCATGTGAGTGTAGACCAAGATCAGCGTTATGTTTTTAGTGCGAATTATCATAAAGGAACAGTAGAATCGCATCCTATCCATTCGAATAATGGAGCTGTTTTTCCACCATCTTCTATTATCCATCATGAAGGTACTGGACCAGATCCCAGACAAGAAAAACCTCATACTCACTTTGCTGCAATGACACCAGATAATAACTATTTAGCTGTTGTAGAACTAGGAAGTGATTATTTGATTACTTATCAAGTAGATGATAATGGACAATTAGAGGAAGTAAGTCGATTGAAAATTCGTCCAGGAAGTGGTCCGAGACATCTTGTTTTCCATCCTGAAGATCACAACATTGCCTATGTAATGACGGAATTTAGTTCTGAAGTCATTGTCCTGTCTTTCAATGACGAAAATGGCAGTTTTGCAGATATTCAAACGGTATCTACTATCCCAAGTGATTTTAATGAAAATAACCAAGGGAGTGCAATCCATATCTCCAGTGATGGCAGATATGTATATGCAGGTAATCGCGGGCATAATAGCATTGCTATCTTTGCTGTCGATACTCAAACCAAAAAATTGACTTTTGTATCTTGGATATCAACAGAAGGAGATTGGCCAAGGGATTTTGTATTGGATCCAACGGAGAAGTACGTCATCGCCTCCAATCAAAATTCAAATAACCTGGTTTTGTTTGCAAGAGATTTAGAAACAGGAAAATTGAGCCTTTTACATAACGACATTCCGGTTCCTAATCCTGTATGTGTGAAATTTTAATTTGTCGTTTTTAGCTCAAATTATAAATAAAACCCGTTTCTAATTATGCAGAAACGGGTTTTATTTGTTATTGCTTACCTGTATATTCATATGCTGCAACCCATGTGATCCAAATGGTTGCTGATGAATTTGGAGCCGCTTGTTCCCCATTTAAAGCACTCTCGGATTGGATGATCCAGGACATAGGTTGATCGGGAACTTTGGAACCTTCAGAAGTTCCTACTTCCTTTCCATCTAGAATAAATCTAACTTTCTCGGGTGACCATTCCGTTTCAGCAGTATGCCAAACACCATATGGTTGTCCAGTGTTAAAGGCATCTTGCTTTTTCCCATCTGGATCTCCATTGTGGTGCATAAAGGCAGATATATTTTCATCTAATTCGAGTTCAGGGAAGTCAATCTCACATCCTTGACAAGAATTATCATCATCTGGCCATTGTAACCAAGCTAGTTTGTAGCCTGGAGTTGTCTCAGCTTTAAAACGAATGACATAACGACCATATTTTGATCCGGCGATTTTTTTGGGTATAACCGCAGCAACTTGATTTTCTCCGCCATTGTTGAACATTTTAATTTTCATGACACCATCTCCATTTGGTAATGGTTCAATGGAGACAGTTTCTTCGGGATTGTAAATACCACCTAATGGATACTTTCGTTGTTTTGCAGTATCGGGCCATCCGTGAGGATATGCCCACCAGTTGCTTTTTTGTGGCTCAGGAAGACCATTGCAATAGGCGTTTTTAGGATCCATCGCGTTATGATCACAATCCGAAAATCTTCCCACCGGAACATATTGACCATTAAAGTTATCTGCAAAAACTTGCTTCCAGCCTGGCAAATCTCCTTTGGGCATAGAATTATCCACGTTTTGACTTATTGTGGTAGATCCATAAGCAGGAAATAAGGTTACAATAAATATCAAACAAATGATCAAAAATTTAAATTTCATGCTTTCACTCCTGTGAAATCAAATTCATTTGAATAATCAATCTACTTACTTGTATAAATGTTAGTATATTTCAAAATGAAAGTAAACGAATATCCTTTCTATTTATTACAGTAATTTGTCCTTATGAATAGGTAAAGTTGTAATCACATCTTTTGAAGTGGTCTATTTTTTTACCTTGTCCGCATAAACTGGTACAAACCCTAGCTGGGCGAGGTGAAACCAGTGAAACGATGGTACTATTTCGTCATAATCGCTGCAATATTGTTTGTCCCTATCTATGTTTATGCAACTCCCCCATTAGCGGGTTCTGCACAAGCTGCAATTTTGATGGATCGAGACTCCGGCAGGATATTATTTTCCAAAAATGCTGATAAAGAGATGAAGATAGCGAGCTTAACCAAAATCATGACTGCATTAGTGGCAATCGAACAATCCAAGTTAGACAGTATTGTCACGGTTGGACCAAATGCAGTAGGAGTAGAGGGGTCTTCGATATATCTGAAAAAAGGGGAGAAAGTTCCTCTTGAACATTTGTTATATGGACTTATGTTACGGTCTGGAAATGATGCAGCTACTGCAATAGCAGAACACGTAGGAGGTTCTGTAGAAGGTTTTGTGTATTTGATGAATCAAAAAGCTAGTTTTCTTGGTTTACAGCATACCCATTTTACAAATCCACATGGATTGGATCAACCCAATCATTATTCATCTGCGAAAGATTTAGCTATCTTAACTAGCTATGCTTTAAAGAATCCCGTCTTTCAACAGATAGTCAAAACGCAAGTAAAAACAATTGATTGGCCTAATTTGGAGTGGGATCAAAAATTTTACAACAAAAATAAATTACTCCGATTGTATCCTTGGGCAGATGGCGTAAAAACAGGTTTTACGAAACAAGCAAGAAGAACACTCGTCACTTCCGCTACAAAAAATGGAAGTCAGCTTGTAGCAGTTACATTAAATGATGGAAATGATTGGAACGATGCAATTGATATGTACAATTATGGATTTGCCAATTATAAAAAAGAAGTAATCGTAAAAAAAGGACAGCTTCTTGCTTTGATGGGTGTAACAAATAGGCAAAACAAAGAACTATATATGATGGCTGGAAAATCATTTTTATATCCATTAACCAAAGATGAGAAGAAGAAATTACGAATTCAAACGGTACAAAGCACGCCAACAGAAACGATACGGACAAACGGTCAAGCAATTGGCATTGCTAAGATTTATTTGGAAGAACAATTAATTGGTTCTGTTCCTATCTTCTCTGCCTATCGTGATAAACCAACCTATTTTCAAAGAGTGGAACAAGTACTGTCTTCTGTTGTTACTAGGGTGGTGGAACCATGATTCATTACATATGGATGTTTTTGCTGCTTAGCGGCGTGGTAGCGGCAGCTGCAAAAGGCCAGATTGATCTAGTCACTTCTGCTGCACTGACGGGTGCAAAAGATGCTATTACCGTTTGTTTCGGCTTAATTAGCATTTTAGTATTTTGGTTGGGGATGATGCAGATTGCTCAAGATGCAGGTCTAGTAAGAAAATTAGCTAAGTTATTAGGGCCGATTGCACGTTTTTTATTTCCTAGTGTTCCAGCAGATCATCCGGCTATGGGATATATTTTGTCAAATATGAGTGCTAATTTATTTGGATTAGGAAGCGCAGCAACTCCTATGGGTTTAAAAGCGATGGAAGAGCTACAGAAATTAAATCCCAATAAACAAACTGCAACACCAGCTATGTGTACACTTTTGGCTATCAATACTTCTGGGTTAACCTTAATTCCTACGACCGTTATTGGTTTGCGTTTAAAATATGATTCGCTTAACCCTACTGAAATTATTGGTCCTACGTTGATTGCAACTTTTATCGCTACTTCGATGGCAGTTCTTATTGATCGGTACTATCAACGAAAATATAACAGAAAGGGATAAATTTATGTTTGAATGTATTACCTTAATATCCAAATGGATGTTGCCGGCTCTCATCGTATTTATCCCTTTATACGCTCTTTTTAAAAAAGTACCTATTTATGAGAGTTTCGTCGAAGGAGCCAAAGAAGGATTTCCTACTGTTATCTCCATTATTCCACATCTCGTAGCGATGATGGTTGCGGTTGCCGTTTTTCGTGATACGGGAGCAATGCAATTTTATTTACATCTTTTGTCTCCTATATCTAATTGGTTTCATATACCGAGCGAAGTAATACCAATCGGTTTATTACGACCTATATCAGGAATAGGAGCACTCGCTTTTGTAGAGAGCATATATCGAGAATTTGGTCCTGATTCTTTTCTAGGAAAACTAGCTTCTACGATTCAAGCGAGTTCTGACACTACTTTATACGTTTTAACAGTATATTTTGGTGCTGTAGGGATTAAGCGCTCACTCTATGCTTTAAAAGTTGGTCTGTGGGCGGATTTTATTGGGTTTGTAGCGTCACTGGTCGTTTGTTCCCTCATGTTTTTGTAACATAATGAAATATACGATGATTATCCTTCGCTAGTAGAAAGCTAGCTTTTTTTTTGTGAAAAAAGTAACATAGAAAACGAGGTGACAAATTGGTGGAACGTTTACAAAAAATATTAGCACAGGCAGGCATCGCTTCACGTCGTCAGGCGGAAGTGTTGATACAAGAAGGAAAAGTTCAAGTAAATGGACAAGTGGTAACAGAATTAGGCACAAAAGTAGATCCAGATAAAGATCGCATTCTAGTAAAAGGCAAGTCCATCCAAAAAGAACAAAAGCGAACTTTTATCTTTTATAAGCCGCTATATGTGATTTCTAGTATGTCAGACCCACAAAAACGAAAAGTGGTGCCAGACTATTTTCGTCACATCGAGGAACGGGTCTATCCAGTTGGACGTTTAGATTTTGATACGGAAGGGTTATTACTAGTTACCAATGATGGCGAACTGGCCAATCATTTGTTGCATCCTCGATTTGAAATTGAAAAACAATACATTGCTACTGTAAAAGGCATCCCTGATGAAAATAGCTTAGAACAATTACGCAAAGGTATTTATTTGGAGGATGGGTTAACAGCGCCTGCAGAGGTAAAGATGATACAAAAACGAGATGAGGATGCCAAAATAAAATTGACGATCCATGAAGGGCGAAATCGACAAGTCCGTCGAATGTGTAAAGCAATTGGACATCCTGTCATGCATCTTATCCGTACAAGATTGGCAAACCTTACGATCAAAGGTTTAAAGCGTGGTGAATTTAGGGAGCTGACTCCTCAGGAAGTGAAAGGTTTGAAAAAGTTACTAAGTGGTGAACGAAATCCGAAATAGAAGAAAATAATTTGACGCTACTTGTATAATAAAATAGTATTGCCGTTTGCAAGCCTCGGAAAGGGTGCGAAGGCTTTGTTATGCACATCAGTCGATTTGCGGACATTGATGTTATCTTCTTTATAGGGATACGTAAAACTCAGCAAAAGAAAGTCCTGTGTAATAAGGTAGAAACTAGGTGCAGAGAATGATTGAAAATACAAAATGTGAATGTGGTCACAATAATCCTCTTGGAACAGTTCTTTGCGAACATTGTGGAAGGCCATTAGATGAGATAAGCGATAGTAAGGAAAAGCTCGATAAAGAAATGAGATACGAAGGGAAAGCACGTCGTTCTCTCACTTATCAATCGTCGATTATCGATCAAGTTTGGAACTTTTTTTCTTCGGTAAAAATTGCAATCGTCTTCATTATTATCACGCTGATCATGTCTGGTATTGGCACGATTTTTCCACAAGAGCAGTTTATTCCTTCTTCATCACCAGATACATACTATGAACAAACATATGGAACGCTTGGAAAGTGGTTTTATCAATTAGGATTTTCTGATATGTATTCTTCTTGGTGGTTTGCTACATTAATGTCGGTGATTGGTATTTCTTTAGTGATTTGTAGTTTGGATCGCGTTATTCCTTTGTATCGAGCTTTAAAGAATCAAAAAGTAGCAAAAAGCACCGTTTTTATCGAACGACAACGCATTTCACTAAAAGAGGACATCCCTGAGGAAGACGCTTCTGCTAAAATAGATGATTTAGCAGATAAATTAGCTGCAAAACGATACCATGTACGAAGAGAAGGCAATACGCTGCTTGCTGAAAAAGGTCGTTTTAGTAGATGGGGACCTTATATTAATCATATCGGGCTTATTATTTTTTTAGTGGGGATTTTATTACGTTATTTACCTGGATGGAATTTAGATGATTATGTTTGGGTGCAAGAGGGGCAGACTGTTCGTGTTCCCCAAACGCATTACTATGTGAAAAATGAAGGATCAGCGGTAGAGTACTACAAAGAAACAGCGAAATCGAATAAGGGTCCGATTGTTAGTAAATATAGGACGAAAGCAGTATTATACCAAAAAGATAATGCTGGAAAACTGGTTCCGCTGACGAAAAAAACAATTTTAGTCAATGATCCACTAAACTATAAAGGTTTAAAATTATATCAATCCGATTTTCGCTCTGGAGACTTGACAGGGATTAAATTTTCGCTCACTGATCGAAAAACGAAGCAAAATCTCGGGGTGTTTTCCGTAAATCTTTCCCAGATTACCGAGTCACAGATTTATAAAGTGGGAGACTTACGAGTAAAAATCAAAGATTATTACCCTGATTTCGCCATTGAAAATAATGTTCCAGTTACAAAATCCCAAGACCCGAATCAACCAGCTTTTTTGTTTGAAACGATAGAAAAAGGCAAAACAAAAGGGGAGAACTCGTTAGTTATTTCTGGGATGAATTTTCCAAATCCCAAAAGTAATAAATACGATATTGGGCTTGCTGGATTTGACATGGTTAATACAGCAGGGCTAATGGTTCGAGTTGAAAAAAGTCTGCCTATCTATTTAATCGGTGGAATTATTTCCATGATAGGTTTAGTCATGGGCTTTTACTGGCAACATCGAAGAGTATGGATCAGAATTCAGGATAGAATCCTGTACTTAGGAGCACATACAAATAAAAATTGGTTCGCACTTCGCAGGGAGTTATCACAGATCGGCTTTAGCCATCTAGTGAAGGAGATAGACGAATGACTACCGTAATGAACAATCTTTTATATGGGACTTTTATCTTATATCTTGTTTCTGCAATCGCTTTTGTAGTTGTAGCAACAGAGTCAAAAAAACGTTCCAAAGTGTGGAGAAGACTTGCCATCATTCTCAGTATCACAGGGGTAGTGATCCATGTTGCATTTATGATTACAAGAATTGTGATCGGCGGTCACTTTCCAACAAGTAATATGTTTGAGTTTATTGCTTTTTTGTGTTTTGCTTTGGTATTGGCTTTTATTGTTATTTTTGCAATATACAAAACCTATGTATTAGGTGCATTTGTAATGTCATTAGCAGTAGTGTTACTCGCTTATGCTGCTGTTTTTCCAAGAGATATTCAACCTTTGATTCCCGCACTTCAAAGCCACTGGTTATATATTCATGTGACTACTGCTGCTTTGGGACAAGGTGCTTTTGCTGTATCCTGTGTAGCAGGATTAATTTATCTTATTTATCAAGTTGGGAAGGGAGAAAAGCCAAAACATGCAAAGTATTTGGAGATGACATTGATTATTTTTGTCATGTTACTTGGATTTTCGATTGCTTCTCTACTCTTTCAAACATTTGGATACCAAGCGAGCTTTACGCATCAAGTGGATGGAAATCAAGTGATAGAGGAATATAATCTACCACCAATTGTTGCTCCAAATGAAAGTAAAGCAGTAAAAGTAGATCGATTTCTTGGTTATCAAGGTCCTCTATTTGAAGCACCATCTTGGATGAAAGGAGAAAAAGCAGCAAGTAAATTTAATTCTGTAATTTGGGGAATTGTGGTAGGATTAGTTTTATACGCTATCTACCGAGCTATCGTCAGAAAAAATCTCTATCAATTACTCTATCCTCTTGTGCGAAAATTAGATCCAGAGTTATTAGAAGAGATCAGCTATCGTGGTGTAGCCATCGGGTATCCTCTCTTTACATTGGGAGCCCTTATCTTTGCAATGATATGGGCAAATGAAGCATGGGGAAGACCATGGGGATGGGACCCAAAAGAGACTTGGGCATTTATCACTTGGATGTTCTATAGCGCTTATCTGCACTTGAGGTTATCTCGAGGATGGGTTGGAATGAAATCTGCTTGGCTTGTAGTAGGTGGGTTTGTTATCATTATGTTGAATCTGATAGTTATAAATCTTGTTATTTCTGGTCTTCATTCCTATGCTTGAGGATGGAGATGGAAGAGTTCGTAAGAGGTGAATGTATTGGCATCTAATGAAGGCAAAAATTATTCTATCTTAGTCGTAGATGACGAGGATCGCATCCGGCGTTTGCTAAGGATGTATTTGGAACGAGAAGGTTATGTTATTGAAGAAGCAGAAGATGGGGAAATAGCAGTCCAAAAAGCATCTTCACAAAATTACGATCTCATCTTATTAGATCTGATGTTACCAGGTATGGATGGTTTGGAAGTTTGTGCAGAGATCAGAAAACATAAAGCTACTCCCATCATTATGTTAACAGCTCGTGGAGAAGAAACAAATCGAGTAGAAGGTTTCGAAGCTGGTACGGATGATTATGTAGTGAAGCCGTTTAGTCCCAGAGAATTGGTGCATCGAGTGAAAGCTGTACTTCGACGAGCATCTGCAACCGCATACTTATCTACGAATACGGAAACACACAATGTTATTGTCTTTCCTGAACTCACTATTGATAATGATGCTCATGAAGTAAAAGCAGGCGGCAAATCAATCTCGCTTACCCCTAAAGAATATGAATTACTGTATTATCTGGCACAGTCACCCGATAAAGTATTCACTCGTGAAACCCTACTGCGTGATGTATGGAATTATGAGTTTTTCGGCGATTTACGAACCGTTGATACTCACGTAAAACGGCTCCGGGAAAAATTAAATCGTGCATCCAATCGTGCAGCATCGATGATAACTACAGTTTGGGGTGTAGGTTATAAACTAGAGGTGCCTAAAGAGTGATTTTAAGAAGTGTTGTCGGGAAACTGTGGCTTACGATAATTATTTTGGTTTCACTCGTTCTGATTCTTCTGAGTTTGTTTCTTAATCAACAAGTAGAAAAGACATATGTGCAAGACCAACAAATTAGTTTAAGTAAGCTAGCAGACGTCGTACAACGCAAATTAAACAGTACGATGATTGATATGCCTAACTATGTTGCTAATACAATTGCCATTGCCAAACAATTTAACACACATGTAGTTATTGTAGATCGGAATGGAAAGGTTTTACCTACTCTATCTTCCTTTGAAGATTCTGTTCCAAAAGCACTAATTCAAAAAGCCAATTTACCATACATACTAGCTGGAAATAAAAGTGTGGCCGTTGGGCGTATTCCGTCAACGGAATCCTTTTTAACGAGTGCCTTTCAAAAGAATGATGTGTTTTTAGTTGGAGTTCCTTATAAGAAAGATAATAAGACGATTGGTGCGATATTACTTTATCAAACAAAAGATCAGTTGAGTGTTTCGGATATCAAACATTGGATCTTTTATTCTGCTCTTATTGGTATTGCTTTAACTACTGTTTTTGCTTTCTTTTTATCAACACGTATTACCCAACCATTGATTCAAATGCAAAAAGCAGCTGAGAAAATGGCTCTTGGGCAATTTTCCACTCGTGTTCGAGTCAGGCCGCATGAACGCGATGAAATAGCTGACCTCGCGATCACGTTTAATCGCATGGCGCGACAGTTGGAAGAATCCATTAATCTTTTATCTCATGAGAAGGAACAGTTGACTAGTATTCTGAGAAGTATGGTCGATGGAGTTTTGACCATCAGTGCTTCAGGTAAAGTCATTGTCACCAATCCACCTGCTGAAAAATTACTAACTCTATATGATTTTCCTCATTCTCGTTTACTTCCGCCTCCATTGGAAACCGCATTTCGCCAAGTATTGGAGGAGGAGAAAGAGTATCAGGGAGACATTACAGAACAAGGAAGAACCTGGTCTGTTGCCATGACTCCACTATATGCGAGGAATCAAGTGAGGGGAGCAGTAGCCGTTATTCGAGATGTTACAGATGAACGATTACTTGAAAAGTTCCGCAAAGATTTTGTGGCCAATGTTTCCCATGAACTCCGAACACCACTTGCTATGTTACAAGGATATAGTGAAGCTTTGTTAGATGATATTGCAGAAACACCAGAAGTTCGACACGAGATTGCTCAAGTGATTAATGATGAGTCACAACGTATGGGTAGATTAGTCAGTCAGTTGCTTGACTTAGCGAGGATGGAAGCTGGGTATATTGACTTAGAACCAACCTTTATCTCCTTGCATCCATTCATTACCCGGGTATGCCGAAAATTTGCAAACTTGGCAGAAGAGCAAAAAGTTGAGTTAACTAGTGATTTCCATAATCCATTGCCTGAAGTATTTTGGGATACAGACAAAGTGGAACAAATTTTGACTAACTTAATCGGAAATGCAATACGACATACACCAGAAGATGGAACCGTTACTGTAAAAGTTTATTGGGAAAATGACTTTGTTCATCTCGATGTCGTCGATACAGGGGAAGGAATACCAGAAGAAGACTTGCCATTTTTATTTGAGAGATTCTACAAAGCGGATAAATCTCGGAAACGAGACAACTCTTCTGGAACTGGACTCGGATTGTCGATCGTAAAACATTTAATCAAAGCTCATGATGGCGATGTTACCGTTCGAAGTAAATTGGGTGTGGGGACAACGTTCTCTGTACAGCTACCAGTAGAGGTAAAGTTAGAGAATGATGAGGAGTTAATAGGATAACGGAAGAGAGATGTTGGTCTATCTTGGACCGACATCTTTTTTTGTAAATGACTCAAAGCGAATATAATCTATTGACTAACTATTGTGTTACTATAATAATTAAGCGCACTAGTTAGAAAGGTACGATTAATGCGACTTCTGCGATTTCTTCAGAATAGCTTGTCCCGAAAGGGCGCTGTGACCTACGGATATATCACTGTGCCTCAGATCGTGATCTGTTCTGGGAATCCAAATGAGATCACAGGAGTAAAGTCAGAAATGGGTTCGGTGACGCTGCCGGTGATGCAGGTGGAATCAGGAGCACCGCCGAAAGGCAACGGCTCTTGACTGGGAGCGTTGAACCGTGACTAAGTGAGAAAAGACCGACTTGAATCATTCCTTCAATAGATCAAGTCGGTCGCTCGTTTCAAAACATTTACGGAACTTGTGGACGCATCACAATTTGACCATAGATGACTTCTTTAGGGGATTCAACAACCATCAGAACCGTTTCTGCGACTTTTTCAGGTGGCAGAGCCCAGTCTTTGGGGGTGCCAAAATTAGTCTTAATGGAGCCTGGACAGATGGTGGATACTCGTACATGATATGGCTTAAGCTCTTGGGTTAAGCTATCAGACAATGCCATCAATGCAAATTTGGATGCGCAGTATCCTCCACCTTTAGCAAATGCTCCAAGGCCTGCTCCACTGGAGATATTGACAATATGGCCTTTTGTCGTTTTTAAGTGAGGGATAGCATATTTGCAAGTAAGAAAAGGCCCTTTGCTGTTTACATTAAGCATTTCATCCCATTGTTCTTCTGTTAGTTCGTCGACCGGAGCAAAATGCCCAACTCCAGCATTGTTTACTAAAATATCAATTTGATCCCATTTTGCTATCGTTTGGTCGATGACATCTTTTACTTGCTCTTGTTTGGTGATATCACAGCTTACAGGGAAAATTTGCTCAGGAGCTATCTTTGCTAACTTGTTTAAGGATTCTTTATCCCGAGCAGCAGCAACTACTCGATATCCCGTCTGAACAAATTGTTTTACAATCTCATAGCCTACTCCGCGACTTGCTCCTGTTACAATAGCTACTTTGCTCACGATGTTTCCTCCCGTTACAATCGTTTACACCACTATTATACTTAATGACTAGAGCTCAATCACTTGAACTCCATTTACTACACCACACTCACGTAGATTTTCAAGAGCATTCTCGTCAATACCTTTGTCTATTCCTAGTAGCATAATGGCCTGTCCACCGATTGTTTCTCGACCAACTTGCATCGTAGCAATGTTTACATTGTCATTTCCGAGGATTGTCCCAACTTTTCCAACAACCCCTGGTTGGTCTTGATGAGTGATGTGAAGAATATGTCCTTCTGGGACAACGTCAACAGAATATCCATTTACTTTTGTGATTCTAGCACCAAATCCATTCAGTAATGTACCAGAAACAGTAGTTTTTCCTCTGCTTGTCGTAATATTTACTGTTATCAACTGTGTAAATCCATGACTAGCAGTGGATTTTTTTTCAAGAACTTCAATTCCACGATTCTTCGCCACATGTGGGGCATTTACTTGGTTAATTCCATCAAGATGCTCTGAGAGTACACCACTTAGTAAAGCTCGTGTTAATGCGGAAACTTCAAGGTCTGCTACTTCTCCGCCATAGGAGATAATCATTCTTTGTACAGCACCAGTTGCCAGTTGGGAAGCAAATTTTCCTAGCTTTTCTACTAATGGCAGGTAAGGTCCTATCTTTTTTTGTAATTCTGCTGATAGTGAAGGAAGATTTACTGCATTTTTGAAAGGTTTGTTTCTCAGTACATGTAGTACTTCTTCAGCAACGTCTATAGCTACATTTTCTTGTGCTTCCACAGTAGAAGCACCAAGGTGAGGCGTAACAATAACTTGTGGTAAAACGAAGAGTGGGTGATCGGATGCAGGTGGTTCTTGTTCAAATACATCCAACGCAGCTCCAGCAACTTTGCTAGATTGAATAGCAGTGACAAGTGCATACTCATCGATAATACCACCACGTGCACAATTCAAAATACGAACCCCATCTTTCATCTGATGAAAAGCGTCACTGCTGATGAGATGACGAGTTTGTTTGGTTAAAGGAGTGTGAACAGAGATAAAATCTCCTGCTCGAATAGCATCTTCAAACGAAGCTTTTTGTACTCCCAGTTCTTCGGCACGGGCAATAGTCAAATAGGGATCAAACGCGACGACATTCATCCGAAAAGCTTTTGCTTTGAGGGCCAATTCTGCACCAATACGTCCTAATCCGATTATGCTTAATGTTTTTCCATTAAGCTCTACCCCAACATACTCTTTTCGTTTCCATTCCCCATTGATGGTGGACCGATAAGCTTGTGGAATATTACGGGATAGGGAGATGAGCATTGCAAAAGTATGCTCAGCGGTTGAAATCGTATTTCCATCGGGAGCGTTCATCACGATAATGCCACGTTTTGTAGCGGCATCAACATCGATGTTATCTACACCTACTCCAGCTCTACCAATTACTTTCAATTTATGAGCTCTTTCTAGTACTTCCGCAGTCACTTGCGTTTGGCTGCGAACGAGCAGTGCATCTGCGTCTTCTATTTCAAGCAATAGTTGGTCTGATGATAATCCTGTCTTTTTTACAACCACCACATCTTGTGCATCTGACAGAGCAGCTAATCCTAAATCGCTTATATTATCTGTTACCAATACTTTAAACATAAGTAGATAAAACCTCCTCAGCAGCTTGTATTGCAGTACCAAAAGATAGGGCTACATTTTGTTTCTTTAAGGAAATCTCAATTGCAGATAGAACAGGTAATATATCGAAGGGGTCGCAGTAGCCCATATGACCGATGCGGAAGATCTTTCCTTTTAAATGTTGTTGTCCTCCTGCGATGACAATTCCCATATTTTTGAGATCGCTTCGAAGGCTTTCACTATTCCAACCATCAGCTTGGAACACAGATGTAACAGTTGGAGAAGCGTCCTGGTCACTTGTCATTAATGGTAAAGAAAGAGCACGAATAGCACTTCGGGTCATTTCTTTCATCACTTCATGACGTTTGAAAATTTGAGTCAATCCTTCCTGCTCCAGTAACTCAAGCGCGGCATCAAGGCCAAACAATAGTGATACAGCAGGAGTAAACGGAGTTGTGCCTTTTATTAGATTATCGCGGTAACGTCTGAAATCGAGATAAAACTTTGGATTTTTATTTTCTTCAATTACTTTCCATGCTTTTTGGCTAACTGCTGCAAACGCCAATCCAGCAGGGATCATCAATGCTTTCTGTGAACCAGCAACTGTGATATCGACTCCCCACTGATCCATCTCAAATGGTACGGCACCTAAGGAACTAACAGCATCCACGATGACGAAGGCATCAGAATGTTCCTTAACGATAGGGGCTAATTTATCAATTGGATTTAAAACTCCTGTAGATGTTTCACATTGAGTAAAAAAGACAGCTTTTGCGTTTGGATTTTGTTTCAATACGTTTTTTACAGCATCAGGTTCAGGAGTTTTCCCCCATTCCACATCTAATTTCTTTACAATAACACCATATTCTGTCAATATTTTCGCGAAACGATCCCCAAATACACCTGTTACTACCACGATAGCTTCTTCATTAGGTTGAACCGTATTGACAACAGCTGCTTCAAGGACAGAAGTACCACTGCCAGTAAACAATAGAGGGGACTCATTTGTGCCAAAAAAAGGTTTTAAGCGTTCGCTTACCTTTTTGATGAGTGTACTAGCTTCACCGCTTCTATGACCAATCATTGGCTTATTCATAGCAGCTTGAACTGCTGGTGGTATCGGAGTTGGACCTGGAATGCGAAGATTGATTTTGTTTGCTATAAACATAAGATAAATTTCCTCCTTAAAATAAAAAAACTCGTTCCAGTCACCTACTGTAGGTAGGTGAGGGACGAGAGACTCGTGGTGCCACCCTCAAATCATCGTTTGCTCACGCAAACAACCTTGAAAAGTCAGTTGACTTAGAGGTAACGGATCTACCGTATTTGCCTACTATATTCTTTCAGCAAATCACTCCAGAGTGCTCCATCAGGTTAGGAATGCCGATTTACACCAACCACCGGCTCTCTTTAATTCCTCTTTCCTCATTTGGCTCTTTCATCGCTTTCGTATGAAGTTGTGCTTACTTTAACACGAATAAGAAAAGCATGTCAATGCACTTTTGTGAAAAATGGGTCCGTAATAAAGAACGTTTATTGTGAGTTATAGTGATAATGTTCGCTTTTTTAGTATTTATGGATGAAAGCAGCTTTTTTCGACTTGCGAAAACACAAAAAACCAGATAGTAGAACTATCTGGTAAAAAGCAAAATAAAACAAAGCAAATTACATAGAATGGTTAAGACAACCATACATGGTCATTCTGCGTTTCAGCGATCACTGGTCGCAGTTACTGGTAAGCTTGATCGTATCCTGTTACCGATGCGAATACGTTTTTTTAACCAACACTATATGTTAGCTAAAAGGACGTATCCGTAACCGTAACGGGGAAACGATTTGTTTTCAAAACATCATTTGTTTCCTTCCCGTGTGACGCGTCCAAAAAGATCACGCTTACTCCAAGAAGTCACCAGAAAGTATGGGTAACACATTCCAAATTTATTATATGATAGAGAAACGTTCAGATCAATCAGAAAATGCTTTGTGTTTGTGTTTAGATACGTTGGAAAGACATAAAACCTAAGGAAATAAAATGTAAATATAAAAACATCAAAAATAAATCCATAAAAATTTACTATCCTTCCCACTGGTAATAATAATACGGAAATATTTTTCCTTTGATATTAAAAATATACTTGACTAAAAAAATACACGAAGATATAGTGTATGTAACCGGTTTCATGTAACCGGTTACATACGGAAGGGGAGGTGTGAAGGATTTGGCTACTATTCGTGATGTGGCGAAGTTAGCCGGGGTTTCTGTTGCCACTGTATCACGAGTGATAAACAAAAATGGTTATGTCCATGAATCTACGAAACAAAGTGTAGAAGCAGCAATATCCCAATTACATTATCGTCCAAATGAAATAGCACGAACACTATATAAAAAGAATTCAAAACTTATTGGGCTGATCATTCCAGATATTACAAACCCTTTTTTTACAGAATTGGCTAGGGCGATAGAAGACACTGCACATCATTATGGATACACCGTTGTCCTTTGTAATACCGATGAGATTTTAGAGAAGGAAAAGCATTATATTGAAGTATTACAGCAACGGCAAGCAGATGGGTGCATTATGATTACCAATGAAAAAGTAACTCATTCTAATCTACAACAAGATTTTCCCATTGTGGCATTAGACCGTCCCATTCATGCAAAGATTCCTTTTATTCATGCTGATCATTACCAAGGGGGACAACTTGCAGCTCGGATATTGCTGCAAAAAGGATCCAAACATTTGGTTCATATTCGAGGTCCAAAGTATTTAGATTCTGCTGAAGCAAGGTATCAGGGATTTTTGGATATAGTAAAAAAAGAAAGTGTTTCCTATCACATATTGGAGAGCTCCTTTCAACCAAGAACTGACGAGCGGTTAATCAATGACCTGTTTGATCGTTTTCCAGAAACAGATGGAATATTTGCAGCAAATGATGTTATTGCAGTATCTGTTTTAAAAACTGCTTTGCGTCGAGGGATTGCTGTACCAGAAAAATTACAAATCATGGGTTATGATGGAATTTTGTTTGGACAGTTATTCTATCCATCTATTTCCACAGTCGCACAACCGATCTATCAACTAGGTGAAAAAGCAACCAAAATATTATTGCAATGGATTGAAACGAAAACTTGTGATCCGATGGTCAGTTGTTTGCCAGTAGAATGGATAGAACGTGATACAACTCGAAAGGAGTCAAATGGATGAGCAACATAGTGATAATCGGCAGTATTAATATGGATCTAGTTGTGATCGCTTCTCGACGTGCTCATCCAGGCGAAACTATTTTTGGAGAAAAATTTCTTACTATTCCTGGAGGGAAGGGAGCCAATCAAGCAGTTGCTGCTGCTCGGTTAGGAGCAGATGTACACATGGTTGGTGCAGTAGGAGATGATTCGTTTGGAGCATCCATGCTTCAGAACTTGAAAAAGGAAGGGATAAATACAACGAACATTCAAGTTCTGTCAGATGTGAGTACAGGTACTGCTCATATCACAGTTGCAGAAAGTGATAATACCATTATTGTTATCCCTGCGGCAAATGCAATGGTGTCTGTGGAGATCATACAATCAATTCGAAAATGGATAGAAGATGCTTCTATCGTGATTCTTCAACTGGAAATTCCACTCACGACAGTAACATATGCAATCGACCTTTGCCAAGAATTACAAACTCCTGTTTTGTTAAATCCGGCTCCTGCACAAGCTTTGCCGAAGGATATGGTGGATAAAGTAACTTATCTTACTCCTAACGAACATGAAGCAAAGATACTTTTTCCTGATGAAGAATTAGAAGAAGTGCTGAAAAAATACCCAAATAAATTAATCGTAACCGAAGGTGAAAATGGTGTTCGGTTTCATGATGGAGAGCAGTTGATCCATGTTCCAGCAAGAAAAGTTAAGGTAGTGGATACCACTGGGGCTGGAGACACCTTTAATGCCGCATTCGCTATTGGCCTAACAAAGGGATACAAATTGAAAGAAGCGATTGCGTTTGCCAACTTAGCAGCAGGATTATCAGTGGGTAGGTTAGGTGCACAAACAGGAATGCCCACATTAGAACAATTAATTCAAGTTCAAGGTGAGATCGATGAAAAAAATAGGCGTCATCAATAGTGAGATATCTACTGTATTGGCACGAATGGGGCATACCGATACCATTGTAATAGCAGATAGCGGCTTACCAATTCCTGAACATGTAAAAAGGATTGATTTGGCTGTTGATCTAGGAAAACCTACATTTATCGAAGTTTTACATGTTGTTTTAAGAGAATTAGAAGTAGAAAAAGTAACGCTTGCTTCCGAAATAAAGCAGCATAATCCGAATTTATTTCAACAGGTAGAGTCTATTTTTTCTGATCAGGGCAAATCATTTGTTTCACATGAGCAATTTAAAAAAGCATGTTACGAAGCGAAGGCTATCATCCGAACAGGTGAAAATACCCCATATGCAAACGTTATTTTGCATGCAGGAGTGATCTTTTAAGAAGGGAGGAGGTTTTATGCGAATTCAATTAAAAAATATATCGAAGTCTTTTGCTAAGAATCAAGTGCTTAATAGGGTTGATTTTGCTTTAGAGTCTGGTGAAGTACATGCTCTTATGGGTGAAAATGGTGCCGGAAAATCAACGTTGATGAAAATCTTGACTGGTGTATACACCCAGGATGAAGGACAAGTTTTAATTGATGGTAGGGAAACCAAATTTAAAAATGCGAAGGAAGCAGAAGAAAAAGGAATTGCTTTTATTCATCAAGAGCTGAATATTTTCCCGAATTTAACTGTTGCCGAAAACTTATTTCTAGGACATGAAGAAAAGATAGGTCACACGGGAATTTTAAAAACCAAACAGATGGAACAGAAAACAGAAGAGTATTTAGCCAGTCTTGGTTTATCTGTTAAAGCTTCAAAGCTTGCAGGTTCGCTTTCTGTAGGACAACAGCAGATGATCGAAATTGCAAAAGCATTAAGACTCCAAGCACAGGTTATCATCATGGACGAGCCTACAGCTGCTTTAACGGATCGTGAAATCCAAATACTTTTTTCCCTGATTGAAAAACTCAAAAGTCAAGGTGTGTCTTTTGTGTATATCTCTCATCGGATGGAAGAGATATTTGAAGTATGTGACAAAATAACGATATTACGTGATGGACAATATATCGCGACTAAACAAGTAAAAGAAACAACATTTGATGAAGTAGTTTATTTGATGGTAGGGCGAAGTATTGGAGAACGATATCCTATACGATCTGGCCATAAGCAATCAGATGTGTTTTTAGAAGTCAAAGATCTGACAAGAAAAGGTGCATTTGAAAATATCTCTTTTCATGTAAAAAAAGGAGAGATTTTAGGTGTATCTGGTTTAATGGGCGCAGGTAGAACCGAGATCATGAAAGCTATTTTTGGCTATGAATCAGTCCATTCAGGGGAGATATGGATAAATGGGGATCGAGTGTCCATTCGAAAACCATCAGACGCCATACGATATGGCTTAGGTTTTATAACAGAGGATCGAAAATCTGAAGGTTTAATAATAGATTTTTCGATTCAAGAGAATATGGTTCTACCAATTTTGAAACAATTTCAATCATTATTCGTTATATCCAAGCAAAAAGAAAAAAGTTTTGTTCATAAGATGATAAAAAAATTAAACGTTAAAACCACGAATGAAACGCAACAAGTCAAATCTTTAAGCGGTGGAAACCAACAAAAAGTAGTTCTTGCGAAATGGCTTGGACTTAGGCCGGATTGTCTTATACTTGATGAACCGACAAGAGGTGTGGATGTAGGAGCAAAAAAAGAGATTTATTCTCTCATGCAAGAGTTGGCTGATCAAGGTGTAGCGATCATTGTTGTTTCTTCAGATTTACCAGAGGTCTTAGGTATTAGTGATCGTATCATGGTCATAACTGAAGGAAGAGTTGGTGGATTTGTGGACAAACAAGATGCTACAGGGGAGAAGATCATGAATCTAGCAACAGGAGGGAAATAAATCGTGACTGCAATTCGAGAAAGACTAGGGACTGGATGGAAGCAATTAGGTTCCATGATTGGTTTAGTGCTCATTATCCTAATTGTAAGCGCTTTAAGTGTTGATTTTTTAACGATCAATAATTTGTTGAATGTTTTACGGCAAGTTTCTATCAATGCATTGATAGCTTTTGGAATGACTTTTGTTATCTTAACAGGTGGCATTGATTTATCTGTTGGCTCTATGTTGGCGCTATCGAGTGCTGTGGTAGCCCAATTGATAGCAAAAGGAGTAAGTTTCTATCCCGCATTACTAATAGGAATTGTGGCTGGAGCAATAATGGGTGCATTTAATGGTTTTATGATTACCAAAGGAAAAGTAGCTCCTTTTATTGCAACTCTCGCCACGCTAACTATTTTCCGAGGATTCACCCTGGTGTATACAGATGGTAGTCCTATTACGGGGATGGGTAATGATCTGTCCTTTCAATTGTTTGGGAAAGGTTATTTATTTGGTATTCCGATCCCAGTTGTGACTATGTTAGTGGTTTTCCTGTTTTTGCTTTTTGTATTAAAGAAAACGGTTTTTGGCCGACAGACCTATGCCATCGGTGGTAATGAAGAAGCTTCGATTTTAGCTGGCATCAAAGTCGATCGCATCAAAGTAGTCATTTATTCGATTTCCGGAGCACTTTCTGCATTAGCAGGGGTTATCTTAATTTCTCGCTTGAATTCAGCTGATCCAAATGCCGGCACTTCGTACGAATTAGATGCAATTGCAGCAGTAGTGTTGGGTGGTACCAGTCTTTCTGGTGGGAAAGGCTCCATCTGGGGAACGTTAATTGGTGCATTGATTATTGGAGTATTGAATAATGGACTAAATTTATTGAATGTCTCTCCATTTTATCAACTTGTGGTAAAAGGATTTGTCATTTTGTTAGCAGTACTCATTGATCGAAAAAAATCATAAAGGAGATCAGATATAAAATGAAAAAAATATTTACACTGGTCCTTGTTGGAATGTTGCTTTTAGTTGGTTGTTCGATGCAACCAGCAGGACAAGAAAAGACAAGTGATAAGAAATCTGCAAAAACAATTGGACTTTCTATTTCTACCATGAACAATCCATTCTTCGTTACTTTAAAAAATGCAACTGAAAAGAAAGCAAAAGAGTTGGGATATAAATTAATTACAGTAGATGCGCAAAATAATTCAGCAAAACAAGCGAGTGATGTAGAAGATTTGATTCAAAAAAACGTAGACTTTTTGTTAATTAACCCAGTCGACTCTGATGCTGTAGTTTCCGCAGTTCAATCGGCTAACAATGCAAATATTCCTGTTATTACATTGGATCGCTCTGCAAATGGGGGAAAAGTAGTTTCTCATATCGCGTCTGACAATGTATCTGGAGGAGAAATGGCTGGAAAACATTTACTTCAGCTAGTTGGTAATGGAGCAAACATTGTTGAGTTGGAAGGTGTACCTGGTTCATCTGCTGCACGTGAGCGTGGACAAGGTTTCCATAAAGTGATTGATGGGAAGTTAAAAGTAGTCTCTAAACAATCCGCAGATTTTGATCGTTCCAAAGGACTCTCTGTTATGGAAAATATCATCCAAGGAAACAAGAACATCCAAGGTGTATTTGCACAAAATGATGAAATGGCTTTAGGAGCACTAGAAGCTTTAAAATCTGCTGGTCTCACAAATGTGAAAGTTATCGGTTTTGATGGTACTGATGAAGCGAAAGCAGCAGTGAACAAAGGCGAATTATCTGCGACGATTGCTCAAAAGCCAGATGTTATGGGGGAAACCGCGATCGAAACAGTGAAAAAAGTTTTAACTGGTGAAAAGGTCGATGCTAATATCCCTGTGGCACTAGAACTTGTTGTGAAAAAATAGCATCATTGGTGAATTAGGTAAAGCTCCAATCTTTGATTTGGAGCTTTACTTTTTAACTCGTCTTGCCGAAAATTTACTGTTCCTAAAATCAAGGAAATTTAAACTAATGAACTACTTCGACTGTAAATCCTCCAGGAGCTTTTACATAAAAAGTATAGCCATGTGATTGGGCAGGTGGCTGTACGTCAAATCCATCTTCTTTCAACTGTTTATTTATTTCATCTACTTGCTCTCTGCTCTTTTGCGGGAATCCAATATGGAAGGTTTTTGGATAATTCACTTCTTTTCCATACATCAATGTTAGTACAAATTCATCTTCGTCGTACATTAAGGCAAATCCATTTCCACGGGTTGCTGTGCATGTTAAACCAAAATAAGTTTCTAAAAACTTACGTGCAGCCAAGACGTCTGTAACTGTCAGATTGAGATGATTCAGTTTCAATGTTGCTCACCTTTTCTCTTGAAATTGTCTTTCATTCTTATTGTATTATATGGAAGCTAGTGAGAAGTTTATAGATTGAACCAGTTTATTTTTCTGAGTTTTACATCCTAGAACTTGTTAGGTAGTTTAACGTCTTGTCTGCATATTTAAACAGAAACTTTAGTGGTTGAGGTTTATAACCTATCTAGCACTTGCAAGTTTTTTTATTTTGCATGAAGATAGAAGTACTGTGTTGTTGGAGGCGGTAGATTTGGCAATGAAAGATATGGTAGGACAAGAGTGTGTCGTCAGATGGCTTCAGTCATCGATCAGGCAGAATCGGTTAGCACATGCCTACTTATTTACAGCTTTAGATATGGATGAACCTATAAGAATGGCTATTCAACTTGCTAAAGCGTTAAATTGTGAGAAAAAAGATATCGATGCATGTGATTCTTGTCCAACTTGCATTCAAATTGAACATGGAAATCATCCAGATGTGATTACAATTCAACCAGATGGTGCTTATATTAAAATAGATCAAGTTAGAGCAGTACAAGCAACTTTTCGATATCGAGCATCCAACCATATTACACGAATTCTTATTATTGAATCTGCTGAGAAAATGCGATTAGAAACAGCAAATTCATTACTCAAATTTTTAGAAGAACCCATCTCTCCGATGGTTGCGATTCTCATTACGGATAAAAAAGAACGTATTTTGCCTACTATCCAATCAAGATGTCAATGGGTTCGATTTTCTCCTCCTTCTCTGCAAAACCAAATGGAGCAATATCTTGAGGCAGGATTTGCATCTACAGATGCACAATTGCTTGCTTCTCTAAAATACAAAGCGGAATTAAATGAACTTTCGCCCTTAGAATTAAAGGATTTGTTGGGTAAGTTGAATAACTGGTGTCATGATTTTGTTACTGGGAACGACTCTGCTCTATTGGAAGTACAAGTTGGATGGCTCGCAGATGTATGCGCTCAAGGTCAAGTGAAAAGTGTATTGGAATTGCTTTTGATGTGCTTAAGAGAAAAATTAACCAAACAGACCCATTATTTTTCGCCAAAAAATGAATCAGAAACAGCTATTACATTAGCTATGGAAAATGTACTGATTGCGAGTCGGATGGTACAAAAAACAGAGCTATCTTCTCCTGCGGTATTAGAGCAGATGGTAATTGCGACCCAAGAGAAACGAAAAAGTAAGCCAGATGACTGGCGTCTGATCGTTATCTAGTATATAGAAGAAAGGAGCTATCAACAGTTGTAGCTTCTTTTTTGTATCTATTTTTCATATTTATCGAAAAGAAGTATGTAAATGAAAAAACTCCCCATGACGGGGAGTTTCTACTTTGTTTCTTGGTGACGAGATAGACATGCTTGGTAAAGATTAGAGGCAAATGCTGCATCTTTCCAACCTTCGATATGTGTTTCTTTTTTCTCCAGATCTTTGTAGACTTGGAAAAAGTGAGAGATCTCATCCAAAATATGCGGGGCGACATCATCTAAGCTTTTTACATTTGCAAAACGTGGATCGTCTGTTGGTACGGCTAGCAGTTTTTCATCTTGGCCTTTGTCATCAGACATTACCAACACACCAATTACACGACTGGAAATAACACATCCAGGAAAAGTCGGAAAACTGGTGAGAACTAGAATGTCTAATGGATCTCCATCTTCTGCCAATGTTCCATCTAGGTATCCATATTCAGTTGGATAATGCATAGGCGAAAAAAGAACACGATCTAAACGGAAAACACCTTTTTCTTTATCGTATTCATATTTGTTTTGACTGCCAGTTGGAATTTCAATAAAGGCATCTACAATAATTTCTTGGGACATTATGAAACCTCCTTAAATATGTACAAGCAACATTTTAAACGTTACAGAGAGAAATTTCCACAAAATAAAAAAGAGGCGTGTTGGCCCCTTTTTATTCTTCGACTTTGATGGAGTCAGTAGGACATCCTTCTTGTGCATCACGAACATCGTCATGTAGGTCTTCTGGTACATCGGCTGTACCTGTATTATCATCTAATGTTACATATGCAATTCCATCTTCGTCATAGTCATAAACATCTGGTGCAGTTGCTCCGCAAGCACCACATGCAATACATGTGTCCTTATCTACCCAAGTACGCATGATTGAGATCTCCTTCCAAGTATGTAGCCTAAGAACTTCATACACCATTGTAGAATGATTCAGTGCATATTGCAACAAGGAATGTGCAAGTACACATAGAGAGTAAATCAATAAAGAAAGAAAAGGTAATTCGTAAGAATGAGGCAAACATTGAACCCATACTTCTATCATATAGTGAAGAGGGAGGGATGGTGATGAGTAAAACAATTTGGATAGTGAGTATTGCTACTTGCGTGGCGTTATATTATTTCCCTAATCAAGATAATTTCTGGGCTTACATCAGTGTACCATATTATTTATCTGTATGTGGATTGATTGTAGCGTTGTTCCTTTCCACCCAAAATATATACAAATTGATAAATTATATGATACTGATGAACTCCTCTCTACAAAAAACCTTTGTTCTTCTATTTTATGTATGTATTTTGGGTATACTCTTCCTGTTTCTTCCTACACATACAACTCTCTTCTTTTTTTTGTTTGCGATTTACCAATGGAGGGAATGGAGTGAATATAGAGACATACTTTTACTCCGGAAAGAGCAATTAAATAAAGAGAAGTAAGTTATCCTTTTATAGCATTTTTAGGGACGTTCATGTATCATAATAGTAGAAAGAAATGGAGACTTGGAGAAGGAACAAATTATTCTCCTAACACATACAATACCATGTAAAGGTCTCCAGCGAGGGAGGGTAAGAGCCATGCGTGTCGAACGTCTAGGTGGGGATAAGGTCCGTTTCTTTTTAACTTTGGATGATTTAATGGATCGAGGAATTGAGAAAGAGGATATGTGGCGTGATATCCCCAAGGTGCATGAACTATTTAATGATATGATGGAGCATGCCTACCAAGAATTAGGCTTTGAGATTGCTGGGCCTTTAGCCGTAGAGGTATTTGCCTTACCAGCGCAAGGGATGGTTGTTGTCGTAACACGAGGACGAGTTCCTAAATCAGAAAATGATGACTATGATGGCAGCGATGTTTATGAGCTAGAGGTAACGATGGAAGAGAGTGATCGTATCGCTTTCCGGTTTAGCGACTTCGAATACTTGGTTCAAGCCGCTCTCCGTCTAGAACCGTTAGTGAAACAAGCGGGTCAAGTATATAGCTATAAAGATTCTTATTATCTTTTATTCTCAGACGATATCCCAACTTCACGCTTAGAAGGTGTTATTGCAATTTTATTGGAATTTGGAGAGCCTTCAACAGCAACAGATGTTTTTTTAATGGAGTACGGTAAAGAAATATGGAAAGAGAATGCGATTAAAGAGATTATCCACTATTTTGGTTAATGATATAGAGAATTATTACGCGCTTCGAGCGCGTTTTTTTATGGAATTACATTGATTTTTACTTTGCATTTGTAGTAAGGTGAAAAGGGTGTGTCAATCGTAATTTTTTATATATTATTTCTTCTTTTTTTACAGGCTTTTTCCTGCTAAAGAAGTGGTGTATACTGTTCACGTGATGGAATAAGTTCGATAACATTTCGAGGTGGTTAGGATGGGACAAACAATAGCGAAAGGTCAAGAAGAAAATCTAGATGTACTAGTTTCTACACAAACAGTTGTAAAAAATGCATTGGATAAACTAGGATATCCAGAGGCGGTGTATGATCTGCTAAAGGAACCAATGCGTATATTGACTGTCCGAATTCCGGTTCGTATGGACGATGGAAAAGTGAAAGTATTTACAGGATACCGTGCTCAACATAACGATGCAGTTGGACCAACCAAAGGTGGTGTTCGTTTCCATCCAGATGTAACAGAATCAGAAGTAAAAGCATTATCCATTTGGATGAGCTTAAAAGCAGGTATTGTGGACTTGCCTTATGGCGGTGGGAAAGGCGGTATTGTCTGTGACCCACGAAACATGTCTTTTGGAGAGTTAGAGCGTTTATCTCGTGGTTATGTTCGAGCGATCAGTCAAATCGTGGGACCAACCAAAGATATTCCAGCACCTGATGTTTTTACCAACTCCCAAATAATGGCATGGATGGTAGATGAATATAGTCGTATCCGTGAATTCGATTCTCCAGGATTTATTACAGGAAAGCCTTTGGTTTTAGGTGGGTCACGTGGACGTGAAACTGCTACAGCAGCAGGTGTGACTATCATGATTAACGAAGCAGCAAAAAAACGAAACATTGATATCAAAGGCGCTCGAGTTGTCATTCAAGGTTTTGGTAATGCGGGTAGTTTCCTTGCTAAGTTTATGCATGATGCTGGCGCAAAAGTCGTTGGGATCTCGGATGCTTATGGAGCGCTTCATGATCCAGATGGATTGGATATTGATTATTTATTGGAGCGTAGGGATTCATTCGGAACAGTTACAAAGCTATTTAAAGATACGATTTCTAACCAAGATTTATTAGAATTAGATTGTGATATTTTGGTACCCGCAGCTGTTGAAAACCAAATTACAGCTCGCAACGCAGCTAATATTAAAGCAAGCATCGTGGTGGAAGCTGCAAACGGTCCAACTACATTAGAAGGTACACGTATCTTAACGGAACGAGGAATACTGCTCGTTCCAGATGTAATTGCAAGTGCTGGAGGAGTTACTGTTTCTTACTTTGAATGGGTACAAAATAATCAGGGGTACTATTGGTCAGATGAAGAAGTCCAGTCCAGACTGGAAGAAATTATGGTTAAAGCATTTGCAAATGTTTACCAAGCAGCGGAGTCTCGTGGTATAGATATGCGTTTAGCAGCTTATATCGTTGGTGTAAGGAAAATGGCTGAAGCTTCCCGGTTCCGCGGGTGGGTTTAAACATATAATAGAAGAAAAATGAAAAGCACCCACTTGGGTGTTTTTCGCGTAAGAGGATGACAAAATGGAAGATGTAATTATTATTGGTGCAGGGCCATGTGGGTTATCAACTGCAATCGAGTTAAAAAAAGCTGGATTTAATCCATTGATCTTGGAAAAAGGGTGTATAACGAATTCGATCTATCACTTTCCACTTGGGATGACTTTTTTTAGTTCTCCAGATAAGATTGAAATTGGCAATGTACCTTTCCCTACCATTCACGAAAAGCCTACGCGAATAGAAGGTTTAACATACTATCGGAGATTGGTGGAACATTTTGGATTGCGTATTCATCAATATCAACCAGTGGAGCATATTTATGTTAATCCTCATCATTTTGAGATCTGGTCTACTTATCGTGGAAAAAAGCAAATTTTCCATTCTAAGTACTTGATCGTTGCGACAGGATATTATGGAAAACCAAATTTATTAAATGTTCCTGGGGAAAATTCACCTCATGTCCATCATTATTTCCGAGAAGCTCATCCATATGCTGGAAGAGATGTGGTGGTGATAGGTGGAAAAAACTCAGCAGTTGATACAGCTTTGGAGTTGTCTTATGTCCGAGCAAATGTAACGATGATCTATCGGCGGTCTTCTTTTCAATCGAGTGTAAAACCATGGGTAAAACCGTTGATTGAAGCAGTTATCAAAAATGGACGAGTAAAAATGTTTTGGGATACCGAAGTGGAAGAGATACAAGATGATACTGTTATTGTTCGTCATCAAGGTAATAGGAGAAAAATACCTACCGAGTTTGTTTTTGCAATGACAGGTTATCAACCAGATACTTCTCTTTTACAAAGTGCAGGTGTTCAGTTTGAGTCAGATGCCAAAGTCCCCATTTACTCGGAGTACATGGAGACTACAGTTCCTAACTTATATGTTGCTGGCGTTGTCATATGTGGGAAAGAGACTAGTAAAGTATTTATAGAAAATGGACGACTACATGGTCAACAAATTGTCCAAGGTATTAAGAAAAAAGAACTTGTTGGATAACTATAAAACAGTTAAGTGCAAAAACCTCCACTATGAGAGTGGAGGTTTTTTGTAATACCTAATTTGTTTTTCCTGTGAGTAAGAATTGTACCGTACTGGTTACTCGATCTACAATGCGGATAATAGGTCCATCATGGTTTGGTACTTCTGGATCAGTGACAACAGGAGTTTCCGTTGATTTCGTTGGTGGTGTCTCTTTTGGGGGATTTGGTTTGGATTCCTTGACTTGACTAGGCTTTGATTGAGAATGTAACTTTGTTGGCTTTTTAGTTGTAGTAGAACTTGTTGCCTTTTTTTGTTTGGTTGATTGTTTTTGTTGTATTACATCAGTTTGTTCTGTTTTGGTTGATGTCACTGAATAAACAGAAGTTTTGGACTCAGTTGCAGGTACTGGATTTACTTTTACTTGCCCTGATGGTTGTTTAACGGCTAGTTTCGTGTGTGTTATATTGGGAGATTTGTTAACTGCAAAAACCGTTGATTTTGTTTTTTTGGTTGAAGTTGAAGCTTGATTCGTTTGTTGCATAGCAAAAGCGATGCTTAATCCGACCAACAAAGATGCAGCTATTGTACATATATACCAGATCCAATGGGTTTTTGGTCTTTTTCGCTTCAACTCCTGTAGGGGATAATTTGATTGGGTCAAACTAAATTCCTCCTATGATAATCCGACTACTCCAATTAAACAAAATTCGTTACATCTTTTCAAGTTATTCAAATTTAATTCTTTACATTTTCACAAAAAAACAGACAACTAGCCAGCTGTCTGTTTAAATGGAAATGGGATTAAGGTATGAACTTTTGTATTATCTATCAAGATGGATAGGAGTTGTTTTTCGAATGTGTCGTCATCATAGTATTTTCGATTATCTAATAGCTCTCTTAATTTTTCTTGATTTTGGGGACCGTTCATGACCGTTTGATATAGGATCATTTTTCAGCAGCTCCCGTTGCTTTATTATATTAAAGTATAAAGCATTTTTGATATAATGTGTATATTCTTACGGGTAATTTTCACATAAAAAACTTATTTTTTTTCATTATCCTGTCCATACTGAAAATGGTGAGGTGATGAAAATGAATGAACAGCGCAGATACATAGTAAATATACAGTGTAACCAATGTGGTGAGCGATTTATATTAAAAGGAAGAGTGAAAAAAGGAAAGATTGAAACGGGATTTAAAAAATGTTTGTGTGATAATGAAGATGAATTTGAGATATCACAAGAGGAGCTAATCTAGCTTCTCTTTTTTGTATAAGGAACCAAGTAACAGTTCAAAATACCATAGAAGTTAAATTTTTTAGGAGACGAAATAGGTAGGTTAGGAGGTTGGAAAGGATGAAGAAACTTATTTTCTTGTCTGTATTTATATGTGGATTTCTCTTTTTAGCTAGTTCAGAGCCTTTATTTGCTGGTAATGCAGGAAAGAGCAGCAGTGGATTTTCTGAGAATGACATTCGTCTCATTTCGAATGCTGTCTATGGAGAATCCCGTGGAGAACCATATATCGGACAAATAGCGGTTGCCGCAGTCATTTTAAATCGATTAGAAGACAAACGATTTCCTCACACCGTTTCAGGCGTTATTTTTCAGCCAGGAGCATTTACTGCTGTAGCAGACGGACAAATTTATCTTACTCCAAATGCAAAAGCAAAAAGAGCTGTAGTGGATGCAATCAATGGCATGGATCCTACAGGTGGATGTAATTATTATTTTAATCCTGCTACAGCTACTTCTAAATGGATTTGGTCTAGACCACAAGTGAAAAAGATTGGAAAACATATTTTCTGTCGATAAGGAGTGTTTTTTTTGTATAGAAAAATAGCAGCTGTATTATTCCCGGTTTCTCTCATAGCTTTGGTAGCGACAGGAGTGTGGGGGTATTATGAGAGTCAGGATAAAGATTCGGTATTAATCAAAGCAGAAAATCAATACCAACGAGCGTTTCATGAACTAAATGATCATATGGATCAATTAAATGAAGAAATGGGTAAATCACTTGCAATTAATTCAGCAAAACAAACAACTACTTCGATGACAAATGTTTGGAGGCTGACTTATGCAGCTCAAAATGATATTGCACAATTGCCAATGACATTGATGCCATTTCATAAAGCAGAAGAGTTTTTAAGTGATCTTGGTACCTTTTCTTATAAAATTGGTGTAAGGGATCTCCACGTACAGCCAATGAGCAATAACGAATGGAAATCACTACATTCCCTTTATAGTCATCAGAAAGATATACGATCCAATCTACACCAACTTCAATCAAAAGTAATGGATAAGAATCTTCGTTGGATGGATGTTGAACTGGCTTTAGCTTCAGAAGATAAAGCAATGGATAATACCATTATTGATGGATTTCATAAAGTAAACAAAATGGTAGAACAATATCCAGAAGCGGATTGGGGACAGACCGTAAATAATTTAAAAGTAAGGCAGAAAGAAAAATATACCCGATTAAAAGGTAATTCCATTGCTCCAGAAGAAGCAAAACGGAAAGTAGCCCAATTGATGAATCGACCTTCTACCAAGAATATGTCTGTTGTTTTAAATAAAAAAGGTGATTATCAAACCTATAGTGTCCGATATCCTTTGAAATCTGGTGATGTTTACACAGATGTGACGAAAATTGGCGGACATGTGGTGTGGATGATTGATGAGCGACCTGTAGGAAAAGCAAAACTGAGTTTCGACCAGGCTGAAGCAGGTGCTAAGCGATTTTTAACGAGAATTGGTTTCCCAGATATGTCTGTTATCTCGTATAATCAAGCTGATAATTTGCTTTCTTTAAACTATGTTCATCGTGAGAATGGTGTTTTGGTCTATCCTCAGGCGTTGACCGTTAAAGTAGCTCTAGATAACGGTAATGTTGTTGGAATACAAGCAGCAGAATACGTATTTAATTTCCATGCAAAAGCAAAAGGTAAACCAAAATTAACCGAAGCAATGGCAAGGAAGTATGTGAGTCCTAGATTAAAAATCCAAAAAACAAATCTCGCTTCTATTTATGGAGAAGATGGAAATGAAGCGCTTTGTTATGAATTTTTGGGCACCATTGACAAAGATCAATTTCGAGTCTTTATCAATGCACAAAACGGAAATGAAGAACTAGTGGAGAAGATAACCAAAGCGGACATTTCGAAGGCTTAAGAAAATTAGTTCAAATCGGTCCTTGTGTCCATTGAATGGCGTTTGCCCCTTGCAAGTTCGACAAAGTATAGTATAATACCTGTAGAACGAGCACGAATGTTTACATAAATATGATGTTTTGTCGGGTCGAAGTCTTAGATGGATTGCATTGTATGATGAAAATAAGTTCATCACTTTGAGCAGGCTAAAAGACCTGCTCTTTCTATTTTTATGCATGGGGAAAGGATCGACGGAACATGTTGCCCATTCAGGTAGCAATTGATGGTCCAGCAGGTGCTGGAAAAAGTACAGTAGCAAAGTTGGTTGCCAAACAACTTGGTGCAAAGTATATCGATACAGGTGCGATGTATCGAGCAGTTGGATGGTTAGCCTTAAATGAGCATATTGATCTTTCAGATGAAGAAAAAATCGTTCGCTTGGCAGAGTCTCTGCGTTTTACACTTACAGATTCAGGGATACAAGTCAATGGATACCATCTGTCGAATGAAATTCGTACGGGAAAGGTTTCTGCAATTGCTTCCGATATTGCAACATTAGGTGGAGTAAGAGAAGTGCTCGTCGATAAACAGCGCCAACTTGCTGGAGAACAATCTGTAGTGATGGATGGTAGGGATGTAGGTACACATGTCCTACCTAATGCGAATATAAAAATATTTCTTACGGCATCTATTGACAAACGGGTAGAAAGACGTTATCACGAGCTCAAAAAGAAAGGTGGATCCCCATCACTAGAGAGCTTGCGAACAGAAGTTATCAGGCGAGATCACAATGATAAAAATCGTCAATTCGCCCCTTTATGCCGTGCTGTTGATGCTATTCTTCTCGATACAACTGATATGACAACAAAACAAGTAGTGAATCAAATTATTCAGTTATGTCGCACCAAATTAGGCGGTGAAGAGTAGTATGAGTGAGAGTAGAGGCTGGTATGTATTTTTTCGAAAATGTTTTCGAATCCTATTTATAACTATTTTTCGATGGAGAGTAGTAGGACTTGAACATGTCCCCACAGAAGGTCCTGCAGTTATTTGTTCCAACCACATTAGTCTACTGGATCCTCCGTTAGTAGGGAGTGCATCAAAAAGACCTGTACATTTTATGGCAAAAGAAGAGTTATTTCATATTCCGGTATTATCTTATTTTTTACCTAAAATATTGGCTTTTCCAGTTAAACGTGGGCAAAGCGATATGAAAGCGGTTAAGACTGCAATTAAAATCCTGAAGAGTAATGAATTATTTGGAATTTTTCCGGAAGGCACTCGGAAAAAGGAAAATGTATCTGAACAGGAAGCAGAAGAAGGTGCAGTATTTATCGCTTTAAAAGCAAAAGCACCTATAATACCTGTAGCATTGATTGGTCCCTATCGTTTATTTCGGCCAGTGCGTGTTATTTTTGGAGAACCTATTGATACAACGCCATATTCTACAGGAAAGATCAGTAAAGAAGTGGTGTCAGAAGTTACACGGATTATGATGGATAAAATCCAGACGATAATTCAACAAAATCGGTAAATGGATCATTATGTGAGTATAGAACAATTGCTCCGTGATCATTACAATAAATAATTGGCACATTGGTGATTTCATAAGGAGGTCTGTTGGCATGTCAGAAGAAGTAAAAGCTGAATTTGTGCAAGTTGGAGACGTTGTGACAGGTAAGGTAGTGAAAGTGGAACAAAATCAAGCACTTGTTGATATAGGGTATAAATCTGAAGCAATATTACCTATTTCGGAAGTATCTAGTTTGCACGTAGAACAGGTGGCAGATGAACTACAAGAAGAACAAGAATTACAAGTAAAAGTAATTCGATATAATCAGGAAGAGGATCAGTTTGTCGTATCTAAAAAGGCTGTGGATGCAGAGGAAGCTTGGGAAGGGTTACAAGCAAAGTTTGAATCTGGAGAGTCCATTGTTGCAACTGTGGCTGATGTCGTAAAAGGTGGATTAGTTGTTAATGTGGGTGTACGTGGATTTATTCCAGCATCTTTGGTAGAACTTCGTTTTGTTGAAGATTTCTCCGAATATAAAGGTCAAGAATTAGAGTTAAAAGTTGTAGAATTAGATAAAGAAAAAAATAAATGTATTTTGTCTCGTAAAGCAGTCTTGGAAGAAGAAGTAAACCAAAATAAAGAAAACACTTTAAATAATGTAGAAGTGGGATCGGTATTAGAAGGTACTGTCCAGCGTCTAACGGATTTCGGAGCTTTTATTGATATTGGTGGAGTGGATGGATTGGTTCACGTATCTGAGATTGCTTGGCACCGTGTAGGCCATCCATCTGAAGCATTAAATGTTGGAGACAAAGTACAAGTAAAAGTATTAAAAGTGGATCGTGATAACGAGCGTATTAGTCTCAGTATAAAAGAAACACAAGAAGGTCCTTGGCAAAGAGTTGCTCGTGAAATTCAAGTTAACGATGTTGTCAAAGGTGAGGTAAAACGTCTCGTGTCTTTCGGAGCGTTTGTAGAAGTATTTCCAGGAGTAGAGGGACTTGTGCATATTTCTCAGATCTCCCATCGTCATATTGGAACGCCATCTGAAGTATTAAAAGAAGGCGAAGAAGTTGAAGTGAAGGTCTTAGATATCCAACCAGATCAAAAACGGATCAGTCTTAGTATTAAAGAAGCAAGTGAACAACCAGCTCCTGTGAAAAAAGAAGCACCAGAGTCAGTTAAAGATGATTCTGCTTTTGGTGTTACTTTAGGGGATATGTATCCAGAGCTTCGCAACTTGAAGTAATCTTAAAAAGCGTAATTCAGAAAGACCTAGCTATACATTAGCTAGGTCTGTTTGTGTGGGAAAAAATAAACAAAAACAAATCATTTAGTTAGTACGAAGCTCAAATATAATTGGTAATTTTTTGAAACTGTACATCATAGTGCTTGGGTGGACTTCAAGTTGGGTATCTGTTTGTAGTTGGATTTTTTTTATTTTGTTTAGGAAGATTGAAAGTGCAATTCGCGATTCTAATTTGGCAAGGGGAGCACCTACACAATAGTGAATACCATGTCCAAAGCTACTGACTACTCCTAAATTATTTCTTTGGAAATCAAAGTTTTCAGAATCAGGAAAGACAGTTTCATCGTAATTAGCAGCCCCCATCCATACGTTTAAGTAATCCCCTTTTTTGATCTTTTGACCACGTAACTCTACATCCTTAAGAGCTATTCGATTTAAGCTCTGAATGGAAGCTCGAAAACGAAGCACTTCGTTAATTACATTTGGAATATCTTCAGGATGGGATTGGAATGGACAGCTTCCATTTGCCTTTTTTTGATGGGCTCTCGCAAAAGATCATTTGTGAAGGATTCTATTTGTGGTTCCAATTTTTTTTAGATCAGTCCATTAAATGATCGGGAGACATAAGCACGTAGAAATTTATGATCTGGTGGATCTACATTATTTATCGCCCTTGACAGTGGATTGTCGGATGGAGGAACTACTTGGTTGGAAAATGTATCGTATTCACTCATGACTCGTTTTACATCTTCGTAGAGAAATACATGCCATGCACCTTTAGCACCGAAATTCAACATAAAATCGGGATCATAAAACACAGGTTTTTCTCTCTGCATTTCTCGGTACCATGGAAATGGGTTTAATGAGTTTCTTTTCATTTTTCCCCTCCATACCTGTAATTAGTTTTTTTATTTATGTTATTACATTACTATTTTATACTAAATTCATAACATATAGTAAGAATAAAATACTTGAAATTTTAGATGCAGTACAGCTTATCGGATGACCGTATGTAGAAAGAAATTTTAATTAAATGGATATAGTATGTTATTTTGTTTTATCGAAAAATCGCTAATTATTTCGGAAATGACATGTTGTTTTATGTAAAATAAAATAGAAAAAGGGAATAATTTTTATGAGTAGAGCTAAACCTTGGAAATAAAAAGACGTGATGAAGTAATTAAAAAAAACAGTTTTATACGAAAAGATGATTGCAATTGTAATGCAAATCAATGCAGTGATGAAAGGAAAATACTTATACTTATATATATCTATCTTGCAAGCTTAGTTTGGATGCGATGTAATTTAACAGACAAAGTTTAATAAGAAGAGCCCATGTGAGTACAATTATAGGAAAAGGATCGATATTTTTTAAAAACTCACCCTTTGAAATAAATCGTAGATATTCCAGTTGAGGAAATCTTATTCGTTGAGTCAGGTGATATCCAAACTCCAAAAAAGAGTAAATCCAATGTTGAATGTTGATATAGGTAGTTAATAGTGCAGCTAGGCTTAAAGCTATAAAAGGTGATTTTTTTGTTTTAAACTCTGGTGCAAGAAACAAAAACAACACAATGTCTCCTGTCCAATTTAAGGTTACTAAATAGGAGTAGTTCATTTTATTCCAATCAAAGTGAAAAAACATACGAAGCATATTAAATATATACTGAAGATTTAGATATATCACAATGAATTCAACTAGAAACTTTCCTTTCCCGGAAGTTTTTTGTTTTTTCTAGTGTTTATTTACCCATACTAAAAAAGAGGTGAAGTCTATGTCTACATTTATTCCTCTGGTTATTATGATTTTACTTTCAACAGGTTGGTTAACTTTTCTTCCAACGCAACTAGAAATAACCAAACAATACATGATTGTATATTTGTCTATTATCGGATGCATCTCCTTACTACCGCCGATTTCTATTACGTCCTCTGTTGATATTCAATTGGACTATCTTTTCCTGTTTTTCTTGTTTATCTATTCGTTAAAGGACACTTCTGTTCCCCAGTTAGTGACGTTACTTAGTTTGATTTTAATGTTAGGAAGTATTTTATTTTTATTTCATGAAGTTTTAGGAACTACTTTGATGGGCAGATCTTCTGTTTTTCAATGGGTAACCATTTTTTTATCGCTGGGCGAAGCTATTGTTTCAACAAATAAGATGAGGGAACAATTTTGTTTGATTTATGGCGGATTGTTGGCAACACAGGGTGTTCTCTACTATCTTTATCACGAACGTATCAGTCCAATTTCTTTCCCTGGTGTAGGAGTATTAGATACGTTTTGGATTACCATTGTTATTTTAATCGTACTAAAAGGTGTACAGCTTCGGATTTCTACTATACAGAAAAATTGGAGGCTCGAGTATTGGATAAAGAAACGTTAGCTATTTCTCTTGGAGTTGCAATTGGCTTTATGACTAGGTTGCGTTTGCTTCAAAGTGATTACCGCCAATATCCCACCTATCCACATGGACAAGTTATCCATTTAGCTTTGGGCTTAATTGCTTCTGCGTTAGGGGCAGTTGCAATCCCTGCTCTCTTAAAACCTGACTATACAGCAGTTACTTTTTTAACCCTTGCAGCTCAACAGTTTCGAGATGTACGAAATATGGAGAGGCAAGCCCTGCAAAAATTAGATGAAACTGAATTAGTTCCAAGAGGATTTAGCTATATTGAAGGGATAGCTATGGTCTTTGAAGGAAGAAATTATATTGTCATACTAGCAGCTCTGTTTACGAGCGCAGCGGTGATGATTGGTGGATGGGGTACTGGATTGATTGTAGGAGTTATCGTTATTCTTTTATCTAGTTTCTTAAAATCTGGAAAGCGAATAGGTCAAATTGGAAATGTATATGAAGTACCACTTCGTGTTAAAGGGCCTAGTTTATATGCAGATGATATTTATTTGATGAATATTGGTCTAGAAGATAATCTAAAGCGAATCATGGAAAATGGAGTAGGTGTTATCATAAAACCGTTAGATGCGAGTAGTAGAATAACCATTTCCAATCTCGGTCAGCGCCAAGCTATTTTGCATGATGTTTCTTCTATTTTAGGAGTAACTAGAGATTCTGGTGAACCAGCTTTGACTCCTATAGCAAAGTTAGATTTAAAAGATGGTCGATTGGGTTTAGTAGTTTTACCTCAAGAAAAAAATGTACCAAAATTAATAAAGATTATTGAAAGTGTACCTGTACTCGAAAGTGCTGTGCGTAAACCGAATGAATTTGATGAAAAAAAGCAGGTGGGAAATTAGAATGAACGAAATAATATTAGCTGTCATAACGACAAAACGGGACTTAGTGGGAGGTGGTTCTCCTATTTTTGTCACGGAAAACGAGAAAGAATTAATAGAAAGAGCTTTTTTATTGGAGAAGATTTTAGATGCGATGGTACATAAATTAAATGAATCGACTTATATCATCGTAAAACATTAACGGTTGAAGTCAGAACCGACGATAGGTAAACTGTATGAGGGAGACTTTGACGATCAAAGTGATAAATGAAGTGAGGAAGTTTACATGAGTTTACCAGTAGTTGCAATTGTAGGAAGACCAAATGTAGGAAAATCAACGATATTTAACCGATTAGCAGGTGAGCGGATAGCAATTGTTGAAGATCAACCTGGAATTACGAGAGATCGAATATATTGCCAAAGCGATTGGAATGGAGAACGATTTCATGTGATCGATACTGGTGGTCTTGAATTTGGAGAGCAAGATGAAATACTAGATCACATCCGTAATCAAGCAGAATTGGCTTTAACAGAATCAGATGTTATTTTATTCGTTGTCGATGGTAGAGAAGGAATTACAGCTGGTGATGAAGAAGTAGCTCGATTGTTGCATAAAACAAATAAGCCTGTAATCGTTGTTGCTAACAAGATTGATCATCTGAAACATGCAGATTTGGCATATGAGTTTTATCAACTGGGTTTTGAGCATGTAGTTGCTGTTTCGTCTTTGCACGGAACAGGTACGGGTGATTTACTAGATTTAACTGTTTCGCTTTTTCCGGAGAAACTGGAAGAAACTTATGATGAGGAGACCATTAAAGTATCGTTAATCGGTCGTCCAAACGTAGGAAAATCTTCGCTTGTCAATGCAATTTTAGGAGAAGATCGAGTGATCGTAAGTCCTGTCGCAGGTACAACTAGAGATGCGATCGATACCCCGTTTACCCTTGAAGGGGAGCAATATGTCTTAATTGATACCGCAGGGCTTAGAAAACGTGGAAAAGTATATGAATCCATTGAGAAATTTAGTGTTTTACGAGCCATGCAAGCAATCGAACGTTCAGATGTTTGTCTCATTGTATTAGATGGTGAACGAGGTATTGCAGAACAAGACAAAAAAATTGCGGGTTATGCCCATGAAGCAGGACGAGCAGCCATATTTGTAGTAAATAAGTGGGATGCTGTTGAAAAAGATGAAAAAACAATGGATCGATTCCGTAAAGAGATTCGGTTCCAATTTCAGTTTATGCCTTATGCACCCATTCTTTTCACCTCTGCTAAAACGAAGCAACGGGTTGGAAAAGTATTGCCAAAAGTAAAAGAGGTAGCTGAACAACACGCAATGCGAATTTCGACTTCGGTTATTAACCAAGTGATACAAGATGCTATTACCATGACTCCACCTCCTTCGGACAAAGGGAAAAGATTTAAAGTACAATATGCGACACAAGTAGCTGTAAAGCCACCAACCATCGTTTTGTTTGTAAATGATCCAGAACTATCTCATTTTAGTTATTTACGTTATTTAGAAAATCAACTGAGAGAGGCTTTTGCGTTCGAAGGTACACCGCTGCGAATATTGTTACGTAAAAAGAACAAATAATGGGGAGGATTTATGGACTTTTTAGCTATTATTTCGATTGTACTCGCTTATTTAATAGGGTCCATTAGTTTTAGTTACTTAATAGCACGATGGGTAAAAGGTGTGGATATTCGTGATCACGGTAGTGGAAATGCTGGAGCGACCAATACCCTTAGGTTACTTGGTAAAGGTCCTGCGGTAACGGTTTTAATTCTTGATGCTTTAAAAGGTGTTATTGCTATATACACTACTTTTCTCTTTGTTGGAAATAACCCTATAGTCCTAGCCGTCTCTGGGATGCTGGCCATTTTTGGCCACAATTGGCCTATTTTTTTACGCTTTCGTGGAGGAAAAGGAGTTGCAACAACAATAGGTGTTGTCGTTTCCTTGATGTTTTATGCAGGTCTTATATCTGGAATTATAGCTATTCTTCTTATTGTTATCACTCGATTTGTGTCTCTTGGATCATTGGTATTTACTGTTGGCTTACCTTTCGCTGTCTTAGCCTTTCAAGGTCATTATCCTGAGCCCTATCTTTGGCTTAGCTTTGCTATAGCTTTACTTGCTATTGTCAGACATAAACGAAATATCAAAAGTTTATTTCAGGGGACTGAACGGAAGATTGGTCAAAGGGAAGGAGAGAAATAATGAAGCGAGTTGCAGTTATTGGTGCGGGAAGCTGGGGAACCGTTTTGGCAAATGTTTTAGCTGATAATGGACATGAAGTTACCATATGGGCAAGAAAAGAAGAAGTGTCAAATGAGATAAATAATTTACATTGTAATCGTGCTTATCTCGGGGAAGCTGAATTACACCACAATTTAAAAGCAGATTCTTCATTAAAAACTGTAGTTTCTAATAAAGAGGTTGTTTTATTTGCAGTCCCATCACATGCGATGCGTGAAATGTTAACACAAGTGAAACTTTATGTTCACTCAGATGCATTGCTCATCCATGCAACAAAAGGTTTTGAACAAGAATCATGGAAACGAATGTCTGAGTTAATTGCTGAGGAATTACCACAATGGGGTGAACGAATTGTGGTTTTATCAGGACCTAGTCATGCTGAAGAAGTGATTAAACGTTCCCCTACAACAGTAGTTGTAGCTTCTTCTTGTCAGCAAAGCGCAGAATTAACCCAGACTATCTTTATCAACTCCTATTTCCGTGTGTATACGAATCCAGATGTTGTTGGTGTGGAGATAGGTGGAGCATTGAAAAATATTATCGCTTTAGCCACTGGTTTAGCCGATGGATTGGGATATGGGGACAATGCTAGAGCTGCTCTAATGACACGGGGATTGGCAGAGATTGCGCGTGTTGGTACAGCAATGGGTGCGGAAGCCATCACGTTCGTTGGATTAGCCGGAGTAGGGGATTTAATCGGCACTTGTACGAGTAAGCATAGCCGAAATTGGCGTGCTGGTTATGCCATTAGTCAAGGAAAAAGTTTAACGGAAGTGTTATCCGAGATGAAGATGGTAGTAGAAGGCGTCAAAACTACCCGTGCAGGTCATGCATTAAAAGAAAAATACAATATTGAAATGCCGATTACAGAGCAGCTCTATGCTGTTCTCTTTGAGGGAAAAGATCCTAAAATTGCTGTTGGAGATTTAATGAGTCGAGGTAAGACAAGAGAGTTACAGGAAATGGCACAAGGTTGGTGAAAAAAATTTTCACAATCTAATATCGCATCGAGTGTAAGGAACATATTCTAGGAGTAGCTTGAAACATTATCCTATTAACACTTGAGCATAGGTGTATCTGGGACAGGGATCAGTTTTTGATGCACCATCATACACATAGGATGATGAATAAGAAAAAAGGGTAAGCCCTATGGCTTAACCCTTTTTCTTCTGATGTTTCTTCTGCGCGCTGTTCGTGGTATTGTGTTTGGTCTTGATCTAACCGTGTTTGTGCGTACACGTGCTGGTTTAGCTGCAAACATCTGCGTAAAAATATTTTGCATAAATGGGGATTGCAATACATTTAGCACCTTACCCATATCTACATATTGCAACATGCGTAATAATGGAGAACGAGGGGGTGGCATATTAGGGAGTTTGATAATGGGTATATCCTCATCTTTAAACTCATCTTTCGTTTTAAATTCATCTTTACTCACTGGGGGTTTCGGTAATTGCGGTACAAAGGGTCGTTTCCCCGCCCGCGCATCTCTTCCTACGGTGAAAAATTTTGCAGTATGATCCATCATAGATTCCAATCGTTGTAAAGATTGGCTCAAATCATGAACAGTTGATCGGAAGGAGACAAACCCGTTCATTAATCTTAAAATGTTAATGTTAGGTACGGCAGAAGGGCTCGGTAGAGGCCTACGGGATATTCTCCCTGTAGGAGCTCTGTGACGTCTGGGATATTGCTTTGATCGTACAGGAGATTCTTTCACTGCTACTCCTCCATTCAGGCGTTAGTCCATCTATCATATGCAGGGCTTAATCCTTAAGTCTAGACGGTTATCTCTATGAATGGATAGGCTTCTGCGGAATTGCTTAAATCTAGAAAGGAATGTCAATACATGTCTTTGATGGCCACTATTTTTTTTCTTATTTTGGTTAACTTTTTTGTTGCATTTGCAAGACAACAAAAAAAGGGAGGCTTACGTGCTCTTCTGTTTGTCATTGCCATTGTGACACTGCTGCTAGCTGTTTTATTTGCAATACGAGCATTATCTGCTTAGGAGGATGAATAGAAATGAAAAAAGCTTTTCGTTTGGGCGCCATTATGATTGGTTTCTTATTCCTTACAGCATGCATGTATCCCAATGAGGAGAGGCAGCAACTTGCTGATGTAGTAAATCATGTAGCCAGGGTACAAGCTCAGTCAGAACAGTATCTACAGCAACATAAAACACTGCCATACAAATATTCAACCGATGACAGGAAATTTACTTCGCATTATCTGGTAGATTTTCAATTGCTATCTGAAATCCCAATGACTGCATACGAAAAAGGAGGGGATTTTCTATATGTCTATGTAGGCGCAGAAGGAAAACAACCTCTTGTTCGCTTGTTTGATCTACGTGTGAATGATGAAGTAGAAAAAGTACAACTCGCAATTAACAATTACAAATCGAAAAACAAAAATTTACCGATCAGGTCAAAAGAAGCAAATGGATTTTTCGATGTTGATTTAGAAAAATTACATATGTCAGACATCAAAATCCCATCTCCCTATTTTTCTGAAGCTAATTTGCCTATTCTTATGGATAAAAATGGCCGTATTTTTTTGGATTATCGAGGTGATGTCACTCGATTAATCCAAACGGTAAAGCAAAAACCTTCCTCACAGGAAGATCTGCGCCCGTTTATGGCAAAAAACTCGCTTTTTGTCCCAGCGTTCTCACCTCCACTAAAAGTTGGAAAGAAGGGAGAAATACTTTTTTTCTCATAATTTCTTAAAAGATTCATATGATGAAGTAACCAATTGAGAGGCAGGGTTTTGGGATGAATACAGTTTTGTTTCACCTCATCCTTATTCCAGGTGTATTTATGCTAGGTTATCTATTTGCAAGCATAAAAGTTGTCGCATTTCATACTGCAAAAAAAGAAAAAGATAAAGAGCTACAGCAATGATATGTAGCTCTCTTTTTTGCTTAAATTCGAAATTTTTGGGGATAGTGGTATAAGTGAAAGCTCATATCGCGAAATATGATATTTTAAAATTACAGTTGATTCTGATGGATGGAGAATCAGATGGTTCGGAACTGTCAAAGAAGGCTGTGGCGGAGCAGATGCTCACGGTTGGAATGGAAATAATCCTAGCAGAGGGGAGAGATACTCTCGAAGCAATCGATGAGTTCTACTTTAGCTCTGCTGGTTTTCCCAAGATCGGCCCAGCGATGGTTGCAAAGGGAGAAGAACTCGGGTTTCCTTATAGCATCCACCTCCCTGATGCAATGAATGCCTTTGAGAAGGCTAAGGAGATGATTCTCCAGAAAGACTGAGTCGACAGGTCGAGGCAGCAACCAGTTGTCTCGACCCCGCATTTGAAAAATAGCCACCTGATAGGGTGGTTTTGTTGTGTATGCGCGTTTAAAATGGTACAAGGATTAGAAACACATCATTCACCTATCCAAAATTGGGTGCTTTTTGTGTCCATAAAGATGGTTATAATATATTTTAAACGTTTATAAATTTCATCTGACCATTACAAACGAAATATGGTATAATTGTAATAGTCTGAATATTCACGAAAGATGAAATGATGCAAAAAGTATTTGGATATATTCGAGTGAGTTCGAAGGACCAAAATATAGATCGCCAGTTAGTAGAATTGCAAGAACTAGGTATTGAAGTATGTGACGTATTTATCGATAAACAAAGTGGAAAAGATTTTGATCAACCTCAATATCAAACATTAAAACAATACTTGCGTAAAGGTGATTTATTTTATATAAAATCGATTGACCGCAATTTTACTATTGATGATTTTTTGGAATTATCCAATGTATATGAGATAGCAACGATAATGAGCCAAAATCCAGTTATTCTATTGGATGATAGTGAAACAGTTCATTAGAAAGAAATAATTAAACAAGTACGTCGAGGATATAGACCTTATCAGAAAATTGAATATCAAGACAAAACAAAGAAAGTGAACCAGCATCCAGCGACTGAGGGGCATGGAACCATATAATGGAATCTATCTGACGACGACGAAGCAAGAACTCTGTCATTGGCCTTTTTCAGGGCGTGAGCAAAAACACCCATATTATGTAGACACTTTTTATCCATAAGAAAGAACGGACAGGCATGAACTCCAGGATTCGCAAAAAAATTACATTTCGTTTGTTTTACGATGGGCTTCCTTACATTTATCTAGATACAACAGATCAAGTGAGCGAGAACAGTAGTCTTAAAGATGAGTTAGTATTGAAGCGAGAAACAAATGACCTTCATGACACACTGGCATTCTATTTATTACGTTCATATATAAATTACGATTATTTAGAAAGCAAAGAACGCACCATTGTTAATGATGGAGGAGATTTATATGAGAAAATTCATCACAACCTTATGTCTGTTTATCTTGTTGTCTGGATGTTCTGAGATCAATCCGATGGCAGATCCACTCGATAAGGTCGATTCTAGAACCAGAGTCTATCGCCCTGGTTACGAGAAAGAAAAATCAATGGGTGATCCTGCACCGATGATTGAGAAAGCAAATCCACAAGCATTTATTTTTCGCGATGAGAAGATGATCTATTCCTGTAACCTGATCACCATCAAGGATTTACGTGATACAAAGGCACTGCTTCAACCTTCCTTGGACGGTGGTGGAATTATTCGGCACTACATGGATGGAGAAGGAAATGACGAAGAGTTAACCGCTGATTTGGAGGAAGGTTCCTTTAATCAATGCCGTTATCTATTAGTGAATCAAACGAGTATTGATGGAACCGACTATAATGATTTTGTATATTTAGATGTTTATCAAAAGAGATACTCAGATCTTGCTATTATCAAAAGGCAAATCAAACAGGATTATGAATCCGAAACGAGTTTTGGGGATGTGAAGGTGTTTCGGAAAAAAGATTCAACCTTTGATAATGAGGTGTATGTATTACAAAAAGGTGACGTGTTCGCCAAAGTAAAATTTGAATTAAAAGGGAAGACGTCAATGATCCAAAATCTCTTAAAAAAATCGGCTAACAACCTGACAAAGCAAGTTGTTCATCCCAATGGACTTTCGAAAATCGGGTTCAAGAGTCCAACATTCACCAAAAGTTTTGTGAATACATGTGAGATCGTTACAACACAGGATCTAAAGAAGATTTCTGGAAATGATGGAGTGGCTTTAGTAATAGAGGATTTTGGAACGGCTGTCGGAATAGAGATGTTGTATCCAAACTTATATAACTATGTGTCCCATGCATGTTGGAGGTTTGTGGGTAAGCAATATGTTCATATTGAGGCCAAAACATTCGAAAATGAGCAGGCTGCCAAAGAAGATTTTGCTGAACACAGGAACTATTATCAGAGTAAGAAGCAATATATCCAACAAAAAGGAATTAGTGATGAGGCCTATTTGAATAAAGATAACTCTGACCAGAAGTTGTTGCACTTTCGTAAAGGAAGGGTGAATATCGATATTGAGTACGTGGATGATAACAAGAAGAACATGGAAATAAACGAGATGCTCCAGAAGTTAAAGCTTATAATCCCCGAGATGATGAAACGGCTGAAGTCTGGATTGTAATTCACTCCATTCGAGTTAAGCCCTAGTTAAACCGGTAAAAGGCTCAGAACCAGCAATCGAACAATAAATCTTAATTTATCCAATAAGCCTCTGAATCAAAAATCACAGAGGCCTTTTTACTATACTTCTATATCATCTTTTAGTTTTAAGAAGTTTTGATAACAATCATGGCTTTCTATTCACGAATAAACCATTTATATTCTTTCGTCTCCCCTTCATAGGTGACTTCGCCTCTCTTTGTAATCTTTTTCCCCGATCAAAGTGCTTGTTCGCACATTTGAGCATGAAATTCCTTTTTTGTGTGTCCAGTTTATAGGAATAGCCTTCGCGAGAATGCAAAGGCTTAGATTCGGATATGATTAACCCCATGGAATTGCTGATCTCTTTCATTAAATCTTTAATTTTCTGGCTTTTTATCATACATCAAAAACACGCACAGCTATTACTTGGACACGGGTTAGAAATTCGGATGGAACGTAAATTTTAGGTAGCTTCGCTGGTATTACCTCAATTTTTAAGAATCTGGCGACCTTTTCATGTACAAAAACATTAAAATGCCATCACAACTGAAGAGAAATGACGGGTTTGTGACGGAATGAAATACAAAATTTGGTTTATCATTATATAGAAGATATATTCAAAATGATTTGCTATTTCCTAATTACGGATATTTTTACGAGGAATGAATATAGTTTTGATTACATACTGAGAGATGGAATTAGAGAATGTTTATATAGAAGAAACATGTATTCAAAGGTGACCACACTTTGACCACACACTACCCAACACTAAATAAAATTTAATGCACATAAGTAGACGTAATCCTCCAACCCTCCGCATAGAATGCACTTAAATGACCTCAGGTAAATTAAAGAAAAAGTGCATTGTCATATTAAGAGAATGAGCTCATATATTAGTAGCGTATAGTGTAAACCGGAGGGGAGGGATAGCCTTCAAACCGGCAATAAACCCAGCAAAGCATGAACCTTTGAGGAGGGTAATGGATGGAAAAAGTAGATATCTTAAAAGATATTGCAGAACGCACAGGTGGAGACATCTACTTGGGGGTAGTAGGTGCAGTTAGAACTGGGAAGTCAACTTTTATAAAACGTTTTATGGAGCAAGTTGTTATTCCTAATATCGCAGATTCCTCTGAGAGAACAAGAGCAATTGATGAGCTGCCACACAGTGGGGCAGGGAAAACAATTACCACCATCGAACCAAAATTTGTACCAAATCAAGCAATAAACGTATTGGTGGATGAAGGATTAGATGTCAATGTTCGTTTAGTTGACTGTGTTGGATATGCAATCGAAGGCGCAAAAGGTTATGAAGATGAAAATGGACCAAGAATGATTAATACTCCATGGTTTGAAGAACCTATTGCGTTTCAAGAAGCTGCTGAAGTAGGAACCAGGAAAGTTATCCAAGAACATTCTACACTTGGTATTGTGGTTACAACAGATGGTAGTATTACGGATATACCAAGAAGTTCTTATGAAGAAATGGAAGAACGTGTGGTAGAAGAATTGAAAGAAGTTGGAAAACCTTTTATCATGATCCTAAATTCTGCCCACCCTCAGAGTGAAGAGACGGAGCAACTGCGTCTATCTCTTGTGGAAAAGTATGATATCCCAGTAGTAGCCGCAAGTGTTGCTACGATGAGTGAGGAAGAAATCTTAGGTGTTCTTCGTGAAGTATTATTTGAGTTCCCTGTACATGAAGTCAATGTGAATCTCCCTAGTTGGGTAATGGTGTTGGAAGATAAACATTGGTTACGACAAGAGTTTGAGGTTTCTGTCCGAGAGACAGTTAAAGATATACGAAGACTCCGTGATGTAGATCGGGTAGTTGGTAAATTTTATGAATATGAGTTTATTGATAAGGCAGCACTTTCTGGCATGCACATGGGTCAGGGAGTAGCGGAAATTGATTTGTATGCACCAGATGAATTGTATGATCGTGTATTGACAGAAGTAGTAGGCGAAGAGATAAGAGGACGTGACCACCTGCTACAATTGATGCAAGATTTTTCTATTGCTAAGCGTGAGTATGATAAAATTTCTGAAGCTTTACAGATGGTCAAAACAACAGGTTATGGTGTAGCAGCACCTACTTTGGAAGAGATGAGTTTAGATGAGCCGGAGTTGATCAAACAAGGATCTCGCTTTGGGGTCCGTTTAAAAGCAACAGCACCTTCGATTCATATGATTCGAGTAAATGTAAATTCGGAGTTTGCTCCAATTATAGGAACTGAACGACAATCAGAAGAGTTAGTAAACTATTTGATGAGAGATTTTGAGCAAGATCCGCTTCGTATTTGGGAATCTGATATTTTTGGACGTTCTCTTAACTCCATTGTGAGAGAAGGGATTCAAGCGAAATTATCTATGATGCCGGAAAATGCCAGATTTAAGCTACAAGAGACACTTGAGAGGATTATAAATGAAGGGTCAGGCGGACTGATTGCCATCATATTATAAGAAAAAGGTCGATAGTTTGAAACTATCGACCTTATTTTTTAGGAAAAATCATTTATAGTACTTGAACTACGGTCATTGCTTGTATTAGTATAGATGTGTCCCACGTATTGTCCCTTTACTGTGACAATAGGTGATTTGTACAGGAGGTGCGGTTATGAACAAAACCGATCTAATCAACAAAGTAGCAGAAGCTACAGAAACAACTAAAAAAGAAGCTACACAATCAGTAGAAGCAGTATTATCTGTAATCTCTGAGGCACTAGGTGCTGGAGAAAAAGTTCAACTGATCGGGTTTGGAAATTTTGAAGTCCGTGAGCGTGCTGCACGTAAAGGACGTAATCCGCAAACCGGTGAAGAAATTGATATCCCTGCAATGAAAGTTCCTGCTTTCAAACCAGGTAAACAATTGAAAGAAGAAGTAAACAAATAATATACTTCTTTTTTCTATCCATCGGATGGGACTACATATAAACACAAGGGGACCCTTTTCTTGGGTCTTTTTGTGTATATTAAGAAGGGATTTTATAGATGGATAAACCGAAATTAGAACAAGCGATCAAACTAATACTAGAAGCAATAGGCGAAGACCCAAATAGAGAAGGTTTGCTAGAAACACCTAGTCGTGTTGCAAGTATGTATGAAGAAGTGTTTGCAGGCCTTACGGAAAATCCAGAAGAACTTTTTTCTGTTGTTTTTAGTGAAGAACATGAAGAGTTAGTTTTAGTAAAAGATATACCTTTTTATTCTATATGCGAACATCATTTGATTCCTTTTTTTGGACATGCTCATGTTGCTTATATTCCAAAAAGTGGCCGCGTGACTGGGTTGAGTAAATTAGCTCGGGCAGTAGAGATTTTATCCAAACGACCCCAGTTGCAAGAACGGATTACAGCGACTGTTGCTGATGCAATCATGTCTAAATTAGAACCACATGGTGTGATGATTATGATTGAAGCAGAACATATGTGTATGACGATGAGGGGTGTAAAAAAACCAGGTACAAAAACAATTACAACAGCTGTTAGAGGCGTATTTGCAGAGTCTGCTGAAAAGCGCGCAGAAGTATTAGCGATGATTCGCTAGCTTTTATTAATGAAGACCACAGTTTTATAACAATTTTAATTTTCAAACAGGTTTTCTTTTCTCTCTTGACACAAGGATATGCTCGTTATAAAATGATATCTGTTCTCTTAGAATTAAGAAATCATGTATAACGGGCTATGGCGCAGCTTGGTAGCGCGCTTGCATGGGGCGCAAGAGGTCGTCAGTTCGAATCTGGCTAGCCCGACCAAAAAAATCCCTTCCCTTATCGGGAGGGTTTTTTTTACCCAGCGTTGGGAGGGTTTGAAAAATGGGAAATCAAGTAGACTATTTTGTTATAAAAGCGAAAGAAAATGGTGTGAACGTCATTGGTCTTACACGAGGAAAGGACACCCGTTTTCATCACTCAGAAAAGTTGGACAAAGGTGAAGTGATGATTGCGCAATTTACAGAACATACATCTGCTGTGAAAATTCGTGGAAAAGCTGAGATTATCACCTCATTTGGAGTTGTAGATACAAATGAATAAGAAGGTTTTATGGCCGGGGTAATATACTCTGGCTATTTTTATGTAATCAACTTGATGGATTTACAAATTTGTGACAAATGCTTTTTGGTAATGAATTATGGTATACTATCGTGGATATAGCAAATATAGGAGGACGCTTTAATGACGTCCATACATAAAACGCAAGAGGAGATTATTCTTCGTCTGAATCAACTAACAGGCCACTCTTATTTATTGGAGAAATGTGGAAAGCCTAAAATACCGGAATTATTTATAAAAATTCTTCAACTTATGTTAACATCTATCCAAGAAAAACCCCAGCGTATCATTTCATATTGCGTTTCTACAGCATTGTTGCGTATGGGGCTCGTTGTACATGAACAAGTGTCCTTGGAAGATGAAAAGGATGTAGAAGTATTTCAAAAGAAGCAGTTATCCATATTAGCTGGGGACTATTATAGTAGTTTATTTTATAAGACACTTGCTCATCACAATGAAATAGAAGGAATGCAAGTACTATCTAAAACAGCTAGTCAGATTTGTGAGGCAAATATGCAACATCATATCGATGGTACCTTTGATCCATTTAAACAGGAAGATTGGACAGGCCATCAACTGCTTACGGCTCTTGCCGATTTTTTTCATGTTCACAGGCAGGTAGAATGGTGTTCACTCTTTTCTTACTACCTTCATTTGGACCATCATCGGGCTCCAAAGATTCAGCGAGCAACCTTTTTAAAATGTATGGAGTCTATTGAGCCAGAGAGTGTCCAATCTGTCCTATATCAGATGTTGTTGGATAAGGAGGCAATTCATTGAAGGATACAAAGGTAGTCCCTCTCCAAGGTACAGAAAAAGAAAAATATGTTCATCAAGTTTTTGAAGATATCGCAGAAAATTATGATCGAATGAATAGTATCCTAAGTTTTCGCCGTCATCGCGCATGGAGAAAATTTGCGATGAAAAAAATGAATGTAGGTGAGGGAGATTCAGCTATCGATGTATGCTGTGGAACGTGTGATTGGACAATTGCACTAGCCAAGGCCTCTAAAACAGGAAGTATCATTGGGCTGGATTTTAGTTCTAAAATGCTGGAAATGGGATTGTCTAAGTTAGAAAAAGAAGGAATACAAGACAATGTTAATCTTATAGAAGGTAATGCATTAGAATTGCCATATCCAGACAACACATTTGACTTTGCTACGATTGGGTTTGCTTTGCGAAATGTTCCTGATGTAGTAAAAGTTTTACAAGAAATGAAGCGAGTGGTCAAACCAGGAGGAAAAGTGGTCTCTCTTGAGTTGTCGAAGCCGACTTGGAAACCATTTCGTGCTCTTTATTTCTTTTATTTTGGTCGTATTCTACCTCTATTGGGCAAACTATTTGTTAATCGTTATGAGCAATACAAATGGCTGCCTACATCACTTTTATCTTTTCCTGATTATAAAGAGTTAGAAAAAATGATGAAGGAAGAGGTTGGATTTTCTGATGTAGAGGTGTATCCTTTATCAGGGGGCATTACTGCTCTACACATAGGCTACAAATAGAAGAAGGTAATCATCATGGTAAAAAAACTAAAATTGGTCCTAGACATGATCAAGTTTGAGCATTCTATTTTTGCGCTTCCATTTGCCTATCTGGGAGCTGTTTTAGGAAGCCTAGAGGTAAATGGACATTTTCCTTCATGGATGCAAATCTTTTGGATTACAATCGCAATGATAGGTGCTAGAAGTGCAGCGATGGCATTAAATCGAATCATTGATCGCCAAATTGATGCAAAAAACCCAAGAACCTCAAACAGGCACATTCCAAAGGGGCTAATTCCTGTTTCCTTTGCTTGGGGATTTGTGATCGTTTCCTTTCTTGTATTGTTTATTGCAGCTTTCCAGTTAAACATGTTAGCTGTAGAATTGTTACCGATTGCGGTGTTTTTTTTGGTTTTTTATTCATATACAAAGCGTTTTACATGGACATGCCATTTGATACTTGGTATAGCAACAGGTCTGGGACCATTAGGTGGCTGGATTGCTACTACTGGACAGATTGATATCAAAGGAATACTGCTCTTTTTAACAGTTGCATTGTGGATAGGTGGATTTGATGTTATTTATGCCTGTCAAGATGTAGAGTTTGATAAAAAAGAGGGGCTTCACTCGATTCCTGTTCGATTTGGAATTAAAAGAGGATTGCAGATTTCATCCTTAATGCATATCGGAACTGCTCTTGGATTATTTGGGCTTCTTTGGATGACGGATCTCGGAGTTTATTTTGGTTTAGGAGTTATTGTCGCATTGCTCATTCTTCTCTATGAACACTCTATCGTCTCGCATGATGACCTTTCCCGTTTGAATACTGCATTTTTTACCATGAATGGGGTTCTGAGCGTTATCGTATTTTGTTTTATGATGATAGATGTGCTATTTCGATAAAGGTGGATGTGGAAATGAAACCGATACGCATTGGGAAAATTGCATTTACAAACATTTTACCGCTATACCACTACTTTCATTTTTCAGATTTATCGGTGGAACTCATTCCTCAAGTTCCATCTCTGTTAAATCAATCCATGGCAGATGGTAGAATTGATATGGGTCCTATTTCTTCCTTTGCTTATGCTCGTGATTATCCGAAGTATATTGTCATGCCAGATATATCAATTAGTGCAAAAGGTCCAGTTGGCTCTGTTTTTTTGTTTAGCAAAAAAGATACGTTTTCAGCAGTGAAACATGGAAAAATTGCATTAACCAATACATCAGCAACTTCGATTCATTTACTCAAAATTTTATTAGAGCATTTTGCTAATGGTTCACCGAGTTATACAACCCACGAAACAAACTTAGACAAAATGATGGAGGTTGCGGATGCTGCCTTGTTAATTGGTGACGATGCCCTCCGCGCTAATTGGTCCAATACAAAATATCATGTGTATGATCTAGGTTTACAGTGGTATAAAGAAACAGGTCTACCAATGACTTATGCAATATGGGCGGTAAACCGTCGTGTGGCAGAGGAAAGACAGGAGATGCTTTCACTTATCTATCAACGATTTTTACAAGCAAAAAAACTTGGACAACAGGATCTGATTCCAGTTATTCAAGAAGCGAGGAGACAAGTAGGAGGAGAAGTAGCTGATTGGAAAAAATATTATGCTGGGCTTAATTATAATTTTGGTCCAGAAGAACAACGTGGTTTAGCTACTTACTTTCACTATGCAAAGCTTACTGGATTGATAAAAGATGAAGTGAAAATTGAGGTTTTGGATCTACCTGTACACATCTAAGCTAACAGGGTGAGGAATTTGCGACTAGCAAGTATTTATAGACATATAAAAAAAGATCTAGAAGTAGTAGAAGATTTGCTAACCCAATCAATGGATACAGATCTGCTGGAACTACGCGAATCATCTACTCATCTGCTCCGGGCTGGTGGCAAAAGAATGCGCCCGGTTTTTGTACTGTTATCAGGAAGATTTGGAACATCATTAAACAAACAACAAGTGATTGATGTAGCAGTTGCTTTGGAATTAATACATATGGCAACATTGGTGCATGATGATGTGATCGACAATGCTTCATTGCGTAGAGGTCAGGAAACGGTTAAGGCGCGTTGGGATAATCGAGTGGCAATGTATACAGGAGATTATATTATTTCTCGTGCACTTCAGATTATTTCAGATATTACTATTCCACAAGTTCATCAAGAGTTGTCGAAGTCAATATCTCTCATGTGTCGAGGAGAAATTGATCAAATTCAAGATTTATATAATCCAAATCTTATCCTCAAACAATATTTATCTCGCATTAAACGTAAAACTGCACTTTTGATGTCCGTCAGTTGTTATTTAGGTGCCTTGGTAAGTCATGCTTCTCCTAAAGTAGTACGGCATATGAAACGATACGGGTATTATGTTGGTATGTCCTTCCAATTAACCGACGATGTACTTGATTTTACTGGAGATGAAGAGACTTTAGGTAAGCCAGCTGGAAGTGATTTAAAACAAGGCAATGTAACATTACCAGTAATATATGCATTGAAAAATTTACCCCTTGAAGAACGGAAAGTTATAGAAGACTTTTTATCAACAAAGGGCCAAGAGCCGCTCAACGATGATGTACTTGATCTCGTGATAAAAGCAGGCGGAAATGAATTTACATTAGATTTATCAAAACAATATTTAAACAAAGCCTTACAAGAACTAGAAAAATTACCACCTACTCATGAACAAAATTTATTAAAAATGCTAGCAGAATTTATCGTTGGTAGAAATTATTAAGCGGAAATATTGCGTTTCTGATCTATGCTTGATACAATGTGGAACGTTATCATACATACTATTGGAGGATTTTTCATGGGAAAAACTTTTATTATGATTAAGCCTGATGGAGTACAACGTGGACTGGTAGGAGAAATCGTATCTCGTTTTGAAAAGAAAGGTTTTCAACTTTTAGGTGCGAAACTAATGAGTGTTTCAAATGAATTAGCTGAAAAACATTATGCTGAGCACAAAGAACGCCCTTTCTTTGGAGAACTGGTTGATTTTATTACTTCTAGCCCAGTATTCGCCTTTGTATTAGCAGGAGATAATGTAATTGCTACAGCACGTCAAATGATGGGGACAACAAATCCTTCTGATGCGTTGCCTGGTACGATTCGTGGTGATTTTGGTATAAGTGTTGGTATGAACATCATTCATGGATCTGATTCTCCTGAAAGCGCTGAACGTGAACTCGCCCTTTGGTTTCCAGAAGCAGAGCAAGTAGAATATGAGAAAACAATCAATCGTTGGGTTTAAGTGACGAGAAATTCGTTGAAGTAGGATATAACATATTTTGGAGTTTATGATATAGAGTTTCCCTGAGATGGGATACTTTTCCACTAATATGTACAAAAGTTATCCTGTGAAGCGGAAATGAGCCAAAAGGCTCATATAATAGATTAGAAAGTTAGAAGACCAATCTGTATAGATCGGTCTTCTATTTTTAGTTATTGATATATTTTTCAAATACAAATCCAAAATCTTTCACAACATAGGTTTGTTTTTTCTCTTTAAGCCAAGTAAAGGCAAATTCGTTTAGTTCTTTAAATTGGTTAACAACATTGCTTTCTTCACTTGTAATGCGGCTGAGTGTAGTAGAGGCTATGTTCAGGCTTTGTTCGGAAAATTGTAGATAGCTAGCGTTATCTTTAGTAATTTCGGCTATTTTAATTAATGCTTTGTATAAGTCTTTGACGTCTTCCAATTGTTTTTTTTGTACGTCAATGTGGTATAATTCAGATCCTAATTTAAACTTAAGTTCCACATCTAAGTCAACAGTTCCAGCGGTTTCCAGGGAAACGTTGGAGATATGATTTTGATAATAATCATATCGATATAATGTACGTTTCTTGCTCACTGCACTTGTGCCATCTAAATGAATCAGTGCCTTATTTGTAAAGCAATACTCATCCGATTTGGATTTGATGAGGAAAAATATTTTCTCTCCATCTTCGTGCATGACATAGTCATCTGAGTCTACCTTATCATAATCAGCAGGTTTTATTACTGTCCCTACATTGCTTAAACCTAACACATCTGCAGCTACTTTTCCAAACATGAAACCAAACCTTTCACAGGAGATTGAGTCTTCACGATTTTCTTTTATTACAAATAAAAGTATATCACAGGTGATGATTTTATTTCTATTGAGTAGCTCGGATGAAAGCATAGACGAAGGGATAAAAATTTCTCTTTGAGTTTTAGGTTATAATTAGGTATGCTAAATTTAGTTCTTTTTATGTAATTTTAATTAGATATATTGGAATACCAAATGAAAGAATACGTAAATAGATAAACAAGAGAAATTGCATTGCGAGACAGGATGAACCATGATAAGAAAGTATAGTAAGAAAAATTCTTGACTAAGACGATTCTTACAAGTATAAAAAAACAGGCAAGAACTTTTGCTTTCAAGAAGAGGAAGGGTGTTCGAGTTGCAATATGTGATAGGCGTTGATGGAGGCGGTACCAAAACGATAGCAGTTGCTTATGATCTAGATGGGAATGTGTTGGGAGAGGGAAGAAGTGGTTTCAGTAATGTAATGGTTAATTTTAAGGAGGCAACCAAACATATTCTCGTAGCTATTGATCAAGCTCAAGAGAACCTTAGAAAAGAGGATTGCAAATATATCTATCTAGGGATTGCAGGCAGTGAAGGAATTGAGAATAAAGATGAACTCATTCAAATCATAACAAATGAATTCCAAACTAAAATAAGTGTAGTAAACGATTCGATTATTGCTCACGCAGCAATGTTAAAAGGTGAGGATGGAATTTTAGCGATATCTGGTACAGGTGCAATTGCAGTTGGGATCAAAGGAGATAAATGTGTTTTTAGTGGGGGATGGGGACATTTACTAGGAGATGAAGGTAGTGGTTATTGGATTGTGATGGAAGCTTTTCGTCAGATGATTATGGAGACAGATGAGTCTCTACCATTATGTCAACTGAGCAGCGCATTGTTAGATGAGATGGGCTATACAGATCCACAAGATATTAAGCTATTTGCGTATAGTAGACCAAAAGCTGAGATTGCAAAGCTAAGTAAAGTAGTAACACGTTTAGCTGATACAGGAGATGCTATTGCTGGCCGAATATTGTATGATGCAGGTCAAAAACTAGGAAGTATGACATGGAATTGTTGTAGAAAATTAGGTCATGACGATCCGATTACCATTGCTCTGAGCGGGAGTATTTTTGAACATATTCCACAAGTAATGGATAGTTATAAACAATATTTATCCAGTATCATTCAAGTTCCTATCACATTGGTGCTCGATGCAGTACCAGCTACAAAGGGTGCCTATTACTTAGCCACGAAGGAAATATAGGTTTGTGATTGAATAACTAACGATAAATGTAAGATAAAAAGGGAAGCAAGATTGGAATTTGAAAAATCATTCTACAACCTAATCCTGATGGTAACGGGGTTAGGTAATGAAAGATAAACAGATTACCGGCTTAACATCCTATGTTTTAAGTTGCAGGATGTTCAAAAGCATAAAAAATACCTAAGCAAGTAGAATGCCTAGGTATTTTTCTTCAGTGCAATTGGTATGGTTTTGCTGTAGCGTAAAAAGCTCTACTAGGGTTCTTTTGTTATAATAATTTCTTTATTTTATCTTTTATTTGTTCAGATTGGGTACCAAATACGATTTGTACTGCTCCTTTACCCAATTTCATGATACCTGCTGCTCCTAAGCTTCTCAATCCATCGTCATCAGTCAATTTATCATCTTTGACAACTAAGCGTAGTCGAGTGATACAAGCATCTACATCGACAATGTTTTCTTTTCCGCCCACCATAGTTAGAACTTTTGAGGCTTTATCATCCAAATTGGAAACGCTTCCAATTTCTTTGTCATTTTCCTCCATTTCATCTTCTCTACCAGGGGTCTTCAGGTTAAACTTTGTAATAATCAAACGAAATAGCAGATAATACACAACAGCAAAGATAAGTCCTATCGGAATCAAAAGTAATGGCTTTGTAGCTTTTCCATATGCTAAGAAATAGTCGATCAATCCTGCAGAGAAGCCAAATCCGATTTTAATGCCCATAGCAGTTACAATATATCCTGCAATACCAGATAAAATAGCGTGCAGTCCATAAAGTGCAGGAGCTACAAACATGAAAGCGAATTCAATTGGTTCCGTGATACCAGTCAAAAAGGCTGCTAAAGCAGAACCAATAAAGATGGATGAAATTAATTTCCTTTTTTCTGGTTTTGCAGTGTGAATAATGGCAAGTGCTGCTCCTGGAAGTGCAAACATTAAGATCGGATAAAATCCAGCCATAAACATACCAGCTGTAGGGTCTCCGGCAAAGTAGCGGTATAGATCTCCGTGAACGACTTTATGTGTGACAGGATCTGTAAAGCTGCCAATTTGGAACCAAGCAATGGAGTTTATAACATGGTGAAGGCCAAATGGGATGAGTAAACGGTTAAAGAATTGGTAAATTCCAGCGCCGATTGCTCCAAGGCTAACTACCCAGTTACCAAAAATATCAAGTGCATGTTGAACAGGTCCCCAAATCAGTCCAAAGAGTAGTGCCACAATAACCATGGTAAGGGAAGTGATGATCGGTACAAATCTTTTTCCACCAAAAAAACCCAACCAATCAGGAAGTTTAATATCATGATACCTGTTGTAGAAGTAAGCTGCTAACGCACCAGCTAGAATACCCCCTAGAACACCCATATCTAATTTTACATCATTTGCGATAAAACCAAAGGCAGTTGGTACTTTAGCTAATACATTGACTAAAATTTCATATGCCATGACAGCAGCCAAAGCAGCAACTCCATCACCTGCTAGTCCAAGTGCGATCCCGACAGCAAAAATAAGTGCGAGATTATCAAATATAGCGGACCCACCTGCTAATAAAAAAGGTGCAATGTACTGGTTTAGAAATCCTCCTACAGTAGTACCGAGATGAAAATCTTTGATGTAGTCTATCGCTCCAAATCGAAGCAAGATAGCTGCTGCTGGTAAACTTGCTACAGGTAGCATAAGAGATTTACCAATCTTTTGCAAAAATGCTAGCACTGAAGATACCTCCTTGTTTATGCATCATATATTTTCAGAAAGTAGTACCCATCAAAGACGGATACTACTTTAACTGACATTAATAAGAGGCTGTTATATATTCTAATACTTCTTTTGAAGTACCAAAACTTAGAGTCTTTTCAGCTGTTTGTTTAGCTTTATCTGTAGAAAGTTGTAACAGTTGATGCTTAACTCTAGGTAGTAGGGTGGGGGAAACACTGAATTCATCAAGACCCAAACCGAGCAATATCTCAGTCGCTTGTAAATCTCCAGCCATTTCCCCGCACATACCAGTCCAAATGTTATGGCGATGAGAGGCATCAATCACCATTTTAATCAGACGCAAAACAGCTGGATGAAAATGATCATAGAGATCTGTTATTTTCTCATTCATCCGATCTACTGCTAGCGTGTACTGAACAAGGTCATTGGTACCAATGCTAAAGAAATCAACTTCTTTCGCCAATTCATCTGCAATCAGACAAGCACTTGGAATTTCTATCATTACTCCAATTTCAATTTCAGGATCATAAGCGATATTTTCTGCTGTCAGTTGTTTTTTTGTTTCTTCTAAGATTCTTTTTACTTCTTGAATTTGTTCTAAGTGTGAGATCATAGGAAACATAATTCTTACTTTCCCATGAGCGCTCGCCCGAAGCAGTGCTCGAAGCTGGACTTGGAAAAGTTCTGGTCTGCTCAAGGAAATACGAATTGCTCGCCATCCTAGAAAAGGATTCATTTCTTCTGGTAAGTCAAAATAAGGAAGGTGTTTATCTCCGCCAATATCTAAAGTGCGAATAATAACTGGTCTATTTCCTAATTTTTTTACTACTTGGGAATATGCTTCATACTGTTCTTCTTCAGATGGAAGTGAAGTGCGATCCATAAAGAGAAATTCGCTACGAAATAGACCGATCCCCTCACCTCCTTGTTGTAGGACTTCTTCTGCATCTTGTGGTCCTTTTATATTTGCAACAAGCTCGATTTCGTTTCCGTCACGAGTTGTTGCTTTTTTATCTTTTAGCTTTGCGAGTTCTTCTTTTTCTTCTTTTTCTTCTTGTTGTTTTTCTTGGTATTTTTGAATCAATGATGATTCTGGATTAATATAAATTTCTCCAGTTGATCCATCGATAATAAGAATGTCACCAGTTTTTACTCCATTGGCCAGTTGATCGCCTACACCCATAATAGCTGGAATACCAAGAGAACGAGCAAGAATAGCAGCATGAGACGTTTTTCCGCCTTTGGCTACGATAATCGCTTCAACTCGTTCTCTAGGAAGTGTTACTGTCTCAGAAGGAGTGAGGTCATCTGATACCAAAATAAATGCTTCTTCCGTATCGATTGTTTGTTTATCGTTCTTACCTAATATGTTGGATATGAGTCTATTTGCGATATCTTTGATGTCTGTTGCTCGTTCTCTCATATATTCGTCATCCAAGGATTCAAAAAGCTGAACAAATTGATCTGCGGCCATCTGTACAGCGGAAGATACATCAATCAAATCGTTTTCAATACGGTTATTTATTTCATCTATAAATGCAGGATCTCTGAGTAATACCAAATGTGCAGACATAATAGAAGCTTGTTCTTCTCCTACTGACTCAAGTAATTGTTGGTGGAGTTCGGTAAGCTGTTCTTCTGTCTTGTCTAATGCTGTTTCTAATTTTTTTTGTTCAGAAGCTATTTGATTTTTTGTAATGCTTTTCTTTTCAGTGGTGACAGGACTATTTTGCAAAAATAAAGCTTTATTTATTGCGACACCTGATGAAACTGGAATTCCTTGTAGCATTTCTTATCCCTCTCATTTCTATTTGCTAATTTACCAAAGCAGTGGAACGATATGTTAAGTTTTTGGCCACTTCGCTACTTACAAAAACAATCACATTTTCATGTAGTTGCAGAATGGAAGCTGGAATGTTCGGGTCAATCACTCCAGAAAACATTGCATTGAGTGCAGCAGTTTTTGTTTCATTGTTTGCAAGAAGTAAAATGGTTCTGGCTCTCATAATATTGCCGATTCCCATGGTGATAGCTTTTCGAGGAACCTCTCCTGAGCCATTAAAAAATCGAGCATTGTCGGTGATTGTTCTGCTAGTTAATTCTGTAATATGCGTTTCCAATGTCATTCTATCAGCTGGTTCGTTGAATCCAATATGCCCATTTGAACCGATTCCGAGTATTTGCAGGTCAATACGATCAATGTCTTGAAGTTGATGTTCATATTCTCGACAAGCTTTTCCAGCATCCTCAAACAAACCTTGTGGGAAATGAATGTTTGCTGCCAATATGTTAACATTGGAAAACAAATGCTGATTCATAAAGTAATAATAACTTTGGGAGTGATCACGTGGTAAACCAACATATTCGTCAAGATTAAATGTAACAACATCAGAAAAATTGACTTTTGATTCTTTATACATTTTTACAAGTTCTTGGTATAATCCTAGTGGTGTACTACCAGTAGCTAGTCCAAGAACAGCATTCGGTTTTTTTCTGATGAGCTCAACGATATGTTTTGCAGCTTGTCTGCTCAATGATTGGTAATCTTCGAAAATAGCGAGTTGTATCAAAATGGATGATCCTCCTGATAAACGAACTGTCCCTCAATCATAGTAAGTTTCACGTTAAAACCATCAGACATTACTACTATATCGGCGTCTTTTCCTATTTCTAAACTACCTTTATGGTGATCAATTCCTAATTTTTTTGCAGGTGCAGTGGAAGCCATATATACTGCATCCACAAGTGATATACCGACTGTATTTGCCATATTTTGTACAGCTTTGTTTAAAGTTAAAGTGCTGCCAGCTAGGGCTCCGTTATCTAATCGAGCAATACAGTGATGAACATTTACTTTTTGACCACCCAAATGAAAAGTGCCATCTCCCATACCCACAGCACGCATACCATCACTGATCAATAGAAGCTTTTCTCTCGATTTTAGCTCAAAGACAAGACGCACAACGCTAGGGTGAACATGGACCATATCAGCAATAATGTCACACGATGACGCATGATTGATAAGAGCGCTTCCTACTACACCAGGTTCTCGATGATGTAACTCTCTCATTGCATTAAATAGGTGTGTAAAATGAGTAGCTCCAGCATCCAAAGCTTTTTTTACTTGCTCTTCCGTTGCGTCTGAATGTCCAATTGAACAAATGATACCGTTTTTGCTTAGGATTCTAATGGCTTCTATGGCATATGGTATTTCAGGTGCAATAGTAACCACTTTGAGCTTGTCTTGTAGTAAAGTTTGGATTTGTTCCAGCTTTTCATGAGTTGGATGTAAGATGTCTTCTTCTTTCTGGGCGCCTTTTTGCTTTGGACTTATAAATGGACCTTCAAGGTGGACACCAATAAGTCTGGCATAGGGGCTTGGATATTTTTGGTATTGTAATACAGCATGAATAGCTTGAATAACTTGATCCATAGGCATTGTCATAGTCGTTGCCAAAAAACTCGTTACACCATAACTGCTTAAACTTTTAGCAATTCCATGCAAAGATTCTACTTTGCCATCCATAACATCAAAGTTAGCATTACCATGGACATGTATATCAATCAATCCTGGGATAATCCAGCCATTAGGATAGTTCAAAACATGTATATCAGAATCTTTTTGAAGATCGTAATCTGTTTGGCTTCCAACAAAGACAATTTTAGTATTTTCTACGACAACAATACCTTCGTCCATGCAGTGATGTTTGGTGATTACCTTCCCTAAAAGAGCTGTTTTACTCATAGCATTTCTCCTACTTTAGGTGAATGGATAAATATCGTTTTTTCCAGCAACGATTTCGTTATTTATAATGACGAAAGGGGAAATGGTTGGATACCCAGTTGCTTTTATGTTAAGCATATCAAAATCAATTAGTTTTTCATCTTTTTTCACTTCATCTCCAAACTTGTACATATGGAGTAAAGTTATCACCTGTCATTTTTTGAGAAAAAACAGGAGCAGGAACTTGGTCTAATGTAACCAGATTGCCTGTAAGGGGAGTGGCAATCTGGTTAATTTTTTCGATCAAAACCATTTTGAGAACATCAAAAATCTTTTTCTCTTTGGATCAAGCGATCAATGTCTATTGAAAGTAAAGTGATTTCTTCCCTATTTGGAATTATCTCCAAACGAGTTTCTATTAAACAAAATAGTCTTTTGGAATAGGAATAAGCAACCGGTAAAGTAGATTCAATACTTCCAAGTAGGGAAGAGTTTTTGTTTATAGATTCTTTTTCCCGCTCAACAGCAAAACGAAAATTTGTTACGAATTGAAGATACTCTGTACTACTTCGATCAATGGAATGTTTTTGTTCCTTTTCCACCATCTCCACAAAATCTGCTAATAAGCTAGCAAAAGTTACGGTTCGATGGACAGGTACAAAATTTAATGCTGAATGAATATGTAGAGCTAAAAATCCTATTTCACTTTCAGGTATCTCCATATCAAATGTGTTGGAAAGTAACTCTGCTGCTTGAACGGCTAATGAAAATTCTTTGTTGTACAAGGTTTTTATCTCAAATAGAAACGGATTAATAATTTTTAATCCGTTTCGCATGCGATACAAGGCGAACTGAATATGGTCTGGCAATGCTAGGTGTACATACTCATTTATATTGTCTGTAAATTCTTTAGAGATAAGTCCGATGATTTCCTCAGATATACCAAATACATCTTTATCGACTTGTGTGAGTAAGTCCCGGTATTGAGCTAAATATTGTTCATCTTCTAAGTGAAATTTTTTCTCAATGCGGACATCGTTGTGTGGGAGGTGTGTGCCTTTTTTTTGTTGAAAGCCCAGTCCTTTTCCTAGCAAGATCGTTTCTTTATTGGATGATGGGTCTGTTACTAAGACAACGTTATTGTTAAATACATGATTTACAATATATGCGGGATCTTGGTTCATCAACAACACCTTACTTTATATGTGATTTACATATAAAAAGCCAAAAAAGATCTTTGTTTTTGAAGATCTTTTTTGGCTTATGCCTGCATTACCAGTAACACGCCAATTGAAAGCGTTTTAATTTCATACTACCAATATAATCTTTAAAATTGTATTTGTAAATTATTTTGCATATGGCAATTTTTCCATGTTCATAGCAATTATCTTTAACATTTATAATATTATTTTATTATTCACTCTAGATCAACCTCGGATTAAAGTAGGAATATTTAGTTAATTATTTATAATTAAAATTGTACTCTTGTAGTGGTTGACCATAGCGTTTTAGTAGCGTATAGTTAACTATATTAAATATTAAAGATATCAATAGTTTATATGCTAGGGATAAAAAAGGAGGGAATATAGTGGAGAATAAAGAGCTTGAACATTATGTAGAGAAACTGCAACAAATTTTCTTACTTACCATGAGACGAATTAGCAAACAAACTACAGATTGTGAGCCTAAATTAACAGGACCACAGTTCTATATACTTCAATTGCTTCGTAAAAAAGGTCGTAGTACTGTTTCTAGCCTAGCGGAAGAGATGACGGTTAAACCAAGTGCCATTACAGCAATGATAGATAGGCTTTTAAAGCAAGGATATGTATTGCGAGACCGAGATGAGCAAGATCGAAGGGTCGTTTTTATCCAGATATCAGAAGAAGGAAATAAAACATTGGATGAGACACTAGAGAAAAGAAAACAAGTGCTAGTGAAATACTTGTCACATCTTGATCGAGATGAATTAGATTCGCTTGTATCCATATTTAGAAAACTTTCTCGTGTAGACTCTAAGGAGTGAGCTAGTTTGAGTCAGAATTCAGCAAGTTTGCATGTTACAGAGATAGACGAAAAAAACTCAGGTAACGGCTTATTGATCACAGGGTTAATAGTAGCTATGTTATTTGCGGCATTGGATAATACGATTGTCGGTACAGCAATGCCGAAAATTGTTGGGGAGCTTGGCGGACTAGAATTAATGACATGGCTGACTACTGCATACATGTTAACCTCTACAGCAATTGTACCGATTGCTGGGAAGTTAGCAGATTTGTTAGGTCGCAGGGTTGTTTATTTATCGGGTATTTTTATCTTTATGATTGGCTCAGCTCTTTGTGGTATAGCTTCAACCATGGATCAATTGATATTTTATCGTGCACTACAAGGTTTAGGTGGCGGAGTTATGATGCCAATGGCCATGATCATTATTGGGGATATATTTACCGGGGCCCAGCGTGCCAAATGGCAAGGTGTTTTTGGTGGCATTTTTGCTTTAGCTTCTGTTGTTGGTCCTCAAGTGGGTGGCTGGATCGTCGATTCATTAAACTGGAGTTGGGTGTTTTATATCAATCTCCCTGTCGGCCTTTTGGCTTTTATCTTTATTGCCATGGGATTAAAAAGTCATAAAGCTGAAGGACCAGTTAAATTCGATATTCTTGGGATGTTTACTATGATCGTGGGTGTTGTCAGTCTTCTACTCGCACTCACATTTGGTGGGAATGAGTACTCTTGGGGATCCTGGCAAATTATTTCTTTGTTCGCTTTAGCTGTAGTGGGATTAGTAGCGTTTGTGATAGTGGAAAATCGTGCAGAAGAACCAATTTTACCTATGCATCTATTTAAAAATAGGACCTTTACGTTATTAAATGGAATTGGATTTTTGATGTCATTAGGAATGTTCGGTGCGATCATGTTTGTTCCTCTGTTTATGCAAGGTATCATTGGGATTAGTGCTTCAGCATCGGGAACAGTCATGACACCTATGATGTTTGCAATGATTCTAGCTAGTATTTTAGCAGGACAATTGGTAAAGAAGATTGGTATCCGTATTCAAATGATCATTGGGATGGCTGTGATGTCTTTTGGTTTTTATTTATTGTCTACGATGACAATGGAAACATCAAAGCTACAAGCAATGACAGATATGGTTATTCTAGGGTTAGGTATGGGACTCATTATGCCTTTACTTACACTTGCTCTTCAGGAGTCTTTTCCTAAGTCAGAATTAGGCGTAGTAACTTCATCAAGTCAGTTTTTTCGTCAAATTGGTGGTACTTTTGGGATGACCATTTTAGGTGCAATTATGAACCATAAATCATCTACTTTATTAACGAATCAATTGGTTCCGACGTTAGACAAATTGCCACCACAGGCACATGAGCTGGTGACACATATGAAAGAGCTGGTGGCAAATAATCCACAAGGGCTATATTCGATGCTGCTCAGTTCAGAAACGATGAACAAAATTCCTCAAGCGATGCAAAATATATTTGTACCTATTTTAAAGGGTACTTTAGTGGATTCTCTTCATTTGGTCTTTATTGTTGGATTGATTTTTGTTATTGCAGGCTTGGTATTTGCCCCATTTCTAAAAAATATAAAAATTTCGGATGATAAAGAACCGACAGAAGAGAAGAAGGCATCCTAATCTAAACTCCATATCAAATGGAGTTTTTTTATGGATATTTGGCTATTGGAACGGAAATCTTATACTTAGTATATAAGTATAGGGGTTTTTAACATGTTAACAAACATAGCCACCGTTGCCGTTTATGTAAATAATCAAGAGGCAGCGGAGCACTTTTGGATAGAACAGATGGGATTTGTTCAAAAAGAGAAAAAGCAAATGGGATCAGATAGTTATTGGCTGGAAGTTGCCCCTGAAAAAGCTCTAACTCATCTCGTGATTTATCCAAAATCCATGATGGCTAGCGCAGATGAACATAAAGCATCCATCGTTTTTGTGTGTGATAATGTAGAACAAACTTATCGACATCTTATGGAAAAAGGTGTTAATTTTTCAGGAGAACCACAAAAAATGCAATGGGGTACTTTTGTGCAGTTTCAAGATAATGAAGGTAATGATTATTTATTAAAAAGTTAAGTCAAAGAAATCAGAAGGGAAGAACGTTTCCTTTCTGGTTTTTCTTTGTGATTTTTGCTGTTTCTTTGTCAAAGAAGATATTTTTTTCATAAGGCAATATATTCCTAAATTTCGCTTAAGTTGTTGCTATTTCAATTTATTTGTCATAATATTAGAATAGCTCCGAAAGGAGGGATGTAGATGGATCCCAAAAAATCTTTAGAAGGATTTCGAGTTGATGCTTTACAACCCAAAAAAGAGGTCAAACCCATTCCAAAGCAAACTTACAAAAAAGGTAATGCTATTTTAATAATTTTATTTGCTAGCCTAATCGGGTTAACAACAGGGATAGGAAGCGCGTTTGCTTTTGGTATTAAGGAATTGCCTCCAAGTTCATCTCCATTAGATGAACCTTCGGCACAGTCACATGTCGATCAAGTTGAACCTTCTATAAAACAGTCAGAAATAAAAACATCTGAATTATCACCGCAAAAACCTCCAATTGATGAACCAACAGTAAAAGAGACGTTACCAATTGATGAGCCAATTAAAGAAGGTACTTCTATTACAAAACATAAGGAAGAGGAATCAAAAGGTTCGGAAAAAAGCAATCATGAGAAGCAATCGAACGAACATAAATCAGAACCGACCGAATCAAAATCCACATCTAAGCAAAAAACATCTGAATCACCTCCTCCATCCAATCAGAAAACGGCTATGACCTCATCTAAATCAAATAATGATTCTTCAAATTCTACGACTTCATCTGCTGAGGAACAAAAAGTAACCGCATCTGCTGGAAATGTTCAACCAGACAAACAAACGATTCAAAACAAATCTGTTTCTGGAGCAACTAAAGACAGTGACATCAATACACAAACCAACAAGAAAAGTATTCCAACCGACCAAGTCGCAGTGTCATCAGAAGAAACTCCAGATCCTAAGACAAAGCCTGGAACATTACCAGAAACAGCGGGAAATGATCTAAATCATGCAGTTGCTAGTTTTGTCATCGTTTGCTTTAGCATTGCCTATCTTTTAGCAAGAAAAGAAACTCATCCTGAAAATTAGGATGAGTTTCTTTTTGTTTGGTTCATACTAAGGAAAACATAGAAAGGTGGATTTTGCTAATGAATGATGAACCAGAAATCCAAGAAGATGCGAAAAAGAAAAACGTGGTCCAAGCAATACAGCAGTTAGGGCAGACCAATGTACCACAAATGGAATCAAATATTTTCTGCTTGCCCATCATTGGGCAAATCGAAGGACATTTAGTAATGCCGCCACAAAACAAAACAACCAAATATGAGCATGTCATTCCTCAAATTGTCGCCGCAGAACAGAATTCAAAAATCGAAGGAGTAGTACTGATCTTAAATACGGTTGGTGGAGATGTAGAAGCAGGATTAGCCATTTCTGAGATGATCGCCACCATGAGCAAACCAACGGTCTCCATCGTATTAGGTGGTGGACATAGCATAGGCGCTCCAATTGCGGTTTCCGCTGATGTTTCTTTTATAGCATAATATAAACAGCAAAGAAAAAGCCTATAGATTTAGGCTTTTTCCAAGGTGTTCTTTATGTTTAATTTTTCCGTGATCACATGTTTAAACCGAGGGGATAGTTTTACTTTAGCTGACTTACTCACATTGCCTTTCTCTAATATCGTTAATTTAATATCATGGAATAGAGAATGGAGAATTTCGTTTTTCATTTGAGGACTTTTTGTGTTTTTGTAGATTGTTAATATCTTGGTGAAATTATCTTTTACAATTTCTATGTCTAATGGGGATTCGTAGGTACTGGCAGTTTCTTCAACGTTACTATACCAACTTTCCTCCATTGTCTTTAATTCTTGTAGCTCAGATTCAATAGCTGATCTTCGCTCAATAAAAGTCTGATCATCATAGATACCATTTTCGTATTTTGTAAAAATAAAATCTCTTCTTTTTTCGAGTTCCTTAGTTTTAGACTTAATTTGATTCAGTATATCTTCTTTTCTTTGAGCATGTGTGAAATTTTCTTTTGATTTCTTTTCGATTAGACCATGAAGTGCTTGTTCTAAGGTACTGTTATCAATCTCATGAAAATACTCAAGCAAACCGACCACTTTTTCTTCAATTGGTTCATACCTTGTAGTCAAACAGCCGTTTCGGCATCTTAGATAATAATCAAAGTAAACCGATACTTCTCCATCTTTTTTCTTATGACGACGTTTTGATCGATTAATAACAAGTTTTTTTTCACAGACGTTGCATACCATTAAAGCTGTGAGTTCAGCAACTGGAAACTCTTTTCCATTATGTGGTGGTATGCTTCGAGGGCTACTAATCCTTGTTTGCGCCTCGTAAAAGACTTCCATATCAACGATTGGTTCATGCGCTTCTTCAACATAGATATGTTCCTCTTTTGGACGGGCAATAATCCTTCCTTTTCTTCGTTCCGTTTGACTAAAACGAACGTGACCAATGTATACAGGATTTGTAACCATCCTTTTTAATTGGTGAGTATCCCATTTGTCATATCCTTTGGGAGTTTTAATCCCTAATTTGCTCAAGTAATTGGATATAGCCTTAAAACCTACTTTTCTACTTTCAATCCCATTGATGTAAAGATCAAAAATCAATCTTACAACTTTAGCTTGATCCTCATCAATCTCTAATCTTTGTGTTCTTGAGTTTAAATAATATCCGAAGGGAACAGAGCCAGTCATCCATTTTCCTTGCATAGCATAGCTATAACGTGCTCCTACCATCCGTTCTTTAATCTGTTCATATTCTTCTCTTGCCATAAAAAGCTCAAAACGAATTTGTCTAGCATCGCTTGAATTATTGGGGTCATAGGTTCGATAGGGAGTAATAATATAAATCCTTTTCTCTTGAAGTAAATCCATAATAAGACCTGTATCCTCATAACTACCACGGCCAAGACGGCTAATTTCTTTGACTGCTATCGTATCATATTTACCTTCTCGTAGCAGTTGGAGTACTTGCTGAAAAACAGGACGATTGGCAATGCTGTCACCAGAACCAATTTCTAAAAATTGATCATAAGGTATTCCAAGATCATCAAGAACCCGGCACATGAGCATTTTTTGTTCTTCTAATGTATCTTCGCCAGTTCTCTTTTCTCTTTCTTCATCTCGTCGAGATTTACGAACATAGTTAATAATGTTTGTTATTTTGTAGTCTTCTTTGGATGATTTCGGTTTACTTCGCATAGATTTATCACCTTTATATTATCGCTGTATCTTTTTATATTGCTGTATCATATATGCATTATAATATTGAAACAGCGATATAAAAGCAAGATATTTCCCAAGCATAAATATAGCCGCTTGTCTCAGCGGCTTAATGTTTCATCTATTGATTGGGAGAGGTTTAAGTTCTTAAATACAGCGTTAGCTAAAGCATCGTAAAGTTCAATCTCATAGGTTTTATGTGTATTTCCTTGTATTAATTCATAGATACAATCTTTTTTTTCAATTACTGCTATAACATTATCCTTCAATTTAAAACCCCCTGTAAACAGTAGACTTTGTAAAATAAGGAAATGATATACGTCTAATGTTTATATTGGGGAACTAATGACATAAATGAGCTCGATTAAAGAAATAAAAGAGATAATTGGTACTTGTAACTATCCAATTTCAATATATCTTATAAAAATGGATGTCCATGAAAGGGTTTGATGGCTTTATTTTGTTGCTCATATGGATTGTAGATAGATAAGGAAATAGTATGCGAAGCATTGATTCATCTGTATTATGATGTTTTCAAGTTGTCATACTCCGAATAATAAAATTGGATGAGCATGGATAACAACTAAGGTGCAAAAATATTTTTAAAAAAAGTTGACACCCTTTGCTACTTGGTGTTACTATATACATGTAATTAGTGATACTTAATAGCGTGATTCACCAAAAACTATTAGGAGAAAATAAATCAAAAGGAGAGTAGTAAAATGAATTTTTTTGAAAAAATTATTGGAAGTCTGGATGACAAAAGGGAATGGAGGGCGATGGAGGCACGTGCGAAGGCACTTCCAAATGAGTACCACAACGCTTACAAAGCTATCCAAAAATATATGAATTACTCTGGCGGTCTCACTGACTGGAAGGACTGTAGTCGCATCTTTGGCGGTATTCTCGATCTTTTCGAGGTAGGAGTAGCCGAAGGAAAGAAAGTCACTGACCTCACGGGTGAGGACGTGGCCGCTTTCTGCGACGATCTAGTGAAGGATGAGAAAACTTGGAGAGACAAGTATCGCGAAGATTTGAATCAGAGTATCGGGAAGCGAAAAGAAAAAAAGTAAATTCAATAAATAATACAGACTGATTAGCTGGGTAGAAGCGAGAATTACTGCATTCGCTATTCAGTTATATTTTTAACTTAGTAATAAGTGATACAGATTATCAGTCAGACTGAATAGGAGAATATAGGCAATCTAACTTAGTTTTTAAGGAGGAAAAAAGTATGAACAATCCAGCGATTTCTGTAAAAAGGTTAAAAAAATCCTTTAAAGACAAGGAAGTTTTAAAGGGAGTGAATTTTGAGGTGAGGAGTGGCGAAATTTTTGCACTGCTGGGTTCTAATGGAGCGGGCAAGACGACGATAGTCAACATCCTCTCGACACTGATGAAGCCTGATGGAGGGGAAGTAGGTATTTGCGGTTTTGACGTTCAGCGTCAACCAGATCATGTTCGCCAGAGTATCAGCTTGACAGGACAGTTCGCAGCTTTAGACGGCATGCTCACTGGAAGGGAAAACTTGATAATGATCGCCAAATTGCGGGGAGTTTCCAATCCCGCACAAGTCGCCGACAATCTGCTGGCAAGATTCAGCCTGACTGATGCAGCGAACCGGCGGGCGGATCAATATTCCGGTGGGATGAAGCGCCGGCTTGACATCGCAATGAGCCTGATTGGGAAGCCAGCAGTCATTTTTCTCGATGAACCGACAACAGGGCTTGACCCCGAAGCGCGAATTGAAGTCTGGGATACCGTCAAGGAGCTTGCCGGCGGCGGTACAACCATCTTGCTGACGACCCAGTATTTGGAGGAAGCTGAACAACTGGCGGATCGTATCGCTATCCTGCATGGCGGAAAAATCATCACGACCGGTACTCTTGCCGAACTCAAAGAGATGTTCCCGCCAGCAAAAGTGGAGTACATCGAAAAGCAGCCGACATTGGAGGAAATTTTCCTCGCGATCATCGGCAAAAAGGAGGACATGTAAATGAAAAACAAAACAGGGGTATTACTAGGTCGTTTAATGCGCAACATCATGCGCAGCCCGGATACAATTATCACGGTGGCGATTACTCCGATTATGATGATGCTGCTGTTTGTCTACGTATTTGGCGGTGCCATAAAGACAGGTACAGACAACTATGTCAATTATTTATTGCCGGGAATCTTGCTGATGGCTATTGCATCCGGTGTCGCTTACACTTCCCTGCGGCTGTTTAATGATGTAAAGAGTGGGTTGATGGCGCGTTTCATTACCATGCCCATCAAGCGCTCGTCGATATTGTGGGCTCACGTGTTGACCTCACTTGTTTCTAATGCGCTTACTGTTGTAGTGGTTATCCTCATCGCGCTCTTGATGGGTTTCCGTTCCAGCGCTGATATTCTGGATTGGCTCGCGGTAGCTGGGATACTTGGGCTGTTTACGCTGGCATTGACATGGCTGGCGGTCATTCCCGGATTGACAGCGAAGTCTATGGAAGGAGCTACAGCCTACTCGTATCCGCTGATTTTCCTGCCGTTTATCAGTTCGGCCTTTGTTCCCACCGAAACCATGCCTAAAATTGTCCGTGTGTTCGCTGAGAACCAGCCGGTGACTTCAATCGTGAATACGATTCGTGCCCTCTTGTATGGAGGATCTGTTGGCAACGGTATCTGGATTGCACTTGCCTGGTGTGTTGGCATCATGGTGATCGCTTACTTCTTTGCCAATAAACAATTTAAACGCCATTTAGGATAAGGATACTTAACCATACCAATAGTCAGCCTCTGGGATGAATTCATTTGCTATCACATGAAGGGCAGTTTAAACGCCAGGCAACCATCGACGAAATCATGGAAACCCTCAAAATTGGTGTGATTGGAGGCGGCTCGATCACTTATTTCAACGCGAGGTTTGCCATGCATGATTTAGAAGAATTTACAATATTGATTACATTTCAGTTGGAATGGGATTCATTGGGTGATCTTTGTATCTGAATTATAATGATTCATCAATTTATTACAATATTGATATTGACACAATCAACTACTCGGTATTGCTATATATTAATACTGAGTGATACTAAATAGAAATCAAAATGGGGTGTTAGGATGTTTTTATCAGTATCAAACCTTACGAAAAGCTATAACACAGGGATTATTACCCATGTACTCAAAGATGTGAGTTTGGAGATGGAAAGAGGACAAATCGGAGTAATTTTAGGCCCCTCTGGTTCGGGTAAATCTACGCTGATGAACATTATAGGCGGCGTGGACTGGGCGGACGGCGGTACGGTCGAAGTTGACGGAGAGCATGTTACAGATTTAAATGATAAGCAACTGGTTGAATACCGCCGGGAGAGCGTGGGCTTCATCTTTCAGTTTTACAACCTTGTGCCGAACCTCACGATAGCCGAAAATATCGAGGTTGTGTCGAACATCAGTAAAAACCCGTTTCAAATAGATGAGGTGCTGTCTGCTGTCGGACTTTCCGATAAAAAGAACCGTTTCCCCCGGGAACTTTCCGGAGGCGAGCAGCAGCGCGTGTCGATCGCACGAGCCATCGTCAAAAATCCAAAGCTCTTACTCTGCGATGAGCCCACCGGAGCGCTGGATCTCGAGACCTCACGGGATGTGCTGTCATTGCTCCAAAAAGTAAATGTGCAGTTTGGTACGACCATCCTGATGATTACCCACAACAGCGCTATCGCCGGCATGGCGCACGCCGTATTCCGGCTGAGAAGCGGCGAAATTGCGGAAGTTGGGTACAATTCCGAGCTTATCCCTGCGGAAAGGATTGAATGGTAATGGCCCTGCGAAAACGCGTATGGCGTATCCTAAAGGAAAACAAAGGTCGATATATCGGTATTTTTATCTTGATATTTTTGGGGAGCTTTTATTTTATCGGAGCTTCGGGAGTAGGCAGTAGCTTAGGAAATCTGGTCACCGACTTTACCGAAAAAAACAAGCAGGAAGACATTACATTCAAGTCAAACAAACCACTGGAAAATATTGCGGAGCTGGAAAGAGAATCCGGTGCGCTGATCGACACTTACCGGCTATACGACGTAAAAGTGCCTAATGGGGAACTGCGTATTCTCAGCCCTGGCATAAAGGTCAATATCCCGGCGATAACATCAGGACATGGTTTGAATAAACCGGGGGACATTTTGCTCGATCCGAAATTTTGTCAGATGCATGGGCTGAAGATAGGCGATCAAATGAAGCTGAACGGAAAAATATTCAATATAGTTGGCACGGTAGCTATACCCAATTATATTTATATACTAAAGAACGTTTATGACACATTACCTCCTAACGGTTTTGGTATCGGTCTTATTTCCGACGCGGATTTTAAGGCGTTCCCGGAGGCGACCACGGTATATTCGGCATACATGAAGGACAGGGAGAATGTAAAAGCAAAGGCTGCCAATCTGTATGGGCTCTTAACCAAAAAAGGCTATTCCCTTTCCGAATGGTTGAATGCCGATACTAACGCACGCATCGCTATGGTGCGAGGGAGCATTGAAGGTGCAAATACCTTGGGCGCTCCCGTGGCAGTGTCTGTTTTCCTGTTATGCTGTCTTATTCTCGGTGTGATGATTCTGCGTATGGTCAAATCAGACAGCGTAGTCATTGGTATGCTATACGCACAGGGATATCGCAGGGGTGAACTGGTTCGGCATTATATGGCGATCCCGGTTCTGCTGTCCGCTGCAGGCGGTCTTGCAGGTACACTGCTTGCTCTGCCGGTTGTAGGACCCGTCATCGATCTTCTGACATCTTCTTACAATGTGCCTGTAACAGGCTTATCCTTCCCTCCATTGAGCATGGCACTGGGAGTGCTGATGCCTATGGCTTTGCTGAGTCTTTCGAGCTATTTCGTCCTACGCAGAGTGCTAAGGAAATCTGCGGCAGAGTTGATGAAAGGCGACGAACAAAAAGCGAAGGTGAATTTCCTTGAACGCGGACTCCGGCTGGAGCGGTTTAAATTTGCTACTAAATTCAAACTACGCGAGCAGATACGCAGCATACCTCGTTTGTTGTTTTTACTACTGGGTGTTAGCGCCGCATCGATGCTGATGCTGATTGGCTTTACTGTCAACAATTCGTTTCATGTTTTGATGGACAGCGCCGGAACCGATAGGTATTTTCCCATGGAGTATGCTTTCAAAGAAATACAGCATGGAGCTGTTCCGAAAGGCAGTGAGCCGTTCAATGCAATTCGCAGTTATCCCAAGGGGAACGAAAAGGCGGAGTTTTATGTTATGGGCTTGGAACCAGGCTCCATCGGTGTTACTATACGTGACTCGAACGGCAACAAGTTGCCAAAGAATCAGGTAAATATCACATATCTTTTGGCAAACAGGCTGGGGCTAAAGGTGGGTGATACCATTAACATCATTAGCAAAGTGGACGGAAAATCATTCAGTTTGAAGATAGGCGGGATCGCGGATACCTACTCCGGACAATATATCTATATGCCCCTTGATGAGCTCAACCGTATAAGCGGTAACAAACCGGGAAGCTATATCGGGGTGCTAAGCAAAAATAAGCTTAATATTGATGGAAATCTGCTTGCTGGAGTAAAAGACATGAGTAAACTTGATGAAATGGCTGATACATCTACATCCATGACAATGACGGGATCAGTAGTGCTTATCACCATCGTCGCAAGTCTTACTGGGGCAATCATTATCTTTCTTGTAACGTCGATGATGATTGAGGAAAGCCGCAGCACGATATCTCTGATGAAGGTATTCGGCTATCGCGGAAAAGAGGTTGCGAAGTTGCTTCTCAACAGTTCCACGCCAGTAGTGTTTATTGGTTTCTGGCTCGGACTCCCCTTAATGCTGGCTGTCGGGAACACCCTGTACGGTTATCTCGGGGAACAGATCAACGTTGTGATGCCCATGATTGTGAACCCATGGTATGTTCTGATAAGTTTTGTAGTGATTTTCGCCGTGTACGAAGTGACCAAACGGCTATGTGGGAGGAAACTCGCGAAAATATCCATGAGCGAGGCGCTGAAAGCGAGCACGGAGTGAGTTGTTTGGTCGCAACCCAATACATGCCAGCAAATCTAATAAAGTTGTTGCCGTTTAGTTTCGGATACGTTAATGGAGAACAATGCCCCGGTATACTGGGGCATTGTTCGTTGAGGGAATCCCTCAATTCCCTAGTGTGTATGATATCTCCAACGTCAAAAAAAGTGCGGTCTCGGAGCAGATACATTTAAGTGTAATTAGAGGTACAGTTGCAACTTTCTTTTATCATTCAGTTGGTTTTAACCCCCCTTGGTCTGGAGTTGGGTGCTCTTAAAATAGGGAAGAAGTATTTTGACGATGAGTATAGTATTTTTTGAAAAATCCAAAGTGAAATTTTTGTAAAAGCTGTAACAAGTAAAGATTGTATGAGTTTTCATGGAAGGGATCAATCAAGATGAAAAAAGCTGAAAGATTTGGGGTGGGGAACATAGGAAATGAAATTATTGATTTTCACAGATCAGTATGAGTTTATAGATTTGCGAGTGAGAAAACCCACAGTTTAAATAGTAGGATGATAACGAGCGTTGAACAAGAGAGGGTTTCATCCCTCTCTTGTTCAACACATTTTTCAGAAAAATATTTTTACAAACATACATTCTATTGGTAAATTATTACCAATTACACATAATGAATACTACTGAAATGCGAAAATCAAGCAGTAAATCTATTCTATACTGTACAATTCAACGGTGGGGCTCACGGGGGTAGCTTGGTAATGAAGGAGTCATAAGACTACAGTCCCAAAAATCCTATGGCTTTAGCCGTATGAAGTGTCAAAGGATAGACTTCAAAAGAAGAAGCCATATAAAAATGGCTTATGTCATCTAGTTTTACTTGTATAACGTTGTCTCTCGCCTTATATTAAAAAGGAGTTTCAGCACATTTTTTACTAGAAAAAATTAAGGTAATGTATAGTAAACAGAACTCAAAAAAGTAAGAACCATAGAACTGACATTATAAGATATCGTGCCATCCTACTTAAAAATTGACGATTCATGCAGGTACTTTTTATACCAGCTAAGCGTTTTTTTGATGAAAAAGGAACAGATTTGGGTTGTTTTGGAGAAAATATATAAAAAAATCATCCAAGCAAAGAGTTTTTAAACTCCTTGTAATTAGAATGCTTATGGTTTAAAACTGTAAGTATTTTAATGTTTTTTTATTTACTAAGAAGTGCATCCAATTTTTTTACCATTAGCTTTGCTCTCAGATAATAAAGACCTCTCATTAGTCGTTTTTCATCTGCACTTAAATCAGGCGGCTCTTCTACTGTAGGCTCTAACTGTTTTAACTGTTTCATGAAAATAATCAGTTCTACTCGATAAGTTCTGCATGTTTTTTTGATATTCTGTGATAGAGGGTGTTTCCCATGTTGTGAGTTTAATATTTCATCTATCTCATCAACAATCTTTCTAGCATTTTCCATCATCTTTCGTTCATGGATTTGTTCCTCTATCTCATTATAGAAAGAGCTTCCTTTATAACTAGGATCTAAGACTATTAGCTTTTTATGCACTTCTTCTAACTCTTTTGTTAATTGCTCAGGATTTAAAGCATCGAAATTTATTTCCATTTCTTTATCTCCTTCATTGATCATTTTTCTAAAAGATACTGTATGAGATGGAAAATGATTCATATTTTCCTTGCTAATAAGAATACTACTTAAATTCCTCATTTCCTTTTTTCAATGTCACATCTCTATATTTTGACGATATATTATCTATGTTAGTAGCTTTATAGCAATTGGAAACCAAATAAAACAAAAGGAGATGAAGAATGAAAAAAGAAGAGGGGAAGTATTTTTTTAACTTATTCCAAATGGATTACTTCCTAATCTAATTTTCTCGCTGCTTTATGTTGAAAAGAAATATAAATATAGAAGAATATACAGAATTGAATAGATGCTTGTAGTGAGCAAATGACGATTAAAGAGCATTTAAAGAATTTCATGATGGAAAAGTGGATAAAAAATATACAAGCCTTATGTGTTATTTGCTGTATAAATTATGCGTTATATTCTTTTATAGCAGAAACAGCAACAATGACTATCCACCCAATACGCTTAACAGGTTTGGTAATTGGGGTTCCACAGACCTTTGAGTACCTAGAAAAAATGCAAGATCGGGTGATTCGGTTTATTTCTAGTCATTCGAAGGTGACAGAAGAGAAGCTACGTGATTTGATGTTTCGTACTGGTGAACTTGCGAGAGATATTGGAACGAATGTGGTGGGAAAAGATGCAGTGAGAATGGGGCTCATTGATCGAGTTGGTGGTATTTCGGATGCAATGAGTGAGCTAAATCGGCTGATAAAAGAGCGAAAAGGAGGAAGCATTGATGCTTCATTGGACACTTCTTCCTGAGGAAATCGTATTCCAAGATCTCACCACTGAGGTTCCCCCAATTCATGAAACGATTGTGGATGGTGTGAGACTTTTGGTTCAGCAAGATGGAGATGCTATGCGAGTAGTTCGGTTACTAAGTCCTGATCCAGCTCATTTTCTTGATCCTCGGTTTCAGCCTGGAAATGTGATTTTTTCACAGTCAATAAATTCAGTTCGGTAGGACCATTACACCGCGCGTTCAGGGTTTATGACCTAAGGCATAAAAAATAAAATTGAAGGTATTTAGATCAAATGAAATAAATGGATGTTTAATCAGATCCAAAGATTTATTTTTTCAATTGTAGAATTAAAGAACTCAAATTATTTCCAGATCTAACCAATAAATTCCCAAAAAAACTCACTTGACACCATGATCCATGTTATAATGCTGGTGAAAGGTTACAGGGAGTTGGATGAAATGGCGAAAAAAGCAACGAAACCAATAAGTACGCCTCGTACAGAAAAATTCAAGCGAGAATTATTATTTGAAATATATGGTATAACGATTCTGGCATTATCGATTATTGCTATGGCAAGTTTAGGAGCGATCGGTAGGAATTTAACATACTTGGCACGCTTTTTTGTAGGGTCCTATGATTTTCTCATTCCTTTAATTGGAGTGGGTTTAGGTTTTTATGTGATGTTGAAGCGCAGATGGCCAAATGATTGGTCGCCTCGTATGACTGGTATTGTTATTGTTCTCCTTTCGCTTTTAGCATTCTCCCACTACTTTACGTTTCAATTGCTGATTGCCCAAGGGTTTCATGGGTCAATTATCGATAAGACTTGGAATCTGCTATTAGCAGAACGGGAATCGCGCCTGCCAACAGATGTAGGTGGTGGGATGATTGGCGGAGTGATCTTTGCTCTTTTTTATTTTTTATTTGAAAGTATCGGAACTGTTGTGGCACTTTGTGCATTATTTTTGTGTGGTTTTTTACTTGTAACGGGTTTTTCCTATGTGAAATTTTTTCATCATATAAGTAAGTTTTGGGACGGTAAAAAAGCTGCTTGGAAGACAAAACTAGCTACGTTTTTAGCTACTTATTATAAAACAGAACAAAATGAAAAAAATAAAAGACGCCGCAAAGTAACACCGATTGGAAGCGTGACAAAAGATCCAATTATCGAAGAGAACGAAGAGGTAAAACCTACTATCTTTGATTTTGAAGAGTCTGCTCTGAAAAAAGAACCAGTTGAAGAATCACGCGAACAATTAACATTAAAAATGGGAACAAAAAAAGAATCTCTAAAGCCAGTAAATACATTGAAAGAAGAGGAACAGGCAGAGGTTCCATTTCAGATGGAATCAGCCAATGAACATTATCAGCTTCCTCCGATAAACATCTTGGAACAACAGAAAAAAACACCGATAGCAGATAAGCATGATCTTAATAAAAATGCAGAAAAATTGGTACATACATTAGAGAGTTTTGGTGTTTCCGCGAGAGTAATCCATATTCACCGTGGACCAGCTGTGACTCGATATGAAATTCAACCGCAAGTAGGAGTAAAAGTAAGTAGAATTGTAAATCTTGCGGATGACTTGGCCTTAGTACTAGCTGCAAAAGATATTCGGATCGAAGCTCCGATACCTGGAAAATCAGCAATTGGTATTGAAGTGCCTAATACAGAAGTTGCGATGGTTGGTCTGCGTGACATCATCGAAAGTGATGAATATCAAACATCAGATTCAAAATTGACTATCTCTCTTGGTAGAGATATTTCAGGAGACCCTAATGTCGCGGTTCTATCTAAAATGCCGCACTTATTAGTTGCTGGGGCAACAGGTTCAGGAAAAAGTGTGTGTATCAATGGTATTATTGTGAGTCTGCTCTATAAGGCAAAACCAGATGAAGTAAAGCTGATGATGATTGATCCAAAAATGGTGGAACTCAACATTTACAATGGAATTCCACATCTTCTTGCACCAGTTGTCACTGATCCGCGTAGAGCAGCTATTGCCCTAAAAAAAGTAGTTAAAGAAATGGAAAAGCGATATGAGATGTTTGCGAACATTGGTGCTAGGGATATTGAAAGGTATAATACTTTAGTAGCGCAAGAAAAGGGTGGACAGCCTAAGTTACCTTATATTGTTGTGATTGTAGATGAGCTTGCTGATCTTATGATGGTGGCACCAGGTGATGTGGAAGATGCGATTTGCCGTTTAGCACAAATGGCCAGGGCTGCGGGAATTCATTTGATCATTGCAACACAAAGGCCATCAGTTGATGTTATCACTGGTGTGATCAAAGCGAATATCCCTTCTCGTATTGCCTTTGCTGTATCTGCGCAGACAGATTCGCGAACGATCCTAGATATGGGAGGAGCAGAAAAACTACTAGGAAGAGGAGATATGCTTTACTTACCAGTAGGAGCTCCTAAACCAGTTCGACTGCAAGGTACATATTTATCCGATGAGGAAGTGGAGCAAGTTGTTTCTTTTGTGAAAGGTCAACAAGAAGCAAAATATGTACAAGAAATGATTCCTACTTCAGCAGAAGGAAAACAAGTAGACGATCCTCAAGACAATTTATATTTAGAAGCTGTACAACTAGTAGTAGAAGCAAAAACCGCATCTGTTTCTTTACTCCAAAGAAGGTTGAGAATAGGTTATTCTCGAGCAGCTAGATTAATCGATACGATGGAGCAAAATGGAATTGTTGGCCCGTATGAAGGCAGTAAACCTAGAGAAGTTCGTCTTTCGCTAGAAGAGTGGAAACAACAACAAAATGGTAATGCTAATACCAATTCAGAACAAATCAACTAGAAAACAAGAAAGACACATTTAAGCCTGAAGGTGTCTTTTTTTTTATGAAAGTAAGAAAAAATGGTTGAAAAAATTTTTCCTACACAGACTAGAAATATATGTTTTTGTGCAGGAGGGAGAGTAATAAGAGGTGGATCACCAAAGTTATACTTGGAAGATAGAATTTAAGCTGGATAAAGCACTTACAGATATAGCGAATCAAATCTCAGATCAAAAATTTGGTTGATGGATAGCAATTTAGGAGGAAAAATACCGAAAAATGTCGTAGCTATTACTTTTAAAGAGAATAGAATTTGCTAACCGTAAGTTGACCAAAAAATTGTCGATCAGCGTGTCATTAAGAAATTAGAGGACTACAAACAACAGATTATAAGCGGTAAAATAAAGGTGCCCACTTCTTTATAATCGATAGAAACTTAGTGGATGATCGTTACTAAGGTTTTTAAGGGATGTAAATTAGGTGAAACATATGAAAGAGGTGTATGCATGACTTTTGCAACTTTTCAAACTGTATCATTAGGAAATATTCGACTTCATATTTGTCCGAGTGATAAATTCAAGACGACTACATTGTCCGCATTTATTACCAATGAACTGCAATCCGATTCGGTAACAAAAAATGCCCTATTGCCGAATGTTTTAAGTAGAGGAACTCGTTCTTATCCTACTACTGTTGCCTTGCGACAAAAACTCAACGAATTATATGGTGCCGGTTCATTTGGAGATGTATTTAAACGAGGAGAACGACAAGTAATTCAGTTCGGAATGGATTTAGCCAATGAGGCCTATTTACAAGATGCGCCATCTTTATTGGAAGAAGGAATCCGCTTATTTTGTGAGATTATACTAGATCCTTTTGCAGAAAATAATCAATTTCATCCTGCTTTTGTGGAAGCAGAGAAGAAAAATTTAAAACAAAGAATAGATAGTTTACAAGACGATAAAATTCGTTATGCTGCTGAACGATGTGTACAAACGATGTGCGAAGGGGAACCTTATTCTCTCTATACATATGGAAATGCTGAAGATATTGCGGCAATTGATGCCAAATCACTTTACGATCATTACCATGAAATACTTGATCGCTCCCCTATCGATCTTTATTGCGTAGGAGATGTGGATAGTGAAGAAGTAAAAACATTATTTGCGAAATACTTCGATGATAAGATGCAAAAGGCGACAAGAGCAGAAGTTCCATTCGCAACCGTTTCTCATCATGTCGACAAGGTAAAAATGGCAGTTGATCGATTAGATGTCAATCAAGGTAAACTAAATATGGGATGTCGTACGCAGATATCGATTCGAGATGAAGATTACCCTGTTCTACTCATGTACAATGGTATCCTTGGTGGTTTTGCTCACTCCAAATTATTTATGAACGTCCGAGAAAAAGAAAGTTTAGCTTACTATTGTTCTTCATCTATTGAAAGCCATAAAGGGCTTTTGTTCATTCAAAGCGGTATTGAAGAAAAGAATTTAGAACGTGCGATTGAAATCATAAAAGAACAATTAACCGCTATGAAAAATGGCGAAATTACAGATAGGGAATTAGAACAAACCAAAGCAACACTTTCCAATCAACTGCGAGAGGGACAAGATAGATCCTTTGAATTAATCGGTTTTCATTTTCAATCTGTCTTAAGTGGGAAATCTCGTACATTAGAAGAACTGTTGCAAAAAATTAATGCCGTGACCAAAGAAGATATCAAAAAAGTAGCAGAAAAGGTTGAATTGGACACGATATATTCTTTGCGTGGAGAAGAGGGGGAAAAACAGTGAAAAAGTTAGATCATCCTCAATTGAAAGAAACATTGTATTATGAGCAATTATCAAATGGTCTACAGGTGTATTTATTGCCTAAACCCGGTTTCCAAAAGACATATGCAACCTTTACTACCAAATATGGGTCTATTGACAATACCTTTCAAAGAGAAGGACAAGAGAAACATCAAGTGCCAGATGGGATTGCTCATTTTCTTGAGCATAAGATGTTTGAACAAGAATCAGGAGAAGATGTGTTCCAACAGTTTGCAAGACAAGGTGCTGCAGCAAATGCTTTTACGAGTTTTACTCGTACTGCTTACTTGTTTTCCTGTACAGACCACACGGTAGAAAACTTGTTAACGCTCCTAGATTTTGTTCAGGAACCTTATTTTACAGATCAAAATGTAGAAAAAGAAAAAGGAATCATTGGCCAAGAGATCAAGATGTATGATGACAATCCAGACTGGCGATCTTATTTTGGGTTGATCGAAGCGTTTTATCAAAATCACCCAGTTAAAATTGATATAGCGGGAACGGTTGAGTCAATCAGTAAAATTACAAAAGAAACACTATATGATTGTTACCATACTTTTTATCATCCAAGTAATATGTTGTTGTTTGTAGTGGGAGGTATTGAAGCTGAAAAAACGATGCAATTGATTCGTGAGAATCAGTCGGCAAAAAAATTCGATCCACCGTCGAAAATTGATAGATTTTATCCAGAAGAATCCAATGAAGTTTCCGATGCAAAAAAAATCATGAATTTGAGTGTACAAACTCCAAAATGTTTAATGGGTTATAAGGAAAAAAATACAGAAGTAAATCGCATTGGTGAAGAACGTTTAAAGCAAGAGCTGGCAACTCAAATTTGTTTAGATGCGATGTTTAGTACTTCTTCCGATTTTTATCAATCTCTATATGATGATGGCATTATTGATGATACTTTTGGTTTTGATTACTCACTAGAGCAAGGATATGGTTTTACGATGTTTGGTGGAGATACGCATCATCCTGAAGAGTTAATTAAACGTATTCAAGAGGAGGTTCCTCGTCGCCTTTCCGTTGGTGTAACACAAGAAGAATTCAATCGGATTCAAAAGAAACGGATTGGTGCAAGTCTTCGTTCTTTAAATTCCTTAGAGTGGATTGCCAATCAGTTTACGAGCTATCGCTTTCAGGATGCTGATTTATTTGATATTATTCCTACATTAGAAAAATTGACTTTGGATGATGTAAATGAAAGATTGAGAAGTCATTTTCAACCTGAACAATTTGCGGTCTCTTTGGTATTGCCAAAATAGATGTCAGCAGATAAAAAAATTGCATGGGTAACAGGTGCTAGTGGAGGAATTGGAGCTGCTATTGCTACTCAATTAGCTGGGGCAGGGGTAGATGTAGCTGTTTGTTATAATCGAAATCAAACAAAAGCAATTGAAGTGGTTCAACAATGTCGTGATAATGGTGTGGATGCTCATGCTTTTAAGCTTGATGTTACAAAAGAAGTAGATGTGAAAAAAGTATATAAATCCATTTACTATTCATTGGGAAAACCAACAATATTAGTACATGCAGCGGGACACACAGAAGTAAGTCTCTTCCAAGATTCGAGTACAGAACAATATCATCGTTTGATGGATGTGCATGTAAAAGGAGCTTTTCTTCTTGCACGAACTACATTGCCGCATCAATTGCAGGAAAGATGGGGAAGAATTATATTCGTCTCTTCGATATGGGGATCAGTTGGTGGAGCAACAGAAGTTTTATACTCAACAGCAAAATCCGCTCTTCATGGAATGACGAAAGCTCTTGCAAAAGAAGTTGCTTTATCAGGTATCACAGTAAATGCAGTTGCACCTGGAGCAGTAGATACGAAACTTTTAAGACAACAACTTACAAAAGAAGAAATACAAGATTTAGCAGAAGAAATTCCAATGGGTAGATTAGGAAATCCATTTGAAATTGCTGCAACAGTTGTATTTTTGTGTCAACAAGAAACATCCTATATAACTGGACAAGTGATACACCAAAATGGTGGTATGTACTAGATAAAAGAAAGTCTCAAGATTAGAAAATATTAAGGACCCTAGGACTAGTGAGAGTAGAAGAATTTTTGAAGTCTATGTTGATTGTTGCACTTGGCAAGAAACAGACTTTCCTATAGGACGTACGCATAATTCCTCTTAGAAGTGGTGATATTATCTTTAGAATGTTACTTACTTTAGGAGGGAAACCAATCATGTCTGTACTACACAACTTTGATGAATGGAAAAAATTTTTACAAGATCGTGTGGACCAAGCATCTAGTCTTGGAATGGACAAAGCGACCATACATGATCTTGCTTATGAAATCGGAGACTATCTTGCAAAAGACGTAGATCCTAAAAACGAACAAGAGCGTTTGTTGAAGGAATTGTGGGATGTTGCGGATGAAAATCAGCAGCGTGTTATGGCTGACCTTATGGTGAAATTAGTCGACCGCAAATAAGGAAAACGTCTGGTTCTCTGATGAAGAGTTCCAGACGTTTTTATTTAACCATTAGACTACACAATTTTATCATAAATGGTTAGACTTGCGAAACCACGGGGTTTTTATAGCTTTGCATTTGTTTTTATTCACCCATACTAGAGTTTTATAGGTCGATTCTCTTTCGAGAGAAAAGAACATGTGCTATACTAATTCGTATAGCTCATGAAGCCTGTCATTCCTTTGAGAGGTGGTATCATGGCAAGTCAAGAATGGTACATGGAGTACCAAATACATAAAAACAGACCAGGTTTATTAGGTGATGTTGCCTCTATATTAGGGATGCTTGCTATCAATATTATCACGATCAATGGTGTTGAAAATCGGCGACGTGGTTTGCTTTTACAAACGAGTAACCACGATAAGATTGAATCGCTTCGTCATATATTGTTGCAAGTGGAAGACATTACGCTAACAGCACTTCGACCTCCTAAATTAGTTGATCGTATTGCGATTCGACATGGAAGATATTTAGAACGGTCATCTGAAGATATGCGTACCTATTTTTTCACAAGAGAAGAATTGGGTATATTGGTTGATTTTATGGCAGAGCTATTTCAACGTAAAGGTCACCAACTAATTGGCATTCGAGGCATGCCTCGAATCGGGAAAACAGAATCAATTGTTGCTTCTAGTGTTTGTGCGAACAAGAGATGGATTTTTTTGTCTTCCACTTTGTTAAAACAAACAATGCGCAGCCAGCTGACGAGAGATGAATTCTCAGAAGAAAGGGTTTTCATCATCGATGGTGTCATGTCGACTAGAAGAGGCGATGAAGAGCACCGAATGTTACTTAGAGAAATAATGAGTTTAAATGCAACCAAAGTAATTGAACATCCTGATGTATTTGTCCAACAAACCGAATACTCTTTAGATGATTTTGATTACATTATTGAATTAAAGCAAGATTCATCTGAAACCATCACACTTGAAGACTTGGATCAAGATTTTTAAGGGGGATAATGCACTTGGCTGGCGTGGGGAAGTACTTGAAACAAGCGCGTGAGAAAAAGAGTTATACGCTTGAAGAAATGGCAGAACTCACGAATATTGAGGGGAAATACTTACAAGCTTTGGAAAAGGAAGAGTATGATTTACTTCCTAGTCCTTTTTATGCACGCGCCTTTCTGAAAACTTATGGGAAGTATTTAAATCTTAATGTGAGTTCTCTTTTGCAGTTGTACGAATCATCGCAAATGGTAGAACAATCTTCCACGCCAATAAAGCCAAAGATAGAAGCAGTTGAATTACCTAAGCGGTCACCAGCTAAAAAAAAGAAAATTTCTTCTCTCTGGTTGATTGTAGCTATTATCCTCATTTTGGGTATGGTTTACATGCTTTTCCAATAGAGGGAGGATCAAAAGTTGAAAGAATTGGGATACCATTTGCGGTCAACACGTGAACAGTCAGGTATTTCCATGGAAGAATTGTCAGAAGCGACTAGGATAGAAATAAAATATTTAGATGCGATTGAACGTGGAGATTTTGAAGCTCTACCTGGCCCAGTATATATTCGATCCTATCTTCGTACATATTCCATCTATGTGAATCTGGACCCTCGTAAGGTTATTAAGATTTATCAAGAAAGTAAACAGGTGGCAACAGAGCGTTTGTCACGTACTGCAAGGATTCAAAAAGAACAAGTGCTACAGCGTTCCGATGAAATCCCAGTCCTTTCTCGTAGTAAAAAGCAGGAATTTGGGCGTTCTTCGGAAAAGATGGTAACTATGTCACGTGCTGTGAAAAGCCAATCAAAGACGAATAAGTCTAAAAAGAAAGCCAAAAAGAAGAAAGTTTCAGGATTTGCCAAGTTTTATAATGGGTTACTCATCACTGGTTTTCTGTTATTATTGGTTGCGGCAGGTATTGTTGTTTATCTCCGCTCAACAAGCACAGAGGTTGCAGAAATATCTGACAAGGTTAAGCCTTTGACAGCTTCAGAATCCAATGGTATGCTTGGATAAAATTTATGACAATTTTATGTCGGTTGTACGATTGTTGATGATTGATGTACAACCTATCAGGAGGTGGCTGGGGTGTCTGTCGAAATTGGTAATTTTCTTCGACAAGCCCGAGAGTCGGTAGGACTGTCCCTCGACGAAGTACAAGAAAAGACGAGAATACAAAAATCGTTTTTGGAAGCAATTGAAAAGGGAGATTTCGATAAATTACCAAGTCCATTTTATGTAAGAACCTATCTTCGATCTTACGCAAATTGTGTAAAAGTGGAACCTCATTACATTTTGCGTGAATATCGGAAAAAGGAGCAGGCAGAACGATACCAAACAGGTCAATTTGACGCTTCTCAATTGACAGAGCAGTTAAACAAATTGGGTCAAACTGGTATGCATAAGTTTGGTTTAACTGGTGCAATGCCGAAAGTATCACCAAATACGAAACCTTCGGCTGCTATTAATCGAACAAGTGCAAAAACAGCTCTTACCATTGCTAATCCGATATCGAACACGGCTAAGCTCCCTATGATGCAGAGGCGAGAAGAATTAGAGAAGACAGCAAAACCTCAGGTTCTCTCGAGTGATAAGTCTAAAAAAGAACAAAAGTTCCCATCGTTATTGCCATCACAAGCACTTACAACTCGTGGTGGAACACCTACAGTAAAAGAAAAACGTTTTGCTACGAATGAAAATTCTATTGTAAAGCCGGCTAATAAAGAAGGAAGTACTGCTGTAGAGCAGACGACTTTGATTCAAAAACAACAATCTTCTCGCTTGAAAAAACAAGTCACATCACCTCAGTCTACGGAGAGTAGTACTGCACAATTTGTACCATCAAGATTGAATAAAACACCTGAATCTTCTACTCTATCTCGTACACAAGCAAATAAAAGACCAACTCAACCAGAACAGGTTGTAAAGGAACATACAAAACCGCCTAATACAGAACAAAAGACAAATTCTATCCAAGAAAGCAAAGTGCTTTCTCGATCTTCACGCTTTCGTAATACTAATACTTTACCTACTGTTAATAGTACGTTTTCAAATGGCAATACAGAATTACAAGAGAAAGCGACAGTGGAAAAGGAAAATACCGGTAATAAACGGTCATTTGGTTTCAAAGAGTCTCGTTTTGCATCTCGAAATACGGGGGATTTCAAGACCGCATCTTCCAATTCCCAAGATGCATCAGAAGTACAAACACTTCGTAGAAGTTCTGTTCGAAATCGTCCAATTCAAAACTCAAATGGGTTCTTTAGTAGTAGAGTTATCATCGCTAGTATTGTTGCTGTTCTACTTCTTGTAGGTATTGGTTGGTATTTATTTTCAGGAAATGGCGAGGACGACAAAAAAGTTGTTCAGGAAAAAAATACCACCACGGAAGAAACAAAGACAGAACAGAAACAACAAACTGCTGGTCCATCTACCAAAGAGACTACTGAAAGTACATCTCAAGGAAACTTGGAAAAGGAATCTGCTGGGCTTTACACGCTGACAGGTACAGATACTGCAAAAGTTGTTCTAAATCCATCCGGAACATCTTGGGTACAACTGCGGACTCAGCAAGATCCTACCACTGATCCTAATAAATATTTAAAAGATGTCACCTTAACAAGTAAAGATGCTACTTTTGAATATAACCATACATTCAAAGATATACCTGATCTTTATATCGTTTTAGGTTCTCCAGATAATGTGAAAGTAACAATCAACGGTATTCGCGTTACTTCATCAAAAATCATACACATTGTAAAAAAATAAGAGCAATGGCCCTCTTTTGGGCTGTTCTTTTTTATATATTGATAGGGGAGAGACTATTGAGTCAACTTAAGGAAGTGCGTGAAACGTCTTTTCTCGATCTGGATGAGATTTCAGATCATCTTTCTATACCTAAGTTGTATTTGCAAGCAATTGAAGAAGAAAAATTCTCTCATTTGCCTCAAAAAAAATACTTGGCAGAAAGATATATTACTACTTACGCTGATTTTTTAGAAGTTGAAGTGGATCCTATTATTGATTCTTATCGTCAGTTTCAGCGTCCAGAACAAACATTAACCCCTAGGAGAAAGGGAAGAAGATCTACCCGATCATTATCAAAAGAAAAGCCTGTTTGGTACACTTATCGATATTATTTTTTAGCATGTGGTGCTTGTTTAAGTTTGGCACTTGTCACATGGCTCTTTATTCCAAATGAGAAATCAGAAAGTACAAATTCGATGAAACAGCCATTACAAAATCAAACTACCCCTGTCTCATCAAACAAAGAAAGGCCAATTTTTACGCTACAGAAAACATCCTCTGATTCATCCATCGAGCAGACATGGTTTATTTCGCAAGCAGATTCTTTACATGTTCATATACAACCACTTGAAGGTGTTAGTTTTCGTATTCGTGAAGATAGTATCAAAGGAAAAATCATTGCCGATAAAGAATTGTCAAAGAGTGAATCTTTTGATTTGAGTGGCAAAAAGTGGGTTTTTATTCACGTTGATGATCCAAGCAAAGTAATAATGAAAGTGAATGATGTTGTAATTGATACGGTTTCTCAGAAAACGGGAACTACCTATGAATTTAAAATTGCATCAAATTAAAATCTATCCTGTTACATTTTTGACATCACTCTCTGCTGTGGTTTATACTTACGGAAGGATTGCTTTCTTCCTTTTTTGATATTCAATTTTGATTGGAAATAGTGGATAATAGTGGTGAAGACCGAGAAAGTTCCATAAATAAACATGTGTGCGATATCCGTACAACAAAAAGCCCATGGCATTGGGATAACGGCTTATTCTTCATCTCCCTTCCCAGCCAAGAGAAGTAAATCAGGGAGGTAGTTGTTGGTGAACTTGGCCAATAAAATAACATTAATACGTATTTTTCTTGTGCCTGTTGTGATGATTTTTTTGCTAATTCGCTTTGATTTTGGCATCGTGCGACTTGGCGTGGTAACACTTCGGGTTAGTGAGCTGATCGCAACTTTTGTTTTTATTATCGCTGCTGTTACAGACGGATTAGATGGCTACATAGCAAGAAAAAATAAAACCATTACCAATTTGGGCAAGTTCTTAGACCCACTTGCTGACAAGCTATTAATAACCGCTGCGCTTATCTCACTTGTAGACATGCAGCGGCTCCCGGCGTGGATTGCAATTGTAATCATAAGCCGTGAATTTGCGGTCACAGGTCTTCGATTGATTGCGGTTGCGGAAGGCCATATTATTGCTGCGAGCACACTTGGTAAAATAAAAACCATTGTACAAATTGTGGCAATTGTATCGCTTATGTTGAATAATTTTCCGTTTTCTAACTTTGCTTTCCCCTTTTCCATCATTGTTACATGGTTAGCTGTCATTATCACCATTTTGTCAGGACTTGACTATTTTTATAAAAATAGGAAAATCGTATCTCTTACTAAAAATGGATGAGGAGTTGCTCCATGCAAGCCGAAGTAATTACAGTCGGATCCGAGCTTATGCTAGGTGTTACACTTAATACTCATTCGCAGTTTATTTCTCAGGCATGCGTTCCTATTGGTATAGAAGTTGCCTATCATACGTCTGTTGGAGATCATGCTGATCGCTTAGCAGAGGTAATGAAGGTAGCTCATAGTAGATCACAACTGGTGTTCCTATGTGGCGGTCTCGGACCAACATTAGATGATTTAACAAAAGAGACATTGGCAGACCTGTTAGGAGAAACATTAGTAGAAGATCTACAATGGCGACAGCGTTTAGAAAGTTATTTTTCGAAACGTAAAACTCCTATTCCCGCAAATAATTACAAACAGGCATTGGTATTTTCCTCAGGAATTGTATTCCCCAATGAAAAAGGTACTGCTCCAGGCTTATCCATTACGAAAGATGGAGTTATTTATATATTACTGCCTGGTCCTCCCGGTGAATTAAAACCAATGTTTGAAAAACAAGTACTTCCTTATTTGCACCGTATACTACCATCAAAAGAGGTCATTTACTCACATCCCATGTCTTTTTTTGGGATTGGAGAGTCTGCTTTAGAAGAAGAGTTAAAAGATTTAATTATCGCTTCTGATAACCCTATTCTTGCCACATATGCAATGGATATTGGAGTTACTTTGCGAATCACCTCACACGCAGAATCGGAAGATTTAGCAAAACAATTCATTGAACCAACTCGTAATGAAATTTTGTCCAGAGTTGGGAGACACTGTTATAGTGAGCGAGAAGAATCTCTTGAAGAAGTAGTAATTCATTATTTAAGAAATAGCAAGCAAAGTGTCGCTACAGCAGAAAGTTGCACAGGCGGTCTCGTTGTTCATTTGTTAACTACTGTACCAGGTGCTAGTGAAGAAGTGAAAGGTGGATTTGTTTCCTACTCCGATAAAGCCAAAACCGATATTGTTGGTATTTCCACTGAAGTGCTAAAAGAATATGGAGCAGTAAGTATGGAAGCTGCTAAGCTGTTAGCAGAACAAACAAGGCAAAAATTTCAAACTGATTTTGCTATAAGCGTGACAGGTGTAGCAGGTCCGGCTTCATCTGAAAGTAAACCAGTTGGTTTGGTATACATTGGTTTAGCCCAAATAGGTATGCCTACCGCTATCTGTGAGTTATCGTTATCAGGAGATAGAGAACGTATTCAAAAATCTGCAGCAAAACATGCATTGTTCTTTCTACTTGAACGACTAAAGAAAGGTGAAACTACGATATGAAACGTTTTGAGGATTTTGATCTTAGTAATGAAATTATGAGAGGGATACAAGATATAGGCTATGAAGAGCCTTCTCCTATTCAAGCTGAATGTATCCCAGCTGTTATACGTGGAGAAGATGTGATTGGGCAAGCTCAAACTGGTACAGGAAAAACAGCCGCATTCGGTATTCCAGTTTTAGAGCGTATTGATCCATCTGATAATCGTGTCCAAAGTATTATTTTAACGCCTACTCGGGAGCTGGCTATTCAAGTTTCCGAAGAACTACGGCGTTTGGGACGTCCAAAGAGAGTGAAGACATTACCTATCTATGGTGGTCAATCCATCATTAGACAAATTAAAGCTTTGCAACAAGGTGTACATGTGGTGATTGGCACTCCTGGAAGATTACTAGATCATTTGCGTAGAGGTACATTAAAAACAGATGGAGTAGAAGTTATTGTTCTAGATGAAGCAGATGAAATGCTAGATATGGGCTTTATCGATGATATTGAGACTGTATTGCGATTTTTGCCTGGACAGCGTCAATTACTGCTGTTTTCAGCTACCATGCCTCCAGCAATTCGTCAGTTATCTCACAAATATATGAGAAAACCTAAATATATCACTATCAATCGGGGTGAAGTTACCGTACCTATGATTCAACAGGTTTATTACCGAGTTTTGGAAAATATGAAGGTGGAAGCTCTCTGTAGAATCTTAGATAGTGAAGAAATTGAATTAGCAATCGTTTTTTGTCGTACCAAAAAAGGAGTCGATGATTTAACCGAGGCTCTTCAAGTAAGAGGTTATTTAGCAGGTGGGCTACACGGTGATCTGCAACAACAACAACGTGATCGGGTAATGGGGCAGTTCCGTCAAGGTGAGATCGAACTTCTTGTGGCTACGGATGTCGCTGCTCGGGGCATTGATGTCGGTAGTGTAACTCATGTGATCAACTACGATATCCCTCAAGATGTAGAAAGCTATGTCCATCGAATTGGACGTACTGGTCGTGCAGGCCGCACAGGGATGGCCCTTACTTTAATTACACCTCGTGAAATGAAACAACTTCGTCTAATTGAGCAAGAAACAGGAGCAAAACTTGTATCCCGTGAACTCCCCACTTTAGAAGAAGTAGCAGCGAAACAACAACAAAGTTGGATTTCGCAAATTGAAGATGTTATTCGATCTGAAGCTGATCTATCTTTATTTGAAGATATGATTGAACAGCTTGCTGGCAAGTTTTCAGCAGAAAAAGTGGCAGCAGCATCTTTATACCTTACTTTCTTTGAACGATTTAATAAAACTAGCGATGCTGCTTATAATTTTGGGGAGACAGGCGCCTCTCCTGGAATGGTACGATTCTTTATTAATGTTGGACGTAATAGCAATCTTCGTCCACAAGAGCTCGCTAAAGCAATTGCGGATCATGCTGGTATTGGTTTGCGTCAAGTGGGACGAATCAATATTTATGATCGGTTCTCATTTGTAGAAGTTCAAGAAGAGATTGCTCCGTTTGTTTACGAGGCTCTTCAACAATCCCGTATCAATGGAATGCGTGTCAACATGGAACCTGCAAGACCAAGGACCAATTCGCCAAGACCTACAACCCGTGAATCACGTTCTGATTCAGGTAGGAGTCGTAGACCAGAAGTGAATGCAAGAGGTTGAATAAAAGTAAAATGCACCTAGCTGAAGAATGCTAGGTGCATTTTTTTAATCTGGTATTCCTAGTGCTATTTTTGCATAGCGAGACATTCGGTCTTTGCTCCATGGTGGATCCCAAACGATATCAACTTCAATTTCTTCTACACCTTCGACTTTTCGAACAGCGTCTTCTACAAGACCATTTATCATTCCAGCTAGGGGACAACCCATCGCAGTTAAAGTCATGGTTATCTTGACATTATTGGATTCACTTATCTCAATATCATAAACTAATCCTAAGTTGACGATGTCGATGCCTAGTTCAGGATCGTTTACTTCTTCTAGCTGCTCCAATATTTGGTTTTTCAATTGATCTTTGTCCATGTTACTACCCTCCTATAAACTTAGATTACCACATTTGTGCAAGTTCTAACGCACATTTTTTACAGAATAAATGTTCGGAAAAAGGCTTGTTATCCTTTGAGAAACACGTTATGATAGAGAAGATGAAAGTGATGAAAAACTTCTTACTACCCATAAGAACGTGTACGCAAACAGAAAATAAGTAAGAATAATGCAATCATTCTAACTTTATGAAAGAGGGAGAGTTTCTACATATGTCAGATCGAAAACAAGCCTTGGAAATGGCACTGAGACAAATCGAAAAGCAATTTGGTAAAGGTTCTATCATGAAGATGGGGGAAGATGCTTCCCATCAAGTAGAGACTATTTCCAGTGGTGCTCTTGCTTTGGATATTGCTCTTGGAGTAGGAGGATATCCTCGTGGACGAGTTATTGAAGTATATGGACCGGAATCGTCAGGTAAAACAACTGTCGCATTACATGCGATAGCAGAAATTCAAAGAAATGGCGGTCAAGCTGCTTTTATTGATGCAGAACATGCCCTTGATCCCGTTTATGCACAAAAATTAGGTGTGGATATTTCTGAGCTACTCTTGTCTCAACCAGATACAGGAGAACAAGCATTGGAAATTTCTGAGGCTTTGGTGCGCAGCGGAGCAATTGATATTATTGTGATTGACTCTGTAGCAGCGTTGGTTCCAAAAGCAGAGATAGAAGGAGAAATGGGAGATTCTCATGTAGGTCTTCAGGCCCGATTGATGTCACAAGCATTGAGAAAGTTATCTGGTGCGATCAACAAATCTAAAACTATCGCGATCTTTATCAATCAGATCCGTGAAAAAGTTGGTGTTATGTTTGGTAACCCAGAAACAACTCCAGGAGGACGTGCTTTGAAGTTCTACTCCAGTGTACGTTTGGAAGTACGTCGTGCAGAAGCTATCAAACAAGGTACAGATGTGGTTGGGAATCGTACCAAGATCAAAGTAGTTAAAAACAAGGTTGCTCCTCCATTTAAGGTGGCTGAAGTAGATATTATGTTTGGTGAAGGTATTTCCAAAGAGGGTAGTGCTTTAGATATTGCTACTGAACTGGAGATTGTGAATAAAAGTGGTGCATGGTATTCCTATAATGGTGATCGTATGGGACAGGGTCGTGAAAATGCAAAACAATTCCTCAAAGAAAATGCAGAGACTTTTATAAAAATCGAAAACCAAATCCGTTCACATCATGAACTTCCAGTTATTCATGTAGAAGAAGCTGCCGTTACGATAGAAGTTGAAGAAACGGAAAAACCAAAAAGAGGTCGTAAAGCAAAGGAGAAAGCGGAGGAAGAAACACCTCTGTTTGATCTCAAGTGATAATTTCAGCTATTGTAGGACAACGACATAAGCGTTACGAAATCCAAGTGGATGGAGAGCCTGTGCTCTCTGTCCATGAGGATGTTTTGGTAAAGTATGGCTTACATAAAGGGATGGAAATAGAACCTTCCGATTTAACAGAAATCAGCGAGACTCAGGAGCGTCATTATGTAACCCAAGCCTTTTTTCGTTATATCAGTTATCGTCCAAGAACTGTGAAAGAAGCAGAAAAACATTTATTACAAAAAGGATTTGATGAGAGACTTATCAAGTCTGTTCTTGAATCGATGAAACAGCAAGGTTTTTTGGATGATCGTCAATATGCAGTAAATTGGATAAAAGAAAGACAGATGGGAAAAAAACTAGGAATTAATCGTCTTAAGCAAGAATTAAAAAGCAAGGGAGTTTCCTCAACTAATATTGATGAGGCTATTCAGGAAGAGGACATCATAGAGGAGCGCCAATTGGTGACAGAGGTCGCCGAACGGCGCTATTCTCGTCTTTATCAAGAAGATTGGCAAACAATTGAGCGTCGATTGGGCTCTTATCTTTTACGAAGAGGCTTTCCCTCTGACTTGGTTCGTCAAGCGTTGCAGCATATCAGAAACAAACGAGATCTGGAGGGGTCATAATGCGTTTGCTTTATTTCACAGATACGCATATTCGAGGTACTTCTCCTCGTGGTCGTACAGATGATTTTTTTGAGTCGATGAAGCGAAAATTAAACGAAATTATACAGATAGCAGAAAAAAAGAAAGTGGACTATGTGTTACATGGTGGAGATGTTTTTGACCGTCCAAACTTATCCCCTGCAGTGGTTCGAGAGTTTGCCCAACTTTTTCGTAAATTCTCCGTCCCTGTATACGCTGTTGCTGGTAATCATGATATTTTTGGTCATAATCCTGCCACAGTAGATCGTACGATGCTTGGTTTGCTTGAGGCTTTTGGTATTTTGACATTAGTAAAACCGAAGGAACATATAGTGTTATCAGATGGCACCTATCAGGTTCAATTAACTGGACAAGCCTTTCATTACGATCTGGACAAACGGACGATAGCAGAGGACTACGCCGTTACCAATCATGCAGGAGCAGATTATTGTATACATATGGTTCATGGTATGCTTGTGGACAAAGCATTGCCGGAAGGAGTACCTCATACGATGGTATCCGCTTTATTGGAGATGGAAAGCGATGCAGATATATTATTGACAGGGCACTATCATGCAGGTTTTCCTATCCAGCATAAAAACAAGAAATATATTATCAATCCAGGTTCAGTTGCTAGACTTTCGAATCAACAAGCAGAAATCAGACGTATGCCACAAGTTGTTCTAATCGAATTGGGGAAAGAAATTCAAATCCATTTTCAAAAATTAACATCTGCTGCTCGTGGAGAAGATGTTTTTGACCGATCTATTCAAGAAGAGTCTATATATCGACAAGAGAAATGGGCCCAATTTGCTCAAGAGGTGAGTGCAGCTGGTATCTATCAAGGGATTCAAGTAGAGGAAATCATTGAAGAGATCGCTAAGATTGACCTGCTGGATCACTCTGTTAAAGCGGAAGCATTGAAAAGAATTGGAGAAGCTCAAGAGATGGCAGGGGAAAAGAATAATGATACATTTTAAAAAATTAATCATAAAAAACTTCCAATCCCATGTACATACAGATTTAGATTTTCATCCAGGCTTAAATGTGTTTGTAGGTCCGTCAGATAGTGGAAAAAGTGCTATTTTACGTGCGCTTCGCTGGGTCTTATTCAATTCCCCTAGAGGAACTGAATATATTCGTATGGGTGCTAATCTCTGTGAAGTAGCACTCTATTTAGATGATGGAACCATTATTAGACGAATTCGTAATCACAACTCCATTAATCGTTATCAATTGGAAAAAATAGGAGAGGAACCGCAGATATTTGAAGGTTTTGGTTCAGATGTGCCGTTGGAGATATCCAATGCTCATCAGTTTAGACCTTTGGAGTTGGATCAAAAAGATATTTTTTTACAAGTGGGTAATCAGCTTGATGGTCCTTTTCTCCTATCTGAGTCCAGTGGAGTAAAAGCTAAAACAATTGGTCTAGTTAGTGGCGCCCATTTGATAGATAGGGCATTGAAGAAGTTAAATAGTGATCGAATACAGCTTGCTTCAAAAAATAAACATCTCCTTGAACAGAGAAAAAATGTGGAGCAAAAACTTCAACCCTTTGAAAATCTAGATATTTTAGAGTCAGCTCTGCTACAAGCAGAAAAAAGGGCATCTGATATCAAAGAAAAACAATCTCTTCTTATCCAATTAAAGCAATTGGCGTACCAATATAAACTTGTAACTCAAGAAAAACAAGTACAACAAGTTATATTAGAGAAGTTTCCTAGTATAGGTGAAGCCGAACACATTTCCATTTCATTAGAAAATAAATTGTTATACCTTCGCCAATATCGACAACTTTTAATCCGTTATCATCTTCATGTTGAAGAAAAAACAGTACAAAAGTCTATTTACGACAAAACTGCATCCATTACCCAAATAGAACAAATCCAACAAGAGATAGACACGAAAATGCAAATCGTGAATAAGTACAAAAAGTTTCAAAATGAGTACAACAAGATTCAACTGGAACAAGAAAAATTAAAGGATGTATTGCTACAAACGGAGCAGATAGACGAAGGGATGAATCTTGTAAGCGCTGTAGAAATAAAGCGTAATCAGTTAGAAAAATTAATGAAGTGGGAACGGATTTGGGAAGATACATGTAAAAGGAAACAAAAAGTAGAACAGTTTTTAACAATCAGCGAAGGTTTTCTAGCAGATTTGCAACTTTATCTACCAGAAGTAGAAACAAAACTATCTCTTTTATCAAAACTGCGAACTTATTTAGTAGATTTAACAGATAAACAAAAAAGAATAGCAATGGGATATCAGTGCATAGCTGAGGTAAACAACACTTTGGAAGGTCTATTAAAGGAATATGGAGATTTGCTTACGGAACATGGAGAATGTCCAATTTGCGGATCAGAAATCAATGATCACTTGATTCAACACTTATTACAAGAACTTGAAGGAGGAAGTAATTATGCAGCAGCTGGAAGAGAAGATCAAGCAAATAAAAACAAAAATTGAGGAAGCAAAAGATTTACGTCGTAGAGCGGAATTAAAATTGGAAAATCTGGAAAAACAGGAAAGAGATATATTAATGGAGTTGGAGCAGCTAGGGGTAAAGCCAGAACAACTGACAGAAGAAATAAGTCGTTTGGAGCAAGAAGTTCAAGATGGATTAGAAGAAGTAGAGCAATTACTTCCTAAGGAGCTACTTGCTGATGGAAACCATTGAGCAATTTGAGCGGATGGATCTTAGATTAAAAGAAGCAAGAGAAGAATGGATTCGTCGAAAGACAAAAAAGGATATGCTTGTGAAGGAGCAACTGGAATTGCTTGAACAAGAAGAGAAACTACGCCAAGAGCAAGAGTTATTGGACAGAGTTCGTCTTTTGTTTCAGCGATCTGGAGAGTATGCACGTAAACAGGCAAAAGCTCAATTGGAAACATTGGTTACGAACGCACTTCAATACGTATTTGGTTCTTCTTTTCGTTTTGAGATAGACCTTTCACCTGCAGAAAAAAATCCAACAGCTGAGTTCTATGTTGTTACAAAATGGAATGAAGAAACGATCCGAACCAAACCTCAAGAGGCTAGAGGTGGTGGAGTAGTGGATATTATCTCCCTTGCCCTTCGAATTGCTTTCTTGGAGACAGTAAGGCCTCGATTAAATGGTCCCATTCTATTAGATGAACCAGGTAAACATGTAAGTGAGGATTATATATTACCTATGACACAATTTTTACAGTCTGTACATGAAACTTTCGATCGTCAGATTTTGTTTGTGACACATAATATACATTTAACAGAATCTGCTGACCAATCTTTTTTTGTTCGTCTAAAAGATGGAAAATCAGAGGTGCATGCTAGTCGCCTTGACAATGGGATTTCATAACGAATACAATTGAGCTGTATCTTTTTATTTTTATCATCTATTTAAGATACACTTGACCGGTTGCATGTATGCAAAATGAACAACAAGGTAAAACGGTAGACCGAGCAAATCGGTCTTGTTTTTAAACCAACCCATGTATGAAGTAATCTTGTGAGAATACTGCAAGATTGGTAATTTATCTTCAAAGATAGGAAAAACATAACTAAGATTGGCTTATGCAGGAAATAGTAGGTTGATCCCTACTAATGTTCGTAAAATTATGTGCCCTTACTTAAAGAAACAGAGTGTTTCTGGATTTTAGAAATACTTACTTCTGATAGTAAGAAACCCCATCAATAGTGGTGGAGGTTGAGATAAAAGAATAAGGGAGGTGAACACTACAGTGCTAGACACAGGACATATCCTGCTGCTGTTCGCCTCGCTAATCATGGGATTTGCTGGTTATTGGCTGCGGAAAAGTATAGCTGAATCTCGTATCGGTAGTGCTGAGAAACAAGCAGAACTGATTTTAGAGAAAGCTAGACACGATTCAGAGGCTATGAAAAAGGAAAAAATCCTTGAGTCACGAGATGAAGTATACCAATTGCGAAGCGAAGCAGAACAGGAAATACGTGAACAGCGAAACGAACTCTCTCGGATGGAACGGAGAATCGTTCAAAAAGAAGAAACATTTGATGTGAGACAACAAAATCTAGAGAAACGTGAAAGTGAACTAAATGATCGAGAGATTACGATTAACACGCATCTAAAAGAAATAGAGGATTTAAAAGAAGCTGGAGTCAAAGAAATGGAACGTATTTCTGGCTTAGCAACTGAAGAAGCCCGTCAAATCATTATGAAGCGTGTAGAAGATGAAATGCGTCATGAAACTGCCCAACTCATCAAAGAAATGGAACAACAAGCGATTGAAGAAGGAGATAAGAAAGCTAGAAATATTCTATCTCTCGCTATTCAACGCTGTGCAGCTGATCATGTAGCAGAAACAACTGTGTCTGTAGTTACCTTGCCAAATGATGAGATGAAAGGTCGCATCATAGGACGTGAAGGTCGAAATATACGTACATTAGAAACGTTAACTGGGATTGATTTGATAATCGATGATACCCCAGAAGCTGTAATTTTGTCCGGATTTGACCCGATTCGTCGTGAAGTTGCGCGTGTGGCCTTGGAAAAATTAGTCGCTGATGGTCGAATTCACCCAGCCAGAATTGAAGAAATGGTTGAAAAGGCTCGTCGTGATGTAGATGAGAGAATTCGTGAATATGGTGAACAAGCTACTTTTGAAACAGGAGTACATGGTTTGCATCCAGACCTCATAAAAATCGTTGGACGTCTTAAATTTCGAACGAGTTATGGTCAGAATGTATTGAAACATTCCATGGAGGTTGCTTACCTTAGCGGTCTTTTAGCTGCTGAATTGGGAGAAGATATTCCTTTAGCAAAGCGTGCGGGATTGCTTCATGATGTCGGCAAGGCAATTGACCATGAAATCGAAGGTTCTCACGTGGAGATTGGAGTAGAGTTAGCCAAGAAGTTTCACGAACATCCAGTCGTTATCAACAGTATTGCTTCCCATCATGGTGATGTCGAAGCAGAAAGTGTTATTGCAGTACTTGTAAGAGCTGCTGATGCTTTATCAGCTGCCAGACCAGGAGCTAGAAGGGAAACATTAGAGGCATATATCCGTCGTTTGGAGAAATTAGAAGCGATTTGTGAGTCTTTTGATGGTGTAGAAAAATCATATGCTATCCAAGCCGGTCGAGAATGTAGAATTATTGTACGACCTGAAGAAGTAGATGATGCAGAGGCAACTAGATTAGCTAGAGAAATAACCAAACAAATTGAAAATCAACTAGATTATCCAGGACATATCAAAGTAACTGTAATTCGGGAGACTCGATCAGTTGAGTATGCAAAATAAAGTGGCCTTGTGCCGCTTTATTTTTTTCATAGAATAAAAAGTCTCTAGTGGATAGAAAGAGGATATCAAACAAATGAGATTATTAATGATTGGAGATATCGTTGGTAAAGTGGGTCAAGATACACTTCGAACATACCTCCCCAAATTAAAACAAACCTATCAACCCGATGTCATTGTGGTCAATGGAGAGAATGCTGCTATAAATGGTAGAGGAATCACTAAAGATATTTTTCGGGAATTTCTATCCTTAGGAGTAAATTGTGTGACGATGGGCAATCACACATGGGGACAGTCTGAAATTTTTGATTTTATCGATGATGAGGAGAAAATTATTCGACCGGCTAATTACCCAGAGGGAACACCGGGAAGAGGGTATACAGTCATTTCTTCTGCAAAAGGTAAAGTTGTAATCATCAACCTTATGGGCAGAACATATGCTGCTAGCTCATTGGATTGTCCATTTCGAACAGTAGATAATATTTTAAATCGTATATCAGGAAATCCTTATATCTTAGTGGATATGCATGCAGAGACTACATCTGAGAAACAAGCACTTACATGGTATTTAGATGGGAGGGTATCAGCCGTGGTTGGAACGCATACACATGTACAGACAGCAGATGAAAGAATCTTACCAAAAGGTACTGGTTATTTGACGGATATTGGAATGACAGGCCCCTATAATGGAGTAATCGGAATGGAGGTTGATGCTGTTGTAAGAAGATTTATAACGCAACTTCCGGTTCGATTTGAGGTTTCAAAAGAAGGATTTATGTTGCAAGGTGTTTTAATGGATTTCGATACCTCAAATAAACGAACAAAAAAATTGAAGAGAATTCGTATTGATAATGACACACCGTGGTTAAATTAAAATAATTTTATTTGGATTATTTCAGTTCTGTCTACTTTTTTAAGAAGGAATTTTTACACTTTAGTCGAATATGATAGGAGTGGACTTACTCCAACCATCGAGGAGGTACATTCATGGAAGTATTAAAAGTTTCAGCAAAATCGAATCCCAATTCCGTCGCAGGTGCACTTGCTGGTGTTTTGCGTGAGAGAGGTCAAGCCGAAATGCAGGCTATTGGCGCAGGTGCACTAAACCAAGCTGTTAAAGCGGTTGCAATCGCACGAGGATTTGTTGCTCCAAGTGGAATTGATCTCATCTGCATCCCTGCCTTTACCGACATTGTCATCGATGGTGAAGAACGCACGGCGATAAAATTAATTGTGGAACCTCGATAATCGTTTAAACCTGTTATGTCATGTAGCAGGTTTTTTCTTTATATATGGGGGGTGAGGGTTTGTACTGGATAGATAATCACTGTGATGTACTCTACCAGCTTTGGAAACGGGAAAAGGAGGATTGTTCTTTTTTTTCAAATAAACAACCTCAAGAAAACTTATTTCTTTCGGATAATTCTCCTTTAGATGTTTCTTATAACTCTTTAAAATATAGCAATGTACTCCTTCAAAATTTTGCTATCTATGTTCCTGATCATATCCCCCAAACTGGTAAATTAGGAACTGCACTTAAACAAATTGATTTGTTTTACCAAAACGTTGAACCTTTTGTTCCCCTGTTATCATGCGGAAATGGGAAAAGAATAGAGGAAGAAACTCGCTCTGTACTCTCTCTCGAAGGTGGAGAAGCAGTGGGTAGAGATCTTTCCATCTTGCGTTTATTCCATCGATTGGGAGTAAGGCAAATAGGTTTAACATGGAATTGTTCGAATGCTATTGCAGATGGTTGTAGGGAGATTCGTAACGGAGGTCTTACTAATTTCGGTAAGGAATTTGTGAAGGAGATGGTGAGACTCGGAATGATTGTAGATGTTTCACATTTATCGGAGCAAGGGTTCTGGGATGTTGTTTCGATTCCAAATGTGAAAGTTATGGCATCTCATTCCAATTGCCGAAAGATCTGTGACCATCCTAGGAATTTGACAGATGATCAAATTAAAATAATCATCGAATTGAATGGTTTAATCGGAATTACATATGTCCCTCAATTTGTGTTTCATCCCTACCAAAAGGCAACAATAGACCATTTGTTGTTTCATCTTGAACACATCCAATATTTAGGGGGAGAAGATCGTATTTCTTTTGGTTCTGATTTTGATGGGATGGAGAATAAACTATATGGATTGAGTAATGCATTTGAATTACCGTCCTTTTACCATGTATTGAGTAGTTACTTTCCAAAGTCATTAGTAGATAAATGGACTTACCATAACGCCCTCAAATTTTATAAACATTCACTAAGATAAGATTGCTTATTGCAATTTCTACTACACAGGAATAGAATTAGAAAAGGCAATAGTTAGTGTTTAGTAATTTACCATAATAAACAAATGTATAAACATTACTGGTTCACATCTGGGGATTTCTCCAGATGATTGTTTGGCGTGAAGTATTAAAGGAGATGAGTTCATGATTAACCAGCTTTCCTGGAAAGTAGGCGGACAGCAGGGAGAGGGGATTGATAGTGCTGGAGAAACTTTAGCTACAGTGCTCAATCGCCAAGGCTACTTTCTATTTGGGTATCGTCATTTTTCTTCCCGTATTAAAGGTGGCCACTCCAATACGAAAATTCGTATTAGCACAGAACCTACCAGCTCTATTTCAGATGATCTAGACATTTTAGTTGCATTCGACCAAGAAACGATTGATTTAAATTCTTATGAACTAATAGACGGTGGTGTAATTTTAGCTGACGCAAAATTTAATCCTACTGTTCCAGAAGGCGTCAAGGCACACTTAATTGCAGTGCCATTTACAAAGATTGCTGAAGAAGTTGGTATGGCTCAAATGAAAAACATGGTGGCTGTTGGTGCATCTGTAGCGCTACTAGGTATTTCTGTTGAATCATTCCGTGAAGTTTTGACAGATAGATTTGCGAAAAAAGGACAACAAGTGATTGATAAAAACATGAATGCAATCACAAAAGGAATTGAGTATGTCAAAACCGAAACTACCAATCTTTCTATCAAAGACTTTAGCTTAGCACCATCTGATGGAAAGAAACGTTTATATATGATTGGTAATGATGCAATTGCTTTTGGTGCGGTTGCTGGTGGAGCAAGACTAATGGCAGCTTATCCGATCACTCCATCTTCTGAAATCATGGAATACTTAATCCGTCGTCTTCCGGCATTTGGTGGAACGGTAGTACAAACAGAAGATGAAATTGCTGCAATCACAATGGCTATTGGTGCAAACTATGGTGGTGTGCGTGCATTGACAGCTTCCGCTGGACCTGGGTTATCTTTAATGACAGAAGCTATAGGTCTTGCGGGTATGACCGAAACACCTGTTGTAATCATAGATACACAACGTGGTGGCCCAAGTACAGGACTTCCTACCAAACAAGAACAAAGTGATATTCTTGCTATGCTGTACAGCACACATGGTGAAATTCCAAAGATCGTTATCGCACCAAGTTCTGTGGAAGAATGTTTCTATGATACGATTGAAGCATTTAACCTCGCTGAAGAGTATCAATGTCCTGTAATCATCGTTACGGATTTGGCATTGTCGCTCGGCAAACAAACCGTGGATCCGCTAGATTATAATAAAATTGAGATTCGTCGTGGAAAACTGGTTACGGATGAAGAGGAATTGCCAGAACTCGAAAATTCAGAGTTATTCCCACGCTATGGATTTAGTGAAGATGGTGTGTCTCGTCGTGTTCTTCCTGGGAAAAAACACGGGCTCCATCATGTAACTGGTGTGGAACACAATGAAACAGGACGTCCATTTGAAGGTGCTGTCAACCGTAAAAAAATGATGGACAAACGGTTGTCCAAATTGACTAACCTGTCTTTCCCAAATCCAATTCATGCCGATACACGTCATGAAGATGCCGATATCTTGATTGTTGGTATTAACTCTACTTATGGAACCATCCAAGAGGCAATGGGTCGTTTAGAAGCTGATGGATTAAAAGTAAATCATGCTCATATTCGTCAATTGATGCCTTTTCCAACTGAACAATTAAAAGAACAAATGGAAAAAGCGAAAAAAGTAATTGTCGTAGAAAACAATGCTACAGGACAACTGACTTCGCTCATTAAAATGAATGTAGGTATGGCTGAAAAATTGGTTCACGTTGGCAAATACGACGGAAACCCGTTCTTGCCGATGGAAATCTATAAAGAGTGTAAGGAGCTGTTGGTTCATGGCAACGTTTAAAGAATTCCGCAACAAAGTGAAACCTAACTGGTGCCCTGGTTGTGGAGACTTCACGGTTTTGGCTTCTATGCAGCGTGCGTTTGCAAACTTAGGTAAAGAACCTGAAGAAGTTGCTATCGTTTCCGGTATCGGTTGTTCTGGTCGTATTGCAGGTTATGTGAATTCCTATGGATTTCATGGTGTTCACGGTCGTTCTCTACCAATCGCTCAAGGTCTAAAACTCGCCAATCGAGAGCTAACTGTAATTGCTTCTGGTGGTGATGGAGATGGCTTTGCGATCGGTATGGGACATACGGTTCATGCCATTCGTCGTAATGTTGATATCACCTATATTGTAATGGACAATCAAATCTATGGTCTCACCAAAGGACAAACTTCTCCACGCTCGGAGATGGGATTCAAAACGAAAAGTACACCAAATGGTTCTATTGAAGCTGCGATTTCTCCAATGGAAATGGCACTAACGGTAGGAGCTGGTTTCGTTGCACAAACGGTATCCAGTGATTTAAAAGGAATGACTGCTGTAATCGAAGCAGGTATTAAACATAAAGGTTTCTCGTTGATCAATGTTTATAGCCCATGTGTGACTTACAACAAAATCAACACATACGATTGGTTTAAACAAAACCTTACTAGTCTGGATGATATCGAAGGATATGATCCATCAAACCGTGGGAAAGCAATGCAAACCTTGATGGAACACAATGGTCTCGTTACTGGAATTATTTATCAAAATTCCGACAGACCTTCCTATGAAGACTTGATAAAAGGTTATAAAGAAGAAGCCCTTGTAAAACAAGATCTAAATTTAAAAGAAGAGCAATTTGATCGTTTAATCAGCGAATTTGCATAAGGTTATGGAGAGTTGGACTTATCCAGCTCTCTTTTTTATTTTTTAACACTTTTTGCCAAATAACAAGTAAATATTTGATTGCACAAGAAAAAAATTTTATCGGAAATATAATGTAAATTAAAAAAGAATGGATTTTGTTTTCTTAATTGTTGCGCATAAATATTTTGCTTTGGAGGCAAAGAGTTGAAAAATTGGATAAATGTTTATCGATCACATATCTTTTTTCGAAGTATGGAGTTAGCCGTAACGGAAAAAGAACTGTTGAAAGGGCTTCTTGGACGAAACTCAGCTGGTAGTGGATTATTTCTCATGAGGGGAAGAATGGTTCATACATTTCAAATGAAATTTCCAATTGATATTGTTTATTTAAATCAAGATGGGGATGTTATCGCATTAGAAGGGAACGTAATGCCAAACCAGTATGGAGGTCACTATGAGAAGACAGCACACATAGTGGAGTTTGATGCGGGGACTATTCATAGTTATCAGATATTTACTGGGGAAAAATGGGATTGGGGAAACTGATTATGAATAGGATTCATATGGATTTATAGAAGATGAAATTGCAATTAATCAAATTTCAATTTCATCTTTGGATCATGCCAAAATAAATATTTATTTCCTTAATCGTAGGAATCAAACAAAGGAATTTTACACAGATATGAAGCATAGATACTAAACCTAACCCCTTATCACATAAGGGGTTAGGTTTGAATAATTTGTTTTTTTCATCATATTTTATCGTTTTAACCGTAGTAATTGGTTTATCTGTTTGTGAATCAATATAAAATTATTCTACTCTTATAATAGTTAAAGTTGCACCTGCTCCTGATACAAGTACAGCAGTTCCTAACAGCCCGAATAATTGAAGTGATATGGTAGATCCAGCAGTTAATGTGACAATGACATCTGTAGAGAAACTAGAAACACTGATAGATGGTGCGATGGAGGATTGAGTTAAAGGTGATCCATTTACAATCAACCTTGAACCTAGTAATAAACTAGCCGTTAAATGGATGTTATAAGAAATATAGTAACGCCCTGCTGGAGCTACGGTAAATATTGTATTTGCTCCATTTACTGTTATATCGGCAGACAGATTTTGAGCATCTGGAAGCGGGACAACTGTTCCTCCTAATATAACTGCTATGGATGCTCCTGAAGTATTCGCTGCGAAACCGGAAGTTGCTGTTACATTCGTACCTGTAGCGCCGGTATTCCCGGTAGCGCCAGTGTTCCCGGTAGCGCCAGTGGTACCTGTAGCGCCGGTATTCCCGGTAGCGCCAGTGTTCCCGGTAGCGCCAGTGGCCCCGGTAGGGCCAGTATTTCCGGTAGCGCCGGTATTTCCGGTAGCGCCAGTATTCCCGGTAGCGCCAGTATTCCCGGTAACGCCAGTATTCCCGGTAGCGCCAGTATTCCCAGTAGCGCCAGTATTCCCAGTAGCGCCAGTATTCCCAGTAGCGCCAGTATTCCCAGTAGCGCCAGTATTCCCGGTAGCGCCAGTATTCCCAGTAGCGCCAGTGTTCCCAGTAGCGCCAGTATTCCCAGTAGCGCCAGTATTCCCAGTAGCGCCAGTATTCCCGGTAGCGCCAGTGGCCCCGGTAGCGCCGGTATTCCCGGTAGCGCCGGTATTTCCGGTAGCGCCGGTATTCCCGGTAGTGCCAGTATTCCCGGTAGTGCCAGTAACTCCAGTATCTCCGGTGGCACCGGTATTTCCGGTAGCACCGGTATTCCCAGTAGCGCCAGTGTTCCCGATAGCGCCAGTGTTCCCGATAGCGCCAGTGGCCCCGATAGCGCCAGTGGCCCCGGTAGCGCCAGTGGCCCCGGTAGCGCCGGTATTCCCGGTAACGCCAGTATTCCCGGTAACGCCGGTATTT